>CAYMTN010000028.1:6458-34984 GCA_964393335.1 uncultured Anaerolineaceae bacterium
TCGCGCACCGCGATATGAACTTCGCTGCCCTGCTGCCGGACGATCAAGCTTACCTGCCCCTCGGCAGGCTTTCCGGCATCTGTGCGCGTCTCTGGCATTTCGATGCCATGAATGACCGCATTCCGAAGCAGGTGCAGCAAGGGGTCCTTGAGTGTCTCCAGGACTTTTTTGTCCAGTTCCACTTCGCCGCCATCCAACGCGAAAGCGACAAGTTTCCCTTCGCTGCGTGCCGCATCGCGCGCCGCACGCTGCAATCCGGGTGCCAGCGTTTGGATGGGGACCAGGCGCACCCGGCGCACCTCGTCTTGCAGCCGGGTCATGCCCATGCTCAGGTTCAACGTATCGCGGCTGACAGTCTGTTCCAGGGCGTTGACGTCGCGGACGAGCGTTTGCATATATTCGTGATGGTGAGAGAGCAGATCGGCCAGCCGTTGTCCGGCATCACCATTCAGGCGCGGCAAGAGCGTCTTGATTTCGCGCCACAGTTTGGGCCAATGGGCCAGCTTATCGCGCAGGGCATGCACGTCGGCCTGATGCTGCCCGGCGCTGATCTCCGCCATGATCAACTCACCCGCCTGAGCCATCAGGTCGTCGAGCTTGCTGACTGCCACGCGGATTGTTTCCTCGCCCGGTACGAGGGAAGGGTCTGCCGGCAGGTCTTCTTTCGGAGCAGCCGTGAGCAGCGGCGCTGGCGCACCCGCTGCCATCGTCGTCAGCCGGGTGCCTATCGGCTCGGTGTTGACGCTCTCGCCACCCAGAATCTGTTGGATGGCATCCAGCGCATCGTACAGCGCATCGCACATGTCCGGCGTGAGTTCCAGTTTGGCGTCACGCGCCTGCTGCAACACGTTTTCCATGATGTGGGCCAGGTTTTCGATGTCAGTCAAGCTGACGGCACGTGCCGCCCCTTTGAGGCTGTGGGCCGTGCGGAAGACTTCCTGTAACAGGGTGTGACGAAGTGCTTCGTCAGGCTGGCGCTCGAGTTGCAGCAGCGTTTCATTCAGCTTTTGGAGATGCTCTTGTGCTTCGACCTGGAAGGTCTTGAGCAGTTGGCGTTGCAGATCATCCATTGAGTCGGGCATGTGATGTCTATCCTGACGCCTATAATCTGTAACGGGCAACAGTTTGTTCCAGTTGGCGCGCCATCTCATCCAGTTGCCGCGCGCTCTCTTCGGCCTGGCGCGTACCGGCTACTGTTTGGGCTGTGGCGCGTTGGATCGACGCCATGGCGATCGTCAATTGTTCCATCCCGTTCGTTTGCTGGTGCGTGCTGGCGGCAATCTGCGCTGCCGACTGGGCGGCTTCTTCAATCGTGCCTGCCAGGTTGCGGATAGCTTCACCGGCCCGCTCGACCAGCGCAACGCCGCTATCCGCGCCTTTGCTGCCCTCCTCGGTCACCATCACCGCCGTGTTCGTGGCCTGCTGGATTTCGCTGAGAATATCGCGCACCCGTGCCGTCGCCGTGCGTGACTGCTCGGCCAACTGCCGGACTTCCATCGCCACCACGGCGAAGCCTTTGCCTTCTTCGCCTGCGCGCGCCGCTTCGATGCTGGCATTGAGAGCCAGCATCTTGGACTGGTCTGCTATGTCGTTCACGGTGCCGATGATTTCGCCGATCTGTTGTGTGCGTTCCGAGAGCATCAGGATGTTTTCGGCGATACTTTCTACCCGTTCGCGCAGGAGCTGCATACCGTTGACCGAGTCAACGACAGCCCCCTGACCGGCGCGCGAGACGGCAAGCGACTGCTGCGAGGCATTGGCGACTGCCTGGGCGCGGTCTGCGGTCTGCTGCACGGTTGCCCGTACCTGTTCTGCCGTGGCCATTGTCTGCGTCACGGCTGCATCCTGTTCGGTGGAACTTGCATTCTGTTGCGTGGTGGCTGCCAGAATCTCCGCTGCTGCGCCTGACACGCCTGACGACACGTGGCGGATTTGCCGGGCGGTGTCACTGAGGCCCTCGACCATGGTGTTGAGGTTCACGCCGAGCCGGTACAGCTCATCCTTATTCCGGCCACGCTGATCGTGGGATAATTGGAGACGCGCCGTCAGGTTGCCTTTCGCCACACTTTCTACAAACGTCATGTAGCGGGCGACCGTCGCCTCGAGTGCGGCCCGGTCGTCCATCATAAGCTGTAGATTGTCAGTCATGGCATTAAACGCCTGCGCGAGCCTTCCAATTTCATCCTCGTCATCCAGTGACAGACGGTGGTCCAGGTTGCCGCCCGCGATATCTTCGACCGTGTGCGTGACGTAGCGCACGCGCCTGCTGACCAGACGCGTAACCCACCAGAGCAGCCCGGCACCTGCAACCAGCGCCAGGAAAAGGGCAACGAGACTGAGCGCGAGCACCAGATCGACCTGCGAAGTAAGATCATTGATCTGTGTGCTATTATCCAGGTCGTGCTGGATCGTGTGGCGCAGAATAATCAAACCACCGATGCCAATGCCAGCCACAATGACCATGAGCACCAGCAGGATTACATAGCTCACCGTTAGTTTGCGCTCAATGGAGTTAAAAACGCCCTGCCGATTCATATGATCTCCTCAATACCACAACGTTCGTCGCCCTCAGCGCGACGGATCAGCACTAGCCAACCGCCTCGTCCACAATAAGTGCGGGATCGTTTAGAATAGCGTCCATGTTTAGCACAATGGTGCCATCAGGCAGCGCGCCCTGCAAATACTCCGTCTTGGCTAGGTCGAAAAGCCCCGACACAGGAACGAGTTCGCCAACCCTGACCAGGATCGCATCACCAATCGCACTGACACGGAAAGCCACCGTCATGTTTTCGTTAGCCACGACAATTATCGCCGTAAGGTCCGGTGTGGCAGCGCCGGAGACGCCAAGCAAGACTGCCAGGTCGATGACCGGGACCACGCGGCCCCGAATATTCGCGATACCGGCTATAAAGGGCGGCGTGCACGGGACGGGAACGAGCGGCGCGGTAACCTGATAGGCGGCAGTGAGCGCCCGAAGCGGCAGCCCGTAGGATTCTTCGCCCAACATGACTACCAGCGTGTCGATGCTGGCGAGGACTCCCGTATCGTGCGAAGTAAGGGCAGCGCGTTGTGCACGCGCGCGCAGCAGCGCTTGTTCGTCTTCGGAAAAACGGTCAATAAACGACATTAGAACGGCTTCCTTTCCTCTCCGCCCAGCAGTACGCTGAGCCGGTAGGTCAGCAACCCCCTAAGCATCTCGACCGTGAGGTCCTCGGAAAAAAGCAGGCGCTGCTGCGGTTCCAGGTCCGCAATAGCCACCAGCGCCTGATGCCAGTGTCGCGCCGCCGCCTTATATTCCTCCCGTTGCTCGAATAACTCGCCCAGGTTGTAATGCGCCAAAGCGAACGCCGGATCACAATACAGCGCCTGACGCCACGCCCAGAGCGCCTCATCAGCGTTTTCAGCGGCCATCTGCACCAGGCCGCGCAGGTAATAGAACTCTGGCCGAAACATGTGATGGGTTTCCACCTGGGTCAGGTGCGCCAACGCTTCGTCCCATTTCTCACGGTCGGCGGCCTCTTTGGCGCGGGACCACACGACCTCCAGGCCCCGGACTTGAGTTTCCTCAGCGCTCGTGAGTGGGCGTGGGGCCGGCGTTGTGGCCGGTTTGGAAGCCGGTTTTGGAGAAGGTGGCGGCACGACAGCGGGCCGAGCTGTTGGTTTTGGCAGACGGTCGGCGCTTGATGGCAAGGCGGATACTGTGTCTCGCTGGTTTTGTGAGGCGGCGACCTTCTGGTAATACACTACTCGTTCGTAGCTGCGCGTGGAAAACGCACGGTATATCGTCGTAGATAACTCGGAGTGGCCAACCATCAACCGCCCCCTATCGTTAAGCGCCTGGTACAACCGGCCCACAACGTCCCGCATGGTTGCCTGGTCAAAATAGATCGTCACATTCCGGCACACGATCAGATCCATGTTCATGGTGAAGTAATCAAATGGCGGAAAACCGCTGTTCATCAGATTCAGCGGCACAAACGTCACCCTGTCGTGGATGGCCTGATCGAGTTGGTATCCGTCTGGTGTGAGCCTAAACCAGCGCTTCTGAACATATTCCGGCGTTTCATTCCGAAACGATGAAGCCCGGTATACGCCGCGTTTTGCGCGTTCTAGAAAGGCCAGGTTGATATCGGTGCCCAGGACGGTGACGCGCCAATCCTCGATGTCGGGCAGCAGTTCATGCAGCAGCATCACGAGGGAGTACGGTTCTTCCCCGCTGGCACATCCGGCGCTCCACAAGCGGAGTTCCTTATTGCCGGTCTTCTGCCGCTCGGCGATAAGCTGGGGGAGGATGTGCGAACGCAAAGCATCAATCTGCCCTTGATCGCGAAAAAAGTAGGTTTCTCCCACCGTGAGGGCCTGAATAAACAGTTGCCAGAGAGGTTCCGTGAAAGCGGTGTTTTTCAGGATGAGCATCAGGTCATTCACGCTGGTGAGGCGCATGGATGCCATGATATCACCGACCAGACGCGTGATATCATCAAACCGGCCATCGAGGACTCGCATCCCGGTATGTGTCTGGAACAGAGTGAAGACTTGCTGGTAGTCGGTTGCGCAAAGACACACAGCCATTATCCCTGCTCCCTATGGGTTCCTCGACTGCTTTGGCGATAGCCTGGCATACACGGCACTGGTCTGCTGCGTCCTCGCCCTCGCTCGCGGGTCACAAAATGGTACTTGAACCGTGTGAGCGTGACGGGCGACGTCTGCGATTCATTCAAGCCCATTCAGAAATTGTATTGTCATTGTACAACCATTTATAGCTTGTCGATAAGCCAAGAATAAAATTTCCATGAATTCTGTCTGAAACGGGCCGTGAGAAAATGATCCACACGGAATAAGCCCCGTTGGCGCTTGCTACGATCGCTTAATACGCTTAAGATGAACATAACAGTCTATGGTATCTGTTCTTATGGAAAATGGAAATGGCGCGCGTATATTTGCCCAACTGCAAGTTGGACGCGCCCTTACGAAAAGTATGTGTCACTAGCATCTTCTACTCGCGATACCCGCTTATGCGTGATGGAGATTCCCTATGTTAACTGTATCAAACGGATCAGAGCCGGTCAAAGCAGGTCGTTCCAGGCTGCCGAATACGCGTCCAACCATCGGTTTTTTGGTGCATACAGTTATTGATGCTCACGGTTCTGCGTTATGGGCCGGGATTCAGGATGCGGCCCGGGCAAATGACGTCAACGTGGTCTGCTTTCAAGGTAGTCATCTGGAAAGCCCTGACGGATTCCTGGCGCAGGGTAACGCGCTCTACAGGTTAGTGAGCCCAGAGAATGTGGATGGATTGGTGTTCAGCAGCGCCACGTTGATGATGTACACAGACTCCGAGAGGATGCAGCGCTTCGTCGATACGTATCGCCCATTACCAAGAGCGAGTCTGGGACTGCTCCTGACAGGCATACCCAGCCTTACTGTAGAGAATTACCAGGGCATGCGCGACATGATAAATCATCTCATTGAAGCGCATGGGTTCCGCCGGATCGCTTTTATCAGCGGCCCGCAGGGGCATCCAGAGTCAAAGATACGCTACCAGGCCTACGTCGACGCGCTGGCCGATCATGACCTGCCGCTTGATGCGGCTCTTGTCAGCCCGCCGACCGAGTGGAATGAAGTCTCAGGCCAAGAAGTTATCGGCATTCTGCTTGACGAACGCGGGCTGCACCCAGGCGTTGGTTTTGAGGCTGTGGCAGCCAGCAACGATGAAACGGCCGTGGGGGCGCTGAACGAGCTGCAGGCGCGGGGATTTCATGTGCCCGAAGACGTAGCTGTGACGGGTTTCGACGGTTTCGAGAAGGGTAAGTACTGCATACCTCCGTTGACCTCGGTGCGCCAGCCTGTATACGAACAAGCCGTTCTGGCTTTCGAAATGGTCATTGCGCAGTTGCGGGGCGAGGATGTGTCTTATCAGAAAAACCTGCCTACCGAGCTGGTGATACGCCAATCGTGCGGCTGCCCGGACCCGATGGTGGTTGAGGCAGCGGTAGGGCTGGCAGCGCAGTCGTTGAAGAAAGCCGCAACCGGCGATCCGCTCCCGGTTGTTTTGCGAGCTGGCCGGGATCAGATCTGTGCGGAGATGATCAAAGCCGCGGGGACGTCATTTGATGGTCTTGATCCGGCATGGGCAGAACTATTATTGGAGGCCTTCTCCGGCGACGTGGTGGGCGAGTCACCGGGGGCGTTCTGGTCAACGCTGGATAGGGCGATACGCCAGACGGTGATCATGAACAGGGACGTGAAAACGTGGCAAAGCGTCTTGTCTGCGCAGCGCCGTCAGGTTTTGCCCTATCTGTCGGAGCATGAGCACCTGTACCGGGCAGAGGATTTGTGGCAGCAGGCGCGCGTAATCGTCGCGGAAGTGTCCTATCGCCTGCGAGCCTATCGGGAGACTCAAGCACACCAGCAAGCCGAGATTCTGCGTGAGATTGGTCAGACCCTGATCACGACGTTTGACCTGACGGATTCGGTGGAAGCGCTGACCACCGGGTTGCCGGAGTTGGGCATTCCCGGCTGTTACCTGGCGCTGTACGATTTCCCTGAAGAGCCGGAGAAATGGTCCAACCTGATATTCGCTTACAACGATGGCGGGCAGGTCAACGTGCCGCGCGGCGGGTTCCGCTTCCCTTCTCTTCAACTCATACCGCAGAAACTGCGATCTGCTCACAAGTTGCTGTCTGCGGTGATATTGCCACTCTACTTCCGAGAGCAGCAACTCGGGTTTGTGCTCTTTGAGACGGGGCCGTCCGATGGCACGATTTATGAAAGTCTGCGCGGGCAGATCAGCAGTTTGCTGCAAGGCGTTTTGTTAATGCAGCAGGTGCAGCAGCACACGGCGCAGTTGGATACCATTGTAACGGAAACGCTGGCGACCTCGGAAGAAATGCGGGTAACGATCACTGAGACATCGCGCCAGGCGCAGGCCGTCGCCACTGCCGCGCAGCAGTCGGTGGACGTCTCAAAGACCGGCCAGGATGCCGTCGCGACGACTGTGGTCGGCATGGAGACGATCCAGCGCCAGGTATCCGATATCGCCAAAAGCATTCTGGCACTCTCCGAACGGACGCAGCAGATCGGGCAGATCATCAGCGCCGTAGAAGAAATCGCTGACCAGTCCCGGCTGCTGGCGCTGAATGCCAGCATCGAGGCTGCGCGGGCTGGAAATGAAGGCCTCGGTTTTGCCGTGGTCGCCCGCGAAATGCGGGATTTGGCCGGGCAGTCGCGCGAGGCGACCACCCGGGTGAGCAGCATCCTCAACGAGATACAACGCGCCGCCAATACGGCTGTCATGGTCACCGAAGAGGGCAGCAAAGGTGCCCAGTTGGGCATGGAACTGGCGAGCCAGGCAGGCGAGGCGATCCGCGACCTTACGGCCATCATAGAAGAGGCCGCCAGCGTGGCTATTCAGATTGCGGCCAGCACACACCAGCAGACTAACGCTATGGACCAGCTCGTGGTGGCGATGAAGTCGATCAAACAAGCCAGCGCCCAAACCACCGCCAGCGTGAGGGAGGCTGGCGCTCAATAACCGGTAGACGAGTAATCGACATCACCGGGATCAAACGTGGTGTAGTGAGGCTGGTAGCCAGCGCGGTCGGCGCACGCCATACAGCGCCCTCAGGATTAGCGCTTTGACGTCACGTATTCCACGTTTGATATACCGGACCCGCTCGCGTGGTTGTTCATAGCCCGGGCGTCACACGTTGGCGCTGAGGCCGGGCATACCATTACTCAAGATGGCCTTCAGCGTCCGTTTTTGTCAGAAAGATATCGAATACGGACCCTCTGAACGTCGATCCGGCGATGACATACCCTTCGTCTGGGTGCTCGAATACATTGGCGAACATCGTATGCGAGCCGGTTTTGGTCTGCTCCCAGAGAAACTGCCCGTTTTCATCGATTTTGACCAGCATTATCTCGGTGTCCCATGTGTACAGGTCCCGCACGCGTTCGCCTACAACGACGAATCCGCCGTCTGCCGTCTCGGCCACTTCGGCCCCATAATCGACTACGTCCGGATCGCCGAACGTGCTTTGCCAGAGTTCGTTCCCGTCCGGATCGACTTTGATGAACAAGAAATCGTCTTTCGACCTGTCCAGGGTTGAGTACCCGGCTGAGATAAGGTAGTTGCCGTCAGCGGTCGAGATGATGGCCTGCCCTGAAAGGATGTTTTCGTCCCAGGTGCGGGTCCACAGGATGTTGCCATCGCCATCGAATTTGATCAACTGCAAATCGTCGTCGTCGGCGGGGTAGTACATCACGGTCGCCAGGGCAAGCAAGCCGCCATCCAACGTCGGAATCCCGCTGCTCGCCAGGATATTATCATCGCTGGCGTACGTATGTGACCAGAGTTCATTGCCGTCGGCGTCGATCTTGAACAGGACCAGATTGCTGCGTCCCGCGAACCCCGCATACCCCGCCGCGCCGGGGTCAGCGATGAGGTCGTCAGGGTCCACGATGTTGCCGCCGACGAGATAGCCACCATCGGCGGTCTGCGCCGCACCGCCGACCATTTCGTCAAGAGGTCCGCCATAGGTCCTGGACCACAGTTCATTGCCTTCCTGATCCACTTTGATCAGGTAGGCGTCCATGTCCCCGTCACCGAATGATGTCGTGTAACCTACGATCAACAGGTTTCCATCGCTCATCGGGATGACTGAGCCGCCAGCATCCTGCCCGCTGCCCCCGTAGGTTTTTCCCCATAGGACGTTGCCGTCAGCGTCCGTCCTGAACAAATACACATCCCCGGCGGGTATCCCCGTGTTGAAGTCAAGATTCGTTACGCCAACGATGAAGTACCCGCCGTCATCGGCGGGCAGGACATTGGCGGCGATGGTGCTATGGCTGCCACTGTAATATTTGGTCCATGTGCTGTTGGAGCCGACTGTGGCGCGAGCGGTCGGCCCAAAGCCGATCAGCGAGACAAACGCGACCACGATCATTATCTTGGGGCGAGTCAACATGTTTCTCTCCTCGTGATACCGTCTGGCATCAGGTTATACGAATCCAGGGCGTCTTTTTTTGCCCGTCTGCGGCGCGGTGGGAATTGACCGGCTGTCCTGTGGCCTGGCGGTGTTATAATCGGGTGATCATCACCTATCACGTGACCGAGTTTTCTTTCCCCACACAGGAGAAATCGAGGCGATGCAGCGTTACCATCCAACAACCCGCCGATCCCCCTATTTCCGCAAGCTTTCCGACGATCAATTGCAGCGGATTCACAACGCCAGCCTGGAAATCCTGGAGCGAACCGGCGTCTATCTGCACGATGACGAAGCCATTGACCTGCTCAAACAAGCGGGGATTTCGCCTTCGGCGGATGGGCGGATACGAATCCCGTCGTATCGTGTCGAATGGGCCTTGAATCTGGCACCGAAACGAATCACGTTATGTGATCGGAATGGTACGCGCATGATGCCGTTGGAAGGGTACAACGTGTTTTACGGTCCCGGCTCCGACTGCCCCCATGTTATCGACCTGGAAAGCGGCCAACTGCGCCCGGCCACCCTGCAAGACTGTAGTGACGGGGTGCGTCTGTGTGATGCGCTGCCAAACATCGACTTCACGATGTCGTTCTGTCTGGCGTCGGATGTGAACCAGATGGCGCTGGGTCGTTATCAAATGCGCGAAATGCTCGCCAACAGCACCAAGCCGAGTATTTTTGTCACGACCGATTTTCCCAGCACCGTCGATGCGGTTGCGATGGCATCCCTGGTCGTGGGCGGCGATGAGGCGCTGCGGCTGAATCCGATCACGGCGTGTTATATCAATGTGACGGGACCGCTGCGGCACAACCAGGAGTCGCTGCAAAAACTGCTTTTCCTGGCCGAGAAGGGCTTACCATTCACGTATGTGCCGGTCGTCTTGCGCGGTCTCAACGGTCCCGTAACCGCAGCCGGTGCAATCGCCCTGGCAAATGCGGGTGAGCTGGTTGGCGTTGTGCTGTCACAGCTAAAGCGAGAAGGCGCGCCTATCATCATCAGCGGTGGCACGAATGATACGGTTGACATGCGCACGTTGGTTGGTTCCTATGCGGCCCCGGAAAATCGCGTCTTGTTCATGGAAATGGCGCATTTCTACAAGATGCCTATGTTCGGGCTGGGTGGGGGAAGCGACTCCAAGCTGCCCGATGAGCAGGCCGCCGCCGAAGCGGCCCTGACTCTGTTGACGGAGACATTGAGCGGCGCAAATCTGATTCACGATGTCGGTTATCTGGCATCAGGCATGACGGCTTCGTTATCCCACCTGGTGGTGTGTGACGAAATTATTGGCTGGATCAAACGATTCACGCAGGAAGTCGAAGTCAACGACGAAACGTTGGCGCTCGATCTGATCGACGAGATCGGCGCGGAAGGGCAGTATCTGGCGACTCCGCACACGACCGAGCACTTTCGAGCGGATTGGTACCCGAAGCTGTTCGACCGTCAAAACATCGATGGCTGGCAGGCCGCTGGAAAAACGACGCTTGGCGAACGCGCTGCCAAAAAAACACGGCAGATTCTTGCCGGTCACCAGGCCGATCCCTTACCAGACGAAATAATCGCCGCGCTGGATGGCATTATCGAGCGTGCCGTCCAATAAGAAAACACATAGTTCATTATTGCTTGATGTATTCAGGCAAAAAACATGGTAACCTAAACAGAAGTATTCGTTTCCCTATCCGCAAAAATGGCAGCCGGTACATCATGAACATAGCTGGCAACATCATCACCATTGACCTCAGCGCCGGTGTCGTTACGACAAAACCACTCGACGAATCGGTCATCCAACGATATCTGGGTGGCCGGGGCCTCAACGCCTGGCTCATGCGTGATCTGGTCGGCCCGGAGGTTGACCCGTACAGCCCCGACAACGTGCTGATCCTCGGCAGCGGGCTGCTGACCGGCAGCGAGGTTCCGGCATCGTCCCGGCTCCAACTCGCGGCGCGTTCTCCCCAAACGAACTTGCTGGGCGCATCCAACGTGGGCGGGTATTTTGGCGCGCTGCTGCGCCGCGCAGGTTACCAGGCGGTGTGTATCACCGGGCGCGCTGACAGCCCTGTCTATATCTGGATCGACGCGCACGGGGCCGAAATCCGCGACGCCGCGCACATATGGGGGCTGGAAACCCAACAGGTGCAGCCGGCGCTCGGCATCGACCCGGATGCTGTCAGCATGTCGATCGGCGCAGCGGGCGAAAATCTCGTCCGGTTCGCGTCGATCATCACCAGCGACGGTCATGCCGCCGGGCGGACGGGACTCGGGGCGGTGATGGGATTCAAACGACTGAAGGCGATTGCCGTCGCGCATACGCCGCCGCCGCGCAGCAAACGGAATGGTAACGGCTCGCTGGGGATGCGCGACTACGCGCTCGCGATTCGCCAATCCGAGCGGTACGAGTTGTACTCCACGTACAGCAACGCGGCATATTTCCACTGGACGCATGATACCGGGCTGCTCGGCACGCGCAATTTCCAGACCGCACGCTTTGAAAACGCTGACCGGCTGGATGGCAAGAAGTTTATGCGGTATGTCAAGCGTCCCAAAACCTGCCATCGCTGCCCGGTTCACTGCCGCGCCGAGATTCAGATCGATTACGGGCGGTATGCGCGCCTGATTGGCGACCGTCCCGACATCGAACCGCTGATGGCGTTTGGGCCGCGCATCGGGTCCGACGATCTTGAGGCGGTGTTATACCTTTACAACCTGACCAACCAACTGGGCGTCGATGTGATCTCGACGGGCGGCGTAGTGGCCTTTGCGATGGAGCTGTTCGAGCGCGGGATTCTCACGCTGGATGATACCGGGGGATTGGCCCTGGAATGGGGTGATATCGACGCCGTCATTACACTGATTCAGCAGATTGCCCGGCGCGAGGGGTTTGGTCGCGTGCTGGCCGAAGGCGTGCGCGATGCCGCGCGACTGATCGGGCGGGGTGCAGAACGGTATGCCTATCACAGCAAGGGCCTCGAACTGCCCGGTTATGAACCGCGCGGGGCACAGGGTACGGCCCTGAGTTTCGCTATCTCCAACCGGGGGGCCGATTACGCCAGCATCTACCCGTCACTGGAATTTTTCTGGACGCCGGAACAGGCTCGACAGGCATTCGGCACCGAAAAAGCTGTTGATCCGCTGTCACCGGCAGGCAAGGGCGCGCTGGTGCGCCATGCGTATCTTGTTTCGGCAGTGTTGGATGCGTTAGGAATGTGCAAAGTGCCCGTCCTCTCTGTGATGGGTGATTTCAGCCTCGAACCCGAAGCGGCGCTCGTATCCGCCGTGACGGGCTGGGATTTTACGCCTGCCCGGTTGTTTGAGATTGGCAGCCGGATCGTGAGCGCTGAACGCCGGCTCAACCTGTCCTACGGCATGTCTCGTGAGGATGACACGCTGCCTGATATGTTTTTGAAGACTCCGCTTGATGCAGGCCCGGCCAAGGGGAAAACCGTCGCACTGGCAGAAATGATCCGGGATTTCTACGCGGTAATGGGCTGGGATAGCGACGGTAATCCCGTAGAGGAAGACATATAACGCTGGTCGCGTGTGTCTGGCCTGACCTGCCGATCCCCGTGTGCCCGACGGCTGGCAGCTACATCACCAGGTTGAAAAGAAAGCCGGTGGCGATGATACCGCCCGTCAAAATGGCGAGATACGTGAGGATCAGGCGCATCTTCAACACGCGACGCAGAATGACCATTTCGGGCAGGCTGAGCGCGACAACCGACATCATGAAAGCCAGCACCGTCCCCAGGGTGGCACCTTTGTCCAACAGCACGCTGACAATCGGGATCACCCCGGCAGCGTTGGAATACATCGGGACACCTAGAATCACGGCGGCAGGGACCGACCACCAGGCGCTCTTGCCCATGACATCCACCATAAAGTCGTCGGGAACGTAACCGTGAATGCCTGCGCCAATGGCGATACCTGCGATGACGTACGGCCACACTTTGCCGACGATCTCGCGCGTGCTCTGGATTGCCTGTTCAAAGCGCTCTGTCCACGTGAGGGGATGTTCCGACAACGCCGAGCGGTCGCCCTTGTGTTTGATCTGGTAGACGAATTCTTCGACGTATTGCTCCATGTGCAGGCGTCCGATGACAATGCCGGAGACAATCGCCAGCGTGACGCCCGAAAGCAGGTACAGGCCCGCGATCTTCCACCCGAACATCCCGAACAGCAGCACCAGGGCGACTTCGTTCACCATCGGTGCGGTCACGAGGAATGAAAACGTGACGCCCAATGGAACGCCTGACTCGACAAAACCGATGAACAGCGGCACGGCAGAACACGAGCAGAACGGCGTGATGATGCCCAGCAGCGAAGCGAACACATTGCCGACTCCTTCACGCCGACCGCCCAGCCAGCGCCGTGTCTGGTCGGGCGTGACGAAGGACCGCAGCACGGTGATCAGGAAGATCATGCCGGAGAGCAGCAGCAGAATCTTGGGCACATCGTAGAGAAAGAAGTTCACCGAGCTGCCCAGGTGGCCCTCGGCATCGAGTCCGAGCAGGTCATACGTGAGCAGATCCGCCAGGGCTTGCAGGTTGTCGAACGTTATCCACCACAGGACGGCTGCGCCGCCCAATAGGATGAAACTGCGTTTGTCCCCGGTCGGGATGATGCGCGAAAATGTGGTTCGCAGCGGTTTTACGGCCATTGTCTGTTAGCCTCGTACATTCAAGAAATTGAATGAAATGAACCGGAGAAAAGCCCTGCCTGCGCAGGGCTGTGTTGATATGCGGTGATTCGGGTTACAGGGCGCTCAACGCGTCGGCCAGCCACGTCAAGATTTCGGACGCATCTGGAACGCGACCTTCGCTGACCACCTTTTCATTGATCACCAACCCCGGTGTCTTGAGGACGTACTCGCTGATACCTACGACGTCGGTGACTTTTTTGATCTCGAAGCCGTCCTCCGGTCGGAGATGGTCAAGCGCCTGGCGGGTATTGGCTTCGACTTTCTGGCAGTTGGGGCAGCCGGACCCCAATACTTTGATGTTCAACATACGTCAACTCTCCTGTGAGGTGGGCACAACCTCAGATACGGCTTCTGTGCAGCGGGGACAGGGGCACGTCTTCAGGGCCTCTGGCGCGTGGTCGTCCGCCGGGCCGAGCGTCGATTCCAGCAGGGCCAAAGCGACATTATCCACCAGCCGGTAAAAGACCGATAGACCGTCTTTTCGCGACTCAACCAGCCCGGCATCGCGCAGCACCATCAACTGCTGTGAGACATACGCCTGGCGCTTGCCGAGGGCTGTCTCCATGTGGCAGACGCAAATCTCACCGCCGCGCAGCATGTCGAGAATTTGCAGGCGGATGGGGTGGGCCAGCGCTTTGAAGCGTGCAGCAGCAGTATTGTACCTGGCAGCCATGCCGTGTTCTCCGTATTCAAAAAACTGAATATAGATTAACGCGTTGGATAACCGCCTACCAGCGTCAAATGTCACCAATCAGGGGTGACAGGTTGCTGGGAATTGAGGGCTGGATGCCGTCCAACACCTGCGTTGAGCCTCGCGGGGCGCTGTTCGTCACACGTCCGGTTAATCCCTATAATTGATACACTGCGAATGGTTGTGAAAGGCAAAAAACATGACCTCAACCGGGTTCCATCGTAACCAGCCCTCCCCATTGGACCTGGCGTATGTATGTGATACGCGTGTGAATCCGAGCGCTACGCGGCGGCGCGCCGAGACTCTTGGCAAACGCCGGTCCGTCAAAAAGGATTGGCAGGCCGCCTGGCTGCTGCGGGCCGTGACGTGTATCGACCTCACCACGCTGGCCGGAGATGACACTCCCGGAAAAGTGCAGCGGCTGGCCGCCAAAGCGCGCCAGCCAGTGCGGCAAGATATTCTCGACGCCCTGGGCGTGGGCGACAGGCATATTACGGCAGGCGCGGTCTGCGTCTACCATGCGCGTGTTCCTGACGCCGTAGCGGCTCTGCGCGGGACAGATATCCCGGTAGCAGCCGTGTCAGCCGGTTTTCCGGCGGGCCTCAACCCGTTCGAACAACGCATCGCCGAAATTCGCGCGTCAGTTGCCGCCGGTGCCAGGGAAATCGATATTGTCATCTCGCGCGAACATGTCTTGGGTGGCAACTGGCAGGCGCTCTACGACGAAGTATGCGAAATGCGCCAGACGTGCGGTGATGCACACATGAAAACAATCCTGGCGACGGGTGAATTGGGTCCGCTATGGAATGTGGCGATGGCGAGTAAGGTCTGCATGATGGCCGGGGCCGATTTTATCAAGACTTCGACTGGCAAGGAATCGGTGAATGCCACGCTTGAAGTTGGGCTGGTGATGACACGCGCCATCCGCGATTACTGCCAGCGCACAGGCTACAAGGTAGGCTTCAAGCCCGCCGGGGGTATCCGTACCGCCAAACAAGCCCTTGAATGGCTGGCCCTGATAAAAGAGGAATTAGGAAATGATTGGCTTCATCCATCGCTCTTTCGGATCGGGGCCAGCGGCCTGCTGGGTGATATCGAGCGCCAGTTATCGCACCATGTAACGGGCCACTACGCCGCTTTACACCACATGCCGATGGCGTAAAAGGAGGGAATATCGTGAGTGTGGCACACATCCTCGACACAATGGAATACGGCCCAGCCCCGGAGTCACCGGCTGTAGCACATGCCTGGCTGGAAAGTCACCAGCGCCAGTTCGATCTGTTCATCGACAACCAATGGCAGGCTCCGGCGAACGCCACGTATCTGGACGTGCGAAACCCGGCCACCGGCGAAAAGCTGGCACAGGTGGCGGACGCTGCCGACATCGGTGTCGACACGGCGGTTCAGGCTGCGCGCCGGGCGTTCAATACGTGGAGCAAAACAACCGGACATGCGCGCGCGCGTTACCTGTACGCCATCGCCCGCAACATCCAAAAACACGCCCGCCTGTTCTCCGTAATCGAGTCGATGGACAATGGCAAGCCGATCCGCGAATCGCGTGATATCGACATTCCGCTTGTGATACGCCACTTTTATTACCATGCGGGCTGGGCGCAGCTTGCCGAAACCGAACTGTCTGGCTACCAGCCGCTCGGTGTGGTGGGGCAGATCATCCCCTGGAACTTCCCCCTCTTGATGATGGCCTGGAAAATCGCCCCGGCGCTGGCGATGGGCAACACGGTTGTGCTGAAACCCGCGTCGTATACCCCGCTGACCGCCCTTCTGTTTGCCGAAGTGGTGGCCGAAGCGGGTTTGCCGCCAGGCGTCGTGAACATCGTGACCGGCAGCGGCGGTGAGACGGGCGCGTCCGTCGTGGCGCACCCAGATATCGACAAGATCGCGTTCACCGGCTCGACGCAGGTGGGCCGTATCATCCGGCGCGCTACGGCAGGCACGGGCAAACGGCTTTCGTTGGAACTGGGCGGTAAATCGCCGTATATCGTCTTCGATGATGCCGATCAGGATGCGGCTGTCGAGGGCCTGGTCGATGCCATCTGGTTCAACCAGGGCCAGGTATGCTGCGCAGGCTCGCGCCTGTTAGTTCAAGAAAACATCGCCAATCGTTTTCTGGCGAAAGTCCGTGACCGGATGGCGCATCTGCGCACCGGGGATTCGCTGGACAAAGCCATCGACCTGGGCGCTGTGGTGGACCCGGTCCAGTATGAAACCATTGACCGCTGGGTCAAACTGGGTGTATCAGAAGGCGCGACGATCTTTCAACCTGACGGCCCAATGCCGGAGCGCGGCTGCTTTTACCCGCCGACCCTGTTGACGGATGTTTCGCCCGCCGCAACGGTCGTTCAAGAGGAAATTTTCGGTCCGGTGCTGGTTGCCATGACGTTCCGCACGCCCGCTGAAGCGATTCAACTGGCGAACAATACCCGCTATGGACTGGCGGCCAGCGTCTGGAGTGAAAACATCAACCTGGCGCTTGAGGTCGCGCACAAAGTCAAGGCCGGGAGCATCTGGATCAACTCGACGAATCTGTTTGACGCAGCGTCTGGTTTTGGCGGCTACCGGGAAAGCGGATACGGACGGGAAGGCGGCAGAGAAGGGCTGCTGGAATACGTGCGCCCCGTGTGGCAGTCCAGGCCAAGACCCCTCACGCCGGACGAACAACGGGCGCTCGACCTGAAGGCATGGTCCAGCGACAAACCGGCTTTCCCACCCGCGCTGAATTCACGTTCCGGCGCTGACGGCCTGCCGCCGCTGGATCGCACCGCCAAGCTGTATGTCGCGGGAAAACAGAAGCGCCCGGATGGCAATTACAGCCGCCCCATTTTCGATCCGGCAGGGCATGAAATCGGGCAGGTGGGTGAAGGCAACCGCAAAGATATCCGGGATGCCGTCGAGGCGGCCCATGCTGCGCGGGGCTGGGCGGATCGTTCGCCGCACAACCGCGCCCAAATCCTGTATTACATCGCCGAAAATCTCGCCATTCGCCGCGACGAATTCCGGCAGCGGCTCGCCACCATGACCGGCTGTTCGGCGGACGACGCGCAGCAAGAGATCGATCTATCGATCGATCGACTCTTTACCTACGCGGCGTGGGCCGATAAATTCGGTGGAACCGTGCAGGAAACAACGCTGCACGGGCTGGTCGTTGCATCTCATGATTATCTCGGCGTGATCGGCATTGCCTGCCCGGACGAATACCCGCTGCTGGCGTTCGTGTCGTTGGTGGGACCGGCCATCGCGCGTGGTAATACGGTGATCGTCATCCCGTCCGAACGGTACCCGCTGGCCGCAACCGACTTTTACCAGATACTCGATACGTCCGATTTGCCATCTGGCGTCATCAATATCGTGACCGGTGCGCGTGATCACCTGACCCGGACACTGGTCGAACACGAAGACGTAGACGCCATGTGGTATTTTGGCGGCGCGGAAGGCAGTCATTTCGTAGAACTGCTGTCTGTCTCGAACTTGAAGCGTACCTGGGTCGATTATGGCCAGCCGCGCGATTGGGCCGATCACCGTCAGGGTTCCGGTGAGGAGTTCCTGCGCGCATCCATTCAAGTCAAAAATACGTGGGTGCCGACTGGCGTGTGACGGCGTTCGCGCTGCGTGGGCGGCAAATGGTCCCTGTGATCACATCAGCCCTGGACAAGTTGGCCCGTCCAGGGCTGATGGTCGCAGGCGCGAAGACGCGTGCAGATCGCACGGCGCAGTTTATTGTTTCGACAGGGCGGCATAGGTCAGGTTCAGCAGCGAATTGGTCGCGTCGTCAAAGTTGAGCTGCCAGACCATAACGCCGCCCAACTGGCGTTGGCGGACATACGTGGCTTTGGCGCGAATCGATTGGGCGTCCTCATAACTGATGGCGATCCGCTCTTGAGGGTTATACATCCAGGGCGCGCTCACCTCTTCGTCGAAGAACTTGACGAAGTCGGGATCGTTCAGCAGCGGCAGCAGATCACGATAGTACAGGATTCCACCGGGGCGCGTGCCGGATGGCACACCGTCCGCCGGTTCGTACAGTCCCAGGTAGTCACCCTGCTGCACGTTGCGCCACGTCTGCCCATAAAATGGTATGCCGACGACGATTTTATCAGCGGGCACCCCGACATCCAGGTAATGACTCACCGCCGCATCGACATTGTAGCCATTCTGCACGTCCGGGCCGCGTGGATCACGCGTATTGCTGTAGAGCGGCGCGTGATGGCTGGCCAGCGTGCTCCAATCGCCATGAAAGCCAAACGCCATGAGATTGATCCAGTCCAGGTACGGGTGAATCTGGTCCAGTTCCATGTTCTCCCACAGCGACTCAATGGCCGGGGCCAGGATCGTCAGCAGGTACTGTTTGCCGTCACGCGCGCCCGCTTCGTCAAGCTGCGCGCGCAGTTCAGCCAGCAGCAGCGTGAAGTTTCCGGTATCTTCGGGGCGGCCTGTGAACTGGCCGCCGCTGACCGGGTAGCGCCAGTCAATGTCGATGCCGTCGAACAGGTACTGGCGTATGAATGCCACGCAGGACCGCGCAAACCGTTCGCGCGATTCGGGCGTGCGCGCCACGTCTGAAAAACGCTCCGAATAGTCCCACCCGCCCACCGTGAACAGGAGCTTGAGATTGGGATGTTCGCCGCGCAGCAGTTGTAACTGGCGGATATTGCCGCGCAGCCGCAGGTCGGGCGTATCGTCCGGGTACGAATACTGCGTGTCGGTCCACGTATCGCTGGATTCACATTGGCCGTTGACGGAAATGGTGCCCCATCCATAATTCAGCGCGGTCAGGTCTTCGGCGTTGATGTCGTTTACGGAGTATCCGTCGTAAACGGCGTACGACGGATAATAACCCACCAGACGATAGGCTGTGCTGCCGGTTTGACCGTGAGCGGTCCGTATTCCGGCAGCCGGTGACAGAACGGGTACCGCGATCACCGTGAGCAGAACCAGGATGCTCAAAAGTAGAGTGCGGGTCTTCATGGGTTTATGACCTCGATTTGGCTTCACGCTCAATTGGGAAGCTCGATGCTGGCCGTAGCCGGGATACAATCCGCTTTTCGGACCTGTCGGATTTCAACCGGCCAGCCGTTGTTAGGATATGTCATCAGGACTTCGGACTGCTCGATGGTCCGGCGCATCAGTTCCATGTCGAATGTCTGGATATCCGCGAACACCTGCGGCGTAGCGACAACATAGTCGATGTTGCACACGTCATCACCCAGCAGTGTAAACTTGACTGCCGGGTCGGTATCCACACGCCAATAACTCTGCGTGTTGGGATGCGTTTCGCGCAGCCACACAAACGCATAATCATCTGTGACGACGACCGCGTCTTGTGGCAGGTTGTTAGCGGCCCATTCAGCCGCCTGAATCTGCCCGTCAACCTGATTTTCAGTATAGACATCCAGCCGGTGTGAGTAGAACGACCAGAATGGATACAACATCACGATAACGGCAGCCGGGGCCAGAACATACCTGAATCCGTTGTTCATCCGGCCCAAAGCCTGTTCGACTTTGCCGGTTACCACCCCGATGCCCAACGCCAGAAACGGCAGCAGCAGCACCACCTCAAACACGTAAACCGGACCGCCGAACAACAAGTGTACGAATTCGGCGACCAGTATTGCCAGTACAGGCCGGATTTCGCGGTGATCGATGGCCAACAGCGCGACGAAGATACAGTTGATCAAACCGATGTAGATGATCACCGGGTCTGCAACCGGATTCTTGAGATCGGTCCACTGCTCGAACGCCGCCGCCAGCCCGCTGCCGTAGTTCAGAA
Organism: uncultured Anaerolineaceae bacterium; assembly: GCA_964393335.1. Classification (GTDB taxonomy): domain Bacteria; phylum Chloroflexota; class Anaerolineae; order Aggregatilineales; family Aggregatilineaceae; genus CAYMTN01. Next base: position 26,618 of record CAYMTN010000028.1, read on the forward strand.
AACGCCCGGTATTCGGCCCGCGATCACTCAGCCGTTCCAGCAGGCTCACATGCGGGAAGCTGCCCCCTAACCATGAACCTTCGGGGAACAGCTCCTCTTTCATCTGCGCGTACATCGGATAGAAAGAAGCCACCAGCAGCACGATGGTCAGCCACAAGACAACGGCAAACCGGCGGTGTTCCTTAGAGGCCGACGAGTACACTATGTAGAGGAACGCGGGTATAAAAAAGAGCGCCGATTCTTCGGTCAGAAAAGCCAGCCCTAACACGAACGCGCTAAGATAGTAGTGCATCAGGGTGCGTTTTTCGCCCACGATCAGATACAGCGCCGCGAGCAGCAGCACGACCATGATATTTTCCATGTGAACGACGCGCTGCGTGGAGGTGGTCAGCGGAGAGAACGCAAAGATCAATGCTGCGACGATAGAGGCTACCTCGCTGCGCGTGATCTTTTTCGCATTCAGATAGACTAACGCCGTGGCTACAATGTGCATACCCAGCATCAGAATGCGGCCAGAGTTTAAGGGGAACCCGTAAGCTGACGGCCCCCCGATCAGCAGGTCCCACCCGGCCAGCACGATCGGGCCGCCGGGCGGGTCTTCGTAGGAATACGTGTACGGCGACAGCTTGCCGTGTTCGGCCACGCTCCAACCGTTGGCGATGTGTGTCCCCTCTTCGTCATGATAGTACGGGAACTTGAACATGTTCTGGGATTGGGCGACGGCCACGATCAGCAGCAGCGCCGCCAGAATGAACATGGACTTACGGTCTTCTTTGAAAACGCTTGGCATCAACATTGTTAGGCTACCCCACTGAGCTGGCTCTGGCGATGCAGGTTAGCATGTGCGGTCTTTTCCCAGCTACCCTGGCGTGTCATCATACGAATCACAGCGCGGAACGCGGCCACCGACAGCATCAACTGGTACGGGTAGTAGTAGACGATCATTCGCAGCGTGAAGAACATCGGTAGATGTTCGCCGTATGCTTTGGTGAATTCACGGATACCAACCAGGCTGGTCACCATTTGCGCCAGCAGGATGTAAATCGGCACGTACGACAGCATGGCAATCGGCACGGGAATCCGCTGCGTGAGCGCGATGTACAGGCCAACCGGGATGAAGAAGATCATCGACGCTTGCAGCAGCGAGTTCAACAGGATGTACAACGCGACGATTTTTTGTTTCATGGACGGCAGTTTTGCCCAGCCGCCCTTGAGAAAGATCTGGTAGAAGCCCTGGCACCAGCGCGTGCGCTGCTTGATGAAATTCTCCGCTGTATCGGGCGTTTCTTCACGCGTGGCGTGTTCGGCATCATAGACGATCTGAATCTTGGCTCCCATTTGGGTCAGACGCAGGCCGATGTCTGCATCTTCGGTCAGGCACTGTTCGTCCCAGCCGTTAAGCCGCTCCATCCAGTGCCGCTTGAAGAAGACGGTGTTGCCGCCCAACGGCGTCACGTTGAATTTGCGCGTGAAGGCGTGCAGCCCGGATTTGAACCAGAAGAAATACTCCAACACGGTGAACGCCGAGAACCATGACGAGCCGAAGTTCATCAACTGCACACCGGACTGCACAACATCGGCCTCATCACGAACCATGACCGTGTTCACGATGTTATAGATATCAGGATGCGGTTCATCCTCAGCATCGAAGATGCACACCACGTCCTTCGTCGCTTCTTTCAACCCCTTATTCAGGCCATTCGGCTTGTTGCGCGGGCCATCGGTGAACGTGATCAACCGGATGTTGTCCCGGCCCAATTCCTCGATTACTTCCTTCGCCGCGCGGATGGTGGCGTCATCATCCTCGTCGCGGATCAGAATCAGGATTTCTTTGAGATGCTCAGGATAGTCGATCCGGTCAACGGTCCGGATCGTATCCTTGATCACGGACTCTTCGTGCCGCGCCGGCACCAGGGCCGTGAAGGAATACTGCGGCTCAACGAATTCGCGCGGGGATTGGTATTCGTCAGCAACTTCCGGATTGTTCCAGGTGTAAGTCATCCAATAGATCGTGAAGAAGCCCTGCGGAATCAAGATGATGACCATCAGAATGATGATGAGGGCAGCCAGCGTGGGCCGGTCGGCGGTCAGGAAATCACGAACCGGCGTAGGAACGATCGCGATAAACGGCGCTGACAACACTTCCCCCAGCGAATCCGGCGAATTGATCACCAGTGAGTTGGGGGTGGTCGTATCGATCTGTGTGGGCACAAGCCCCTGTTCTGCCGAGAACTCAAAATTGAATGGGCGTTCCTGTCCGTCGATGGTCAAGATACGGCGCGCGTCACTGGCCGGTTGCGCCAGCGGATCGGGTGATGCGGTCACGGCGCTCGCAGGCGGATCGGTGACCTGCGGGGATGCCGTATCGGCCAGCAGCGATCCCAACGGCGGTTCGTCTACAGCCACCTCAAAATACATGTCATCCGCCAGTTCCATGCCGTCATTGCTGACAACGGAGAACGTCAGTTTGTACTCACCGGAAGCGAGCAGGCTTGTATCGAGATCGTACGCGAACGGTTCCTCGGTGAACGAGACCAGCGGATACCCGTTGATCGCCAATTCGGCGCTTTTCACCGATGTTGAGTCCATGAGCTGGACCGTGATCGGCACAATGTTGTTCACCAGGTCAGCGACCGATGGCAGCACACCGGAGTCTGGGGAATCGGGAGACTGAACAACGGTTTCACCAGAGGTCGGGGCCGGTTCCGCCGGCTGGGATGCAGCCTCTTCAGCCGATGGTCCGGTTGGCACGTTCAAGGCCGCGATGCTGTTTGCGAGCGGCGGGATCGGCCCAGTCAACACGGGCTGGCTGTTAGCGGCATCAGGAACCAGGCCCAGATCGGGCGTGTCGGAAACGAGCGGATCGATCGTCGTCGTGTCGGGCTGGCGGATATCGGCCACATCATACAACCAGGCTGCCGTGTACCCTTCGATGCCGTCGGCGGTCCGGACCTTCACCCACTGCCCATCGACTCCGATGCGAGGCAGGGCAACCTCAACCGGTTCGATGACCTCGATAGGCTGGTCTTCGGAGACAACATCAACTACCTGCCCGTCAATGGGAGTGGCACGAACGCGAATATCGCTCCATTTTGGCTGTAAGTAGAGTCCGCCGGTTTGATTCGGGTCCGCTGTGGAAGTCGTCGTATCTGCTGGCACAGCGGTCACCGGTGACACAACGAGGTTGTCAACGGCATATAACCAGGCCGCCGTGTATCCTTCTTTGCCTTCGGGGGTGAGAATCTGGACCCACTGGCCGCTTTTGCCGATTTTCGCCTGGGCCGTAGAGACTGGCTCAAGTACCTGGACCACTTCACCCAGGTTCACCACTTCAACCACCTGACCGTCAACAGGCCGGGTCCGCACCCGGACCTCGTCACTTTCGGCACGGATAAACAACGCTGCGACGTTGTTAGCCTGTGGGGTAACCGGCGCGACAGGTACCGGGGCGGCAATGTTGGCAACATCCGGCGTCACCGCGTTGGCAATCGCATACAACCACGCGGCGGTATACCCTGTTGTGCCGTCCTGTTTGCGAACCTCGACCCATTGATCGTACACGCCGATTTTGTTCTGGGCGATAGTGGCTGGCTCTACCACCTGGATAACCTCGCCAAGATTGACCAGATCGATAATCTGTCCATCGACCGGCGTGCTGCGAATGCGGATCGCGTCGCTCTTCGGCACCAGGAATAACGATGCAGCGGCGTTGTCCGCTGGTGCTGCAACCGGTTCGGGGAGCGGAATATTGGGTTTGACGGATGCTGGTCTGTTCCCGTCATCAGCTTGAAGGTCCAACGTCCCATTCCGGGCCGCGCCATTCCCTGCCGATGGTTCGTCGGTTATGGCAGTTACGCCCCCCGGCAGCAGGCTGCCAGCGTTTGACGTGATCCCGGTTGCCTGATCGCACCCATCTGCTGACAGGTCGGCTACGTGACTGCCATCGAACGGTGACGCACTAGCGCCGCATTGTTGTGCGATTTGACCAATCGGATCGGGCGCGTTCATGGTGGCGGAATCGTCGTGTACCTGGCTATCCACCTCGGCAAAAGCCTTTGAGGCCGCCGGTGCGACGACCAACATAGCAACGATGATGAACACGATAAATAGAGCTTTGTTGGTACCGTTCATGGTTATATCTCCCTGAATCTCGTGCGTTCACGGGAACGAAAAATCTACGGATGGAAAATTGGGTGAAAACCGGATTGGTAAAGCGGCGGAAAAGAGTCGTGTATTGGTCTAAATCCTGCAACTATGCGCCCGCTTACAGGATTGGTACTCTAGTACCCTGTAGAGTCTAGGAAAGAGCCGTCAAATTGCCAATTTAAATTTGATTAAAATCTATATAATTAAAAATATATGAATTACAGTCGTCAAATGAACGTGTTTGGGGTCGTGGCAAGGGGCGGATGCGTTCCTCAACCGGCAGGCGAGATGAAGCCAGTATACAATGGGAGCAGGAGAACGACGCCGGTCCGCTCAAGCTCCGAACGCTGCAAACCATTTAGGAAAGGCCTGCCGCTATGAAAACCGTCTTTGGGATAGTCGTCATCATCATCCTGTTCAGTCCGAGTTATCTCATCCACGCGCAAGAACCGGGTGAGTCGATCCTGTACCAGCAAGATTTCAGCGGGGCGCTATCCGGCTGGACGCTGGATTCCGGGTGGAATGTGACGCCTGACGGGCTGCTGCACGGCGTAGGCCATACGTGGGCCACCTTCGAGGGCCAGGATTTCGGAACAGATTGGCGGATCACGTTCCGGCTGAATCTTATGCAGGGCCGGGTGCACCTCAACTACCGGCTGAATGACCGGGGGCGTTATTTTATTGGGTTCGAGGGGCAGCGTTCCGATCTCCACAAACAATATTGGCCCGACACCTTCTCCGGTGAGTTAGCAGTCGCGCAGAGGCAGCACGCCCTGAATACCTGGCACGCGGTTGAGATCGTTGGGCGGGGTGATGTTCTCAGCTTGATCGTCGATGGACAATTGGAATGGGAATACGTTGACGCCGATCCCCTGTTGAGCGGAACCTTTGCCTTCGAGACAATCGAAGAATCCGAAGCCTATGTTGACGACATTCTCGTCTATGGCGCGGGCGAAGCCGCTGCGCCGGTCGTACCCGGCCCGGTTGCCCCGGCGAGTGAAGCGGGGGGCTGGGTGCGAACGGGCGGGCCGTTGGGCGGCCTCGGTTATGACATTCGCATGCGGCCCGACAACCCCGATATCATGTACGTCACCGACGCCTGGGCGGGAGTCTTCAAAAGCACGGACGGCGGGCAGAGCTGGTTCCCGGCCAACAACGGCATCGCCACGCGCACCGGCGAATCTGCCGACGCGATCCCGATCTTTTGCCTGACCATCGACCCGCATAATTACGATACGATCTGGGCCGGGACGCAGAACACACGCGGAATCTACAAATCGACGGATGGCGGCGATTCGTGGACGCAGATGGATAACGGCGTGGTTGAAAATGAAGGTATCACGTTCCGGGGTTTTACCGTCGATCCTCACGATTCGAACGTCGTCTATGCGTCGGCGGAACTGTCGAGCTGGGTGTGGGCCGGGCAGGAACGCATGGGCCGTGAGTTCGATTTGACGCAAGGGGTTGTCTACCGTACGACAGATGGCGGCCAAAACTGGTCCGCGATCTGGCGCGGCAGCAACCTGGCGCGTTACGTGTGGATCGATCCACGCGACTCGAACGTGATGTACCTCTCAACCGGCATCTTTGACCGCGAGGCCGCCAATTCTGACCCGCAACAGCGCGTACCCGGCGGTGAAGGCGTGCTCAAATCGGTTGACGGCGGGCAAACCTGGCAGCCTGCCAATCACGGCCTCGATAATCTTTATGTCGGCAGCCTGTTCATGCACCCGACCAACCCGGATATTTTGCTGGCGGGGACGGGCAACAACCAGTACTACGATCATCACGGTATCTACCTGACGACCGATGGGGCACAGTCGTGGCAGCTTGTACGAAGTGAAGCCAACATCAACGCGGTCGAGTTTTCGACCAGCGATCCAAACATCGCCTACGCTGGCAGCAACAATGCGATCTTCCGCAGCACCGACGGCGGCCATACGTGGCAGGAAGTATCCGGCGGTGATGAGTCCGGCTGGGGAGCCGCCGGTGTGCGGGCCGGATTCCCGATCGATTTCCAGGTGGACCCGCGCGATCCGAATCGCCTGTTCGCCAACAACTATGGTGGCGGTAATTTCGCCAGCACGGATGGCGGGCGCACGTGGGTCGTCGCCAGCGCGGGGTATACCGGCGCGCAGGTACGCGATATCGCTGCCGGACCAGGTCAGGTATTCGCGGCGGCGCGCAGCGGCCTGTTCGCCAGCGCGGACGGGGGCGCTTCGTGGCAGGGACTCAATTCGTCCCCGGCCTACGCCCTGGAATGGAACGCGGTTGCCGTAGACCCGGCCAATCCACAGCATGTGCTGGCGTCCAATAACTGGAACGCGATCCTGCTTCAAAGTTTCGACGCCGGGCAGCGCTGGCAGCCGGTGGGCCAGTACGTTGGAGATGGCAAAGGCTGGCGCACGATTGTTTTTGCACCGTCCGACCCGCAGACGGTCTACGCGGGCATGTCAGCTTATTACTCGGCGGGCACGTTTAACGAGCACATGCCCGCCGGCGGGGTGTGGATATCGCACGATGGCGGGAGCACGTGGCAGCCCGCCAACGCGGGTATCATGGCCGATGCGAATGTCACGACGCTGGCAGTCGCCGGAGAGAATCCGGCGGTGGTGTACGCGGCGACCGGCAATCACGGCCTGCTGAAATCCACCGACGGCGGCGCGAGTTGGGCAGCGGTGCTGACCGGGCAGCCGGTGATGTCGGTTTCGGTGCATCCGGCGGACCCCAACCGGGTATTCGCCGGGCTGCTTTTTGGTGGGATGCGCGCCAGTGCAGATGGTGGCGTCTCGTGGTCGGTCGTGGCCGCGGGCATGGCCCCCGAAGCGATTGTGTCCGCCATCCTCTACGATCCCTTGCAGCCATCTGTCCTGTACGCTGCTGACCGCATGAGCGGCGTGTACCGCAGCAGCGATGGCGGCGTCTCGTGGCAAGCCATCAACGACGGGCTGCGTATGCGGTCGGTGAACAAGCTGGCCCTGACGCCCGATGGCGCACACCTCTACGCGGCTACCGAAGGAGAGGGCGTTTATCGCCTGGATGTGGTGCCATAGGTGTAAAAAAGAATCCCCGGCGGTTGGCGATCATGGTCACGCCGGGTCCGGCGGGCGCGTTTGCTGTCGCAATCGACTGCGCCCCATCCGAAAAAAACGGGACGCCGATCGTCAGGCGTCCCGGTTGAGTCATGCGCGGTTAGAACTGGCGGCTCCACTCGGAAGGCCAGCGTTCGATCACGATCTTCGTCTGCGTGTAGAACTCGACTCCGTGACGTCCCTGGCCGTGCAGGTCGCCGAAGAAACTCTCGTTCCACCCGCTGAACGGGAAAAAGGCCATCGGCGCGGCAACCCCGATATTTACGCCGATGTTTCCGGCACTGGCTTCATACCGGAATTGGCGAGCCGCCGCGCCGCTGCTGGTGAAGATGCACGCCATGTTGCCATAGGCGCGGTCGTTGACCAGCCGTATCGCGTCGTCCAGATCACGTGCGTGCATCAAACTGAGCACCGGCCCGAAAATCTCGGTGGTAGCGAGATCGCTGGCCGGGTCTACGTTATCCAGCACGGTTGGGAAAACCCAGTGCCCATCTTCGTAGCCGCCAACAGACTTGTGCCGCCCGTCTACCAACACCTGCGCCGCGCCGTTCTGCTCGCCCTGCGCGATGATCTGTTCGATGCGCGTTTTGCTGCGCGTGTCGATGACCGGCCCCATCTGGACTCCCTCATCCAGCCCGTACCCGGTCACCCGGCTGGCGGCAGCGTCCGCGATCATCTCGGTGAACACACCGCGCGCCTGGCCGACAGTCACGGCGACCGACGCAGCCAGGCAGCGCTGCCCGGCACAGCCAAACGCCGAATCGGCCATGATACGGGTGGTCGTGTTCATATCCGCGTCCGGCATGATGATCACCGGGTTTTTGGCCCCACCCTGGCATTGGGCGCGTTTGCCGTTGGCCGTCGCCCGGCTGTAAATGTACCTGGCGACCGCCGTCGATCCGACAAAACTGATCGCCCGGATCGCCGGGTGGTCGAGGATCGCGTCTACGGTATCCTTCGCGCCATTGACCAACTGGATCACGCCGTTCGGGAATCCGCACTGATCGATTAACTCAAACAGGCGTGCCATCGTCATCGGCACTTTTTCGCTTGGCTTGACAATGAAGCTGTTGCCGGTGGCGAGCGCATAGGGCAGGAACCACAGCGGGATCATGCCGGGGAAGTTGAA
>CAYMTN010000029.1:0-3940 GCA_964393335.1 uncultured Anaerolineaceae bacterium
TCGGATCGCCCGGTGCCGCGCAGCCTGATCGAAACCTGCTTGCGCACCGCCGGAAGCGCGCCCAGCGGGGCGAACAAACAGCCCTGGTTTTTTGTCGTGGTGAGCGACCCGGCAGTCAAGCGCCAGATTCGTGAGGCCGCCGAAGCGGAAGAGCGCGAATTCTACAGCCGCCGCGCCCCCCAGGATTGGCTGGACGACCTCGCGCCATTGGGCACGGACGCCACGAAGCCGTTCCTCGAAAGCGCGCCGTACCTGATCGTGATTTTTGCGCAGCGTTACGGCCTGCTGCCGGACGGCGGCACGACCAAACATTATTACGTGCAGGAATCGGTCGGGATAGCGGCGGGGCTGTTGATCGCGGCGCTGCATCACGCGGGCCTCGCCATGCTGACGCATACGCCCAGCCCGATGGACTTCCTGACGCGCATCCTGGGACGTCCCGCCAACGAACGCCCCTTTTTGCTGCTGGTGACCGGTTACCCGGCGGAAAACGAGACGGTTCCGGCCATCGGCAAAAAAACGCTGGACGAGATCGCCCAGTTTGTATAGGCGCAAACCCGCGTTAATACACGTATTCGCCGGAGACAAACGCCACCGTGCGCGGATCGCGCGGGGCATCAAAAAACGTGCCGGTCGGCGCGACTTCGACCAGCGCGCCATCCAGCAGCAGGGCAACGCGCGTCGCCAGCCGCTGCGCCTGGAAAATGTTGTGCGTCACCAGGATCACGGTCGCGCCGTGCGTCTCGTGCTGCTCGCGGATCAGGGATTCGATCAGGCGCACGTTGTAGGGATCGAGGTTGGCGGTCGGTTCGTCCAGCAGCAGGATGCGCGGTTCCAATACCAGGGCACGCGCCACCGCGACGCGCTGCATCTCGCCGCCGGACAGCGTGCGCGGGGATGCGTCCTCAAGGGCCGTGAGCGCCACGCGCGCCAGTGCCGCGTCGATGCGGGCCTGCCCGTCATGCTCGCCGCGCACGCGCAGCCCGTAGGCCACGTTCGCCCGCACGCTGCGCGAGAGCAGCGCGGGCCGCTGGAAGACCATCACGGCCTGCCGCCGGTCCCCGGTCGTCGCCGTGCCGGCGTTCACCTGCCGCCCGTCGAGATGCAGCGTCAGATCGCCGTGTGCCGGTGTTTCGAGCAGCGCCAGCAGGCGCAGCAGCGTGCTTTTGCCCGCGCCGCTTGGCCCCACCAGCCCGAAGATTTCGCCCTGCTCAATCACCAGATCGGGTATGTGCAGCACGGTACGCGCGCCGTAGGTCTGTACCACGTTTTGAAGGGTATACAATCGTTCTGCCATTATGCGCTGCTATCCAGCCTGCCCTGCCCCATCATGATGATCAGGTTCGCTACAAAGACCAGCCCCATCAAGATTATGCCCAATGCCAGCGCGACCGCAAAACGCCCGCGCCGTGTTTCGAGCACAATCGCCGTCGTCAAGACGCGCGTGTGCCCTTCGATATCCCCGCCGACCAGCATCACCGCGCCCACCTCAGAAACAATCGAGCCGAAACCCGCCGCGATGCCGACCACGATGCCAAACCGCGCCTCGCTCACGATGGCCCGCACCACCTGCCAACGCGTCGCGCCCAACGCGCGCACCTGGTGGCGCAGCGCCGGGTCCACGCCGCGTACGCTGCTCATGGTGATGCCCATGATCACGGGCGTCGCCAGGATCGTCTGCGCGATGATCATCGCCCGCACCGAAAACAGCCACGCTAGCTCTCCCAGCGGGCCGCTGCGCGAGAGCAGCAGGTACACGACAAGCCCGACCACCACCGGCGGAAACCCCATCCCAGTATACACCAGCGCCGCCACGATTCGCTGGCCGCGAAAACGTACCAGCGCCAATGCCGTTCCGGCGGGGATGCCCAGTGCCATACTCAACAGCAGCGCGCTGAGCGTCACCTGCAGGGATCGCAGCATGATCGCCACCACCGACGAATCGAGCGTCAGCAGCAGCCGCAGCGCTTCTTTGAGCGCCTCGAAAATGGTCTGAATGAGACAACCTCCCGTGTTAGCCGGGCTGTGCGGCGTGCCAGGCTGCTGAATTGGGCGCAAAGAGCTGCTGGCCCTCGACCGTGAACGAGGCGATCAAACGCTGCGTATCCAGCGACGTGATCCAGTCCGCGAAATCCTGCGCCAGTTGGGCGTTCACGCCGGGGTGTCTGGCGGGATTCACCGGGATCACGCTGTACGGGTTGATCAACACCGGATCACCTTCGACCAGCACCTCCAACGCCAGCCCCTCGCCCTTGAACGTGAGATAGGTCGAGCGGTCGCTGAGCGTATAGGCTTGCAGCTCGCCGGTCATGGTCAGCACCGCGCCCATGCCCTGCCCGGCGGATAGATACCAGTCGCCGGGCGCGTGCACATCGACGGTCGTAGCGGCCCAGATGGCCTGCTCGCGGATATGCGTACCGCTGTCGTCCCCGCGCGATACGAACCGCGCGCCGGACTCCGCGATCTGCTGGAAAGCAGCGGCGGCGCTGGTCATACCCTTGATCCCAGCGGGATCGTCCGGCGGGCCGACGACCACAAAATCGTTGACCATCACGTCATACCGGCGCGTGCCATCGCCCGCCGCCACAAACGCCTCCGCGCGCTCGCGGGCATGGACCAGCACCACGTCGGCATCCCCGTTGGCAGCCAGAGCGAGCGCCTGCCCGGTCCCGACCGCCACGACCTTGACCGCCGCGTCGAATTTCTGCTCAAAATCGGGCAGGATGTACGGCAGCAGCCCGGAATCATAAGGGCTGGTCGTCGTCGCCAACACCAGCGTATGCGTGCCACCCGCTGGAGTCGAATCTGCGCCGCTATCGCCGCCGCACGCGGCACCCAGCACGCCGATGAGCATAAGCACGCCCAACACACGATACAACACGCTCTATCTCCCTCCCATCTTCGCCATACAGGTTGTACACGCAAGCGCGGCGGATCGGCATACGGCCCTCACGCGTCGCGGTCCAATCGCCACGAGATCGTCTCGTCCGTCTCTTCATACGCGTACATCCCCACTTTTTCCAGCACGCGGTTAGAGGCCGGGTTCGATTTGAGCGTGTGCGGCGCGATCACCGCGCGGCAGCCAGGATGCTCAAACGCCCACGCGATCATGGCACGCACCGCTTCGGTCATGTAGCCGCGTCCCTGGTAGGCTGGCGCGATGCCATACCCGATCTCGACCTCGCCCGGCAGGTCGTGCCTGCCGGTTCGCTCCAGCGTGCCCTTAAAACCGATCAGCCCCGCGCCTACCGGCTCAGGATCGCGAATCACGATCAACCAGTACGTGAACCACGCATGGTCCGCTGCCGGAACCGCCGCCATTTTGTCGAGCTTCATAACGATCGCGCGGCGCACGACATCCGTGAACACCGGTTGCGCGAGGGGAAAGCCCAACGCACGTTCGAGCCCCGCCGGGTCAGACAGGCACAGCGCGAGCTGGTCCCGCGAGAGCGCCAGCAGGCGCAGGCGTTCGGTGCCCCGTTCGATCATCATCTCCTCCTGCAAACTCACTGCCTGCATTATACCGGAAACAAACGGACGTCCCCGCAATTATGGGTTACAATCGCGTATGGTGATCGATACGGCTGAGGGCTAGAAGGGAGTTCGCGTGAGCACACAAGATGGCGTTACCAACTATCCTGATTTGTTAGGGGCGACAACCGGCGGGCCGCGCCTGAATCTGGACGTGATTCAGTGTGCGCTCGCGGTGCGTCCGGCGCCGGTCCCGGCAGGCCGTATTTTTGAGTTGATATTGTTGATCCAGAACGCATCCGACATCGACGTAGACGTGCTGGTGACCCCGAACCTGCCCGACCGGGACCTGGCGAAACAAAAAGGCCGTTTCAGCACCAAAAGCGGGCGGCTGCGCGTCGGGCTGCGCCCGGTAGAGGCCGGGTTTGTCACGCTGCCGGTCGGGACTTCGCCCAATACGCAGGCCGGG
>CAYMTN010000029.1:3950-34961 GCA_964393335.1 uncultured Anaerolineaceae bacterium
AAGCAGTTGGCTAAAAAGCCGCAGCGGATGCGCGACCCGAACGGCGGCGGCGCGTTCATTTTTCAGGAACTACCGGAGGCGGCGCAGACTCACATGCAGGCGCTGCGCGGGCTGCGATTTTCGGTTGAACCCGGCAGCAAAAAACATACCATCCACACCACGTTTGTGATCGGCCCGCCTGCCCTGGCGAGTCTGAAGGCGCTGCAGGAGAAAAAAGCCGACTGGGTCAGCCTGTGGACCATGAGCGACTACCGCGACGACTACATCGTCGCCCAGAAAGTGTGGGGACAGGCGCAAAACATCCGGCGGCAGATCAACCGCGAGACGATCTTCATGCCGCTGTTAAAGGCGACGCAAGAACGCTTTCAGGCATGCAGCTACCCGCTGCTGCCGCCGGAGGCGATCTACATCACCAAGCTGCTGACGCTGATCCTGGAAATGGGCATCAGCGAGCCAACACCCGACAACCCGCGCCCGGCCTGGCCGCACTGGTTCCCCAAAATGTGCCGCCTGGTGTTCCAGGAACCCGCGCTCGAAGCGCAGAACGAGCCGCTCATCACGCGGCTGGTGTACGCCGACCTGGTGTACGACGCGATCCTGTACGGCTTCACGATGGTCAGCACCGTGACAAATGAGAGCTTCGGCTCGCACGACGAAACCAGCCGCTACGCCGACGACATCGTAGACGCGCTCAACCAGCAGAATACGCTGGATTTTGCGCGCGCGTACCTGCCGCTCGTCGCCGGCGGGCTGATCGCCAACGCGCGCGTCACCATGCCGCGCGAGCAGATTCGTGAAACGGTGTTTATGCTCTCAAAAGCAGTGGACAAACGTCGCGTCGAAAAGAACCCCGATAACGGGTTTATCTTCGACATAACGGACAAGTTGATCGAGCGGGCGCTGGACACCACGTAGATCGCCCCGACCGTATGGAGCCAGACCATGAGCGAACAAGCCAACTACCCTGACATTCTCGGCATGTTAAGCGATGAGCGTTTGACCATCGCGGACGTGCTGCAATGCGCCCTGGGAGTCTTCCCGGCGACGACGGCGCTGGAAAAACCCGTCGAGGCGCTGCTGCTGCTGCAAAACCTGACCAACCAACCGCTGGCGATCCGGCTGGCGATCCGCACCCCAACGCGTGACTCGGCGGGTAACCTGCTCAATTTTTTCACGCCTAAGCCGCGCATCGCGCTGTCGCTGGCCGCCGCCGAATGCGGCCTGCTGCACATCCCGATCACGCCGCAACTGCCGACCGGGCCGGGTAGCGCATACCCGGTGCGCGTGCACATCGACGTGCAAAAACCGGATGCGTTTTTGCGCGTGCGCCCGCTCAGCGGCGGAGACGAACCCAGCTTGCTGGCGATCTCGCCGTTCCGCATCGCCGTGCTGCGCGAGATCGCGTTTTCGACCGGAACCCCCGCCGATCAGCAGCTTCAGGTCGCGTTCGACGTGCTGCCGGGGCGTTTCCCGCCGAGTGACACGATCACGCAGCCGCGTTACGAAGCGCTGTGGACCATGCGCGAACTGGAAGAAGGGGAAGAACAGGCCAAAGCCTCGGCGGGCGAAGCGCTCAGTTTTGCCAAAACACTCTCGACCAAGGCGCTCTATCCGGGCGTGGAGGAACACACGCGCCGCGTATTCGGCAGCGCCGGGATGCCGCTGCACCCTGGCGAGTCGATCTTTATCAGCAAAACGCTGACCTACGTCATGGAAGACGGGCTGGAGCTTGAGCAAGGATTCTCGTTGGCGGAAAGTCACTGGTTCAAACGCCTGTGCCGCCTGATGACCGACGATTCCAGCGTGATTGACGACCTCGATCACCTGATCAGCCTGGTGTATCCGGCAGTCGTACAGGATGCCGTGCTGCTCGGTTTTGCGATGGTTACATTTGACACCGGCGCGGATTTTGGCGACCGGCTGGAACAACAGGATTACGCGGCCCGGCTGGTCGCAGCGCTGGAAGGCCGGGCCCCGCTGTCGCTGGAACACATCTACGTGCCGCTGGTCATGGCCGGGGTGCTGGTCCACGCGCGGGTACCGGTTCCCGGCGAAAACCAGTGGGTGAGCCTGGAACAGGTCAAAGAAGCGCGGGACGGGCGCATCAGCCTGACCGACTCGGCTTTTGCCGAGGTGTTCACCATCCTGACCACGCTGATCGAGCGTACCGAGCGCCTGCTGACCGAAACGCGCGTTCCGCGCCCATAACGGGCGGGTCTACGTGCAGAGCCAGCGCCGGTCTACGCATAGCGTAGATTAATGAATCATAAGAGATTCCGCCGCCGGGCTGCTTCAAATGTTTTTCTGATAGCCCTGGTTTGCCTTTCGGTGTAGACTGTAAGGTGAGGGAAAAACAGCCGCTTGATGGGCTGTTTTTCATCCCTGCACATACAACAAAACGACCATCACTCAGAGGCCCGACCGGGCCGCTCTGCGTAGATAACACGGTAGCAAGGAACACACAACATCATGATGCGTTTTGACCGTTTCACCGAGCGCGCGCAGGATGCCGCCGTCAGGGCGTACGAAATTTTGCAGCGCTACGGGCACAATCAAGTCGATACCGAGCATATGCTGCTGGCTCTGCTCGAACAACCCGGCGGCGTGATCCCGCAAATGCTGGAAAAAATGAACGTCGACCTGGAAGTAATCCGGCGGCGGCTGGACGAAGTCCTCAAGGCCAGCCCCAAGGCGGCCATCTATGGCGGCGGCGCGGGCCAGGTTTTTATCACGCCGCGCGTCAAACGCGTGGTGGATATCGCCAACGAAGAGGCTAACCGGCTCAAGGACGATTACATCAGCACCGAGCACCTGTTCCTGGCGATTCTCAGCGAACGCCGCACGGCGGTGGCGCGCATTCTGGCGGAAGCCGGAGTCACCAAAGACCGCGTGGCGGACGTGATCAAGGAAATTCGCGGCGGGCAGCGCGTGACCGACCCCCAGGCGGAAACCCGCTATCGCACGCTGGAAAAATACAGCCGCGACCTGACGCGTATGGCGGTCGAGGGCAAGCTTGACCCGGTCATCGGGCGGGACGACGAAATCCTGCGTGTGATCCAGATTCTCAGCCGCCGCACCAAAAACAACCCGGTGCTGATCGGCGAGGCCGGAGTCGGCAAGACGGCGATTGTCGAAGGGCTGGCGCAGAAGATCGCTACCAACGACGTCCCGGAGATTTTGATGGGCAAACGCGTGATCAGCCTGGACCTGGGCGGCATGGTCGCGGGCAGCCGGTTTCGTGGCGAGTTTGAGGAACGCCTCAAGGCCGCCATCGAGGAAATACAGCGCTCCGAGGGTGAAATCATCCTGTTCATAGACGAGCTGCACCAGGTCGTCGGGGCGGGCGCGGCGTCCGGTGCGCTGGACGCCAGCAACATGATGAAACCGGCGCTGGCACGCGGCGAGCTGAACTGCATCGGCGCGACCACGCTGGACGAGTACCGCCAGCACATCGAGCGCGACTCGGCGCTGGACCGGCGTTTTGCCCCGGTGTACGTCGAGGAGCCGTCCGTCGAAGAAACGATCGAGATGCTGCGCGGGCTGCGCGACCGGTACGAAGCGCACCATAAGATCACGTATGCTGACGCCGCGTTGATCGCGTCGGTGCGGCTGAGCCACCGTTACGTCACCGAGCGCAAGCTGCCCGATAAAGCCATCGACTTGATGGACGAGGCCGCCGCCAAACTGCGCGTGGCGCTGTATTCCATGCCGGACGACATCAAGGAAATGAAAAAGGACCTGGATCGCCTGGCTGCCGAAGAAGAAGAAGCCAGCCTGAAAACCGAGTACGAACGCGCCGCGATGCTCAAAGCCAGCCGGTTGCAGCTTGAGCAGGAATACGAAGAGGAGCGCGAGCGCTGGCAGCACGAGCACACGCTGGACGAAGTCGTGGACGTGGACGATATCGCGGAAGTCGTCGCGCAGTGGACCGGCATCCCCGTCAGCCAGATGATGGAGACGGAAGCCGACAAACTGCTGCGCATGGAAGACTTTTTGCACGAGCGCATCGTCGGGCAGGGTCCGGCGGTGATCGCCGTAGCGGATGCCATTCGCCGCGCGCGCAGCGGCCTGAAAGACCCGCGCCGCCCGATTGGATCGTTCATCTTTCTGGGGAGCAGCGGCATCGGTAAAACCGAGCTGGCGAAAGCGTTGGCGGGATTCATGTTCGACGACGAAGACGCGCTGCTGCGCATCGACATGAGCGAATACCGCGAGCAGCACACCGTCAGCCGCCTGTTCGGCGCGCCGCCCGGTTACGTGGGCTACGAGGAAGGCGGCCAGCTTACCGAAGCCGTCCGCCGCCGCCCGTACCGCGTGATCCTGTTCGACGAGATCGAAAAAGCGCACCCGGAAGTGTGGAACGCGCTGATGCAGATTCTCGAAGACGGGCGCATGACCGACGGGCAGGGCCGCACGGTCGATTTTCGCAACGCCGTGATCATCATGACCAGCAACCTGGGCACCGAATTCGCTCACAAGGGCGGCGCATTGGGATTTTTCTCCAACGACGATCCCGAACTGGTCGCCGATCACAAGAAGATCGAAGAAGCGATGCGCAAAACCTTCCGGCCTGAGTTCCTCAACCGCATCGACGAGATCATCGTCTTCGAGCCGCTGACGCAAGACGAAGTGCGCGAAATCGTGGACCTGCAAATGCGCGATATCGCCGCCCGCCTGGAAGACCAGGGCCTTTACGTGGCGATGACCGAAGACGCCCGCGCCCTGCTGGCCGAACGCGGCTTCGATCCGCAGTACGGCGCGCGCCCGCTGCGCCGCGCCTTGCAGCGCTACATCGAAAGCCCGCTGAGCGTGCATTTGCTCAAGGGCAAATTCGTGCAGGGCGATCTGGTGGAAGTATATCTCAACGACGACGGCGAGATCGAGTTCCGCCGTGTCGAGGGCGGGCACATCCCTCCGCCGTCGCGCCAGGGCGAATTGGTCGAGGAAGACGTCGAGGAAACCGCCGACGCCGAATAAACCGGCGCGGCGCAGTCTGAAAAACACCCTATCCCGCGATTGTGACAGGTCGCGGGATTTTCTTTACCCTGTGATAACAAGGATGGCGAGCAGTGAACACGATCTCCGAAGCGGACCAACAGGTATTGATCGCGCTGTGGGAATTGCAGCAGCGCGGCGAGGTACCCGATCAAACCGCGCTCGAACAGGCGGGTCAGGCGTACTTCCGGCGCTCGAAAGCCGATTGGAGCGGCGCATGTGAGCGGCTGGCTGCGCGGGACGCGCTGACCATCACACCCGGCGCGATCCACCTCAGCGATCAAGGGAAATCCATCGCCCAGGCGCTACACGAGGCGAATCCCTCGATCCGCTATTTTTACATCGATTATTACGCCGCCGCACCGCACAGCGCCGCCAGCACCGCGTTTTGCAGGCGGGTTTACGGGCGCGACCTGTGCCAGCACGGTTACGCGGATATGGCGCAGCTTGACACGTTGATCGCGGTGGGACAGATCGGCCCCGACAGCCGCGTGCTGGACCTGGGGTGCGGCACGGGGCAGATCGCAGAATATATCTCGGACGTCACGGGCGCGTTCGTGCACGGCATTGATTACATCGCCGCCGCGATCCAGATCGCTCAGGAACGCACACAGGCCAAACGCGACCGCCTGACGTTCAGCGTGGGCGACATCTATCACCTGGACACCCCCCCGCGCAGTTTCGACACGCTGACGGCCATCGACACGCTGTATTTTGGCGACACGACAACCGTGATCGGCACCCTCAAAAATCTGCTCAAACCGGGCGGGCAAATGCTCGTTTATTACATCACGCTCTTGTTTGACGATGCCGCCGATGCCGCCACGTTGGCCCCGGATCAAACCGAACTGGCGCAGGCGTTGAGTCACCACAAGCTGGCGTTTCGCACCTGGGATTTTACGCGGGTGGAATACGAACGAGCGCGGATCGCGCAGCAGGCACTGGCCGACTTACAGGTTGTGTTTGAAGCGGAGGGAAACGTTTTTTTGTACGAAAACCGCATGATGGAAACAAACGGCAGCATCCGGTTTATCGACGAGGGGCGCGCCAGCCGGTATCTGTACCACGTCGTGCTGCCCGGCGTTTGATGGCGCGCGGGGCACGGCCTGTTTATTGCAGCGTGCCGTCGTACGCGGCCAGGTTGTCAAACGCCACGCTGACTGCCGCGTCAGCGGTGACTCCGGCTACCAACCCCACCTGTCCCGCGCGGCGTAACGCATCATCTTTGACTTCGCCGAGGAATGTCCCGTTGGCATACACCGCCAGATAATTATCGACGCACACGGCGCGGATCGTGTTCGATGCCGTGCCCTGGTGGATCGCGTCGGACTGGTGCCACTTGAGCAAAAATGACAGGCTCTGGTTTTTGATCTCGGCAATCCCGTAATGCCCATCCCCGCTGATCAGCAGCGCGTAGCCGCTGGTGTCGCCGCGCTCGTCTGACATCAGGCGGCACGCCACCCCGTAGAGGTTATCTTTTTCGGGGCTGAGCTGCTCGGCATCGACTTCGACGATCACGTTCTCGACGGCGGGGCCGCCCGCGCCCCACACAAACGACGCGCTGCGCGCCGCCGTGTGATCGATCTGGTAGCGGCCATCGACCACGGCCAGCGAGGACAGCGGCTCGCCGGTCGTATCCGAGCGGGTGCCAACGTCCCAGTTACCCGGCTCGTCAAACGTAGCGCTGAACACCTCATCCCCTTTGACCGCCGTCTGCGACGGGGAGTCATCGCCGCCGCACGCCGCCAGCAGCAGCACTACGAGCACGATCACCACTGCCAGTCCTGATCGCCGTTTCATGTTGGTACGTTCTCCCTCGACAAACCTGATCACCAGGGGCGGCCATCTCACACGCGCCGCCCCTTTGAAGCCCAGCAGATTATACGACCGGCGGGCACCATTGCCCACCCCGCTAAAAAAGGTCTTCCAGCAGTTCATAAAACAGGCCGCCCAGCAGGGCGCACACAGGAATCGTCAGGAACCACGAGCGCACAATCGCACCCACCACGCCCCACCGCACCTTCTGGACACGGTCCGCGCTGCCCGCGCCGACAATAGCCGTGCTGACGACATGCGTCGTGCTGACCGGCCCGCCGACCAGCGCCGCGCCTAAAATGATGATGCTCGATGCCGTTTGCGCGGCGAAGCCGTGCACCGGGCGCAGCCGGTAAAATCCACGGCCTAACGTGCGCACCAGGCTCCACCCGCCAAACAACGTCCCAACGCCCATCACAAGGGCGCTGGCCAGCACTACCCAATGCGGGACATGAAAAACCGGCAGTGACCCGGTCGCCACCAGCCCCAGCGTGATAATGCCCATCGTGATCTGTGCGTCGTTAGTCCCGTGAGAGAGTGCCAGCGTCACCGCCGTGACGGCCTGCCCGCGCTGGAACCAGACGTTCACACGCGGGGTCGAACCACGCACCAGGAAATAACACAACTTCGTGATGCCGTACCCGGCCAGCAGACCCAGCAGCGGCGAGGAAAACAGCGTGAACACGACGGTCAGCAGGCCGCCGGGCAGGATCGCCCCTGATCCGGCGCTGACCAGCACGGGGCCGACCAACCCGCCCACCAGCGCGTGAGACGTGCTGGACGGAATCCCTAACACGAGCGTGATCAGGTTCCAGGCAATGGCGGCGAACAACGCGGCAAACACGACCGGCACGGTGACCGCGTCCTGCGCGATCACGTGGTTACCGATCGTCGTCGCAATGGCAACGCCAAACAACAGCGGGCCGATGCCATTCGCCAGCGCCGCGACCCACAACGCCGTGCGCGGACGCATGGCGCGGGTCGAGATCACGGTGGCGACGACATTCGACGAGTCGTGCAGCCCATTGAAAAATCCAAACAGCAGCGCGATGAGCACCAGGGCAATCGCCTGCCAGGACAGTGAGAACATGCGTCTCTCTCCTTGTGAGCTACATAGGTCGTGATGGCATGAGAGCAATCATGTCGGCGAAAACAAACCTCCAAGGATGGCCTCGGAGGTCCTGATAACGCAACTTCGAGCGACTGGCTCGCTCAGAATCACACCTGCCAACAGGTCGGCTCAATACACCGACATATCCAGCACGACGTACAGCAGCGCGCCCAACGCTGCCGCAGCGGGAATCGTCAGCAGCCACGACACGACGATGTTACTCACGATGCCCCAGCGCACTTTTTGCACGCGCTCCGCGCTGCCCGCGCCGACAATGGCCGAGCTGACGACGTGCGTCGTGCTGACCGGCCCCCCGACCAGCGCCGCTCCCAGGATCACAGCGCTTGACGCCGTCTGCGCAGCGAAGCCGTGAATCGGGCGCAGGCGGTAGAATCCGCCGCCCAGCGTGCGGATCAGGCTCCAGCCGCCGAACAGCGTCCCGGCCCCCATCGCGGCGGCGCTGGTGAGGATCACCCACAGCGGGATGCTGAACGTCTTCAGGGTGCCGGTGGCGACCAGTCCCAGCGCGATGATGCCCATCGTCTTTTGCGCGTCGTTGGTGCCGTGTGACAGCGCCAGCGTGATCGCGGTGACCACCTGCCCGCGCTTGAACCAGATGTTGACGTGCGGCGATGCCCCTCGCGCCAGGAAATAACACAGTTTGATGATCCAGTAACCCGCCAACATGCCCAGAAACGGCGATACAAACAACGTCACCAGGATTTTGATCAGACCACCGGCCAGGATTCCATCGACGCCGTAGCCGACCCAGACCGGCCCGACCAATCCGCCGATCAACGCATGGGACGTGCTCGACGGAATGCCAAAGGTCAGGGTCATCACGTTCCACCCAATGGCCGCCAGCAGCGCTGAATACACAACGGGCAGCGTAATCGCTTCTTGCGCGACGACCTCGTGGCCGATGGTCGTTGCCACCGCCACGCCAAAAACCAGCGGGCCGACGCCGTTCGCCAGCGCTGCCAGCCACAGCGCCAGGCGCGGGCGCATCGCCCGTGTTGAGATCACCGTCGCCACTACGTTTGAAGAATCGTGTAACCCGTTAAAAAACCCAAAAGCCAGCGCAATTGTCACCAACAAAACGGCTTCAAATGACACGTGATTGTTTTCCCCTTCTCAGGACACGCACATGGTCACACCACTGGTTCATGTGCGAAAACTCGTCATGGCACAAACCGTCAAATAACGTTAAAATTATTTTACCTTGTTTAAGTGAATTTTACCTATTCTATGCCAATCGAGGAAACCGCCGCATGATCGACCGCATCATTCGCCTGCTTAAACAAATCCCGCAACGAATCCGCGAGCGGTTGAAGCGCAAACCGGACCAATTCCTGCTCCGGCTGCGCCAACAATGCGCGTTGAGCGTCGAAGGCTCTCAAGCGCTGGCGGATTATATGAAAAAACCCAACAAAAAGAATGCGCGCCGCGTCCAGGAACTCGAAAAACAGGCCGACGAGGTCCGCCGGATATTGGTGGACGAGCTGAACCGGACGTTCGTCACGCCCATCGACCGCGAGGATATTCATACCCTCTCGCGGGCGATTGACGATATTCTGGACGATACGTGGTTCACGATCAACGAAATGGATATTCTGGAAGTGGTGCCAAACACCTTTTTAGAGGAAATGGCCGCGCTGTTGAGCCAGGGGGCCGACGAGATCAGGCTGGCGATGGACCGGCTGGCCGACCATCCGGGGGTCGCCAGTACGCACGCCGTCCGCGCCAAAGCGACCAATAACCGCATGGAAACGCTGTACGCCGAAGCGCTGGCCGACCTGTTCCGCAAGCCCAAAGACCTGGATTACGTGGTTACCATGCTCAAGCTGCGCGAGATTTACCGGCACCTGTTTCACGCCGCCGGGCGTATCGGTGACGCCGCGAATATCATCGACGACGTGGTCGTAAAATTCTTCTAGTGGATCGCGGCCTGTGCGCGGCCCAACGACCGGCCCACTCACACAAAAAACCAGCAGCGCGACTCTGCTGGTTTTGCGATCATACCCCCGGGCGGATTTGAACCGCCGACGCCAGGTTTAGGAAACCTGCGCTCTATCCTCTGAGCTACGGGGGTTTCTCCTGTAGTGTACCACGCCTAGGGATGATTTCAAGAGCGGCCTGACACGATCCGGGCTGATTACATCACGTGACGGCGGCTCAGTCGCGCTTACGCGCACACACAAACAGGATCATGCCGAAATGCCCCGCCACCGACTGCTCGTACCACGCGGGCAGCCGGATGCGCTGCGCGATCCCTTGCAGCGACCGCCACGACTTGCCGGGCCAGGGCGTCCACCTGCGCACCGGTTCCGGCAGCAGGCTGATCCAGGGGATGATGTGCTGACGACCCCGCACGATCTCCACCTCAAAACCCTGCCGCGCCAGGGCGCGCATCAGCCAGGGATAGGTCACGGCGCGCTCAACCGGGTGCGCCAGCCAGGGCGACCACGTGCGCCCGGTCAGCCGTTCCATGACGGCCTTTTTGATCCCGGCGAGGTTATAGGTATTCTGCGTGGAAAAAATCAACTGGCCGCCGGGTTTGAGCAGCCGCGCCATTTCGGCCAATGCGCCTTCGGGATCGTCGGCATATTGCAGCGAATCGACGCAGTACACCACCCCGGCGCAGCCCGACCGGAACGGTACGTTCATCATATTCCCGACCACAAACGCGGCCTGCCCCGCGCCCTCCGTGCCGATGAACTGTGTCGAGATATCCACGCCCACCGCGTGCAGGCCGCGCGCCGCCGCCAGGGCCGTCAAACGCCCGGAGCCGCAGCACAGATCAAGCGCGACCTCGCCGGGCGCGGCGCGCGTGTGTTCGGCGGCCAACTCGACATGGCCGGGGGAGCTTTTCGGCCTGTGTGTGTTAAAGAACGTCCGCAGATCCGTCATGAAATGAGATCACCTCGCGTACCAACTGCGTATTCGTCACCGGGCGAGCCTGTGGATGCCGCCCCACCGCCGCCAACACATGATCCAGCGCATCCCACAGGCCATAACGCTCGACTTCCCAGCTATGGCCCCACAGGTGCCACACGCCGCCGGTCGCCGCCGCGCGGTCGAGCAGCGCCAGCGCCAGCGCGGGCCAGTTTCGCAGCGCCAGCAGCGGCAGTCCCAGCCGCGCCCGGTGGGGCAGCACGCGCCAGACCGGCTGAAACCGCGCGCGGATGCTTGAGCTGGGCCGCAGCGGGAACGGGTAGACCTGCACGGTCGTGGGCAGCGCCAGCGGATCGTCCCCGGCATCCAGGCGGTACGCCTCGACGGTGCGCGCCGCCTCGAATCCGGCTTCCGCGACGATCTGGCGCACGGCGGCGTTATACCCTCCCCTGGGATAACAAAACGCCGTGATAGGCCGCCCGGTGACCGTTTGCAGCCAGTCGCGCGAGCCGAGAATCTCGCGCCGCGCGACACCGGGATCGACGTCAGGCAGCAGGGGATGCGCCAGGGTATGCGCGCCGATTTCGTGACGGCCCGCCAGCGCCGCGATAGCGGGTTCGTCCATGCGCTCGCCAGATTCCAGGTAGTCCCGCGCGATATAAAACGTCCCGGTCAGGCCGTGCCGTTCCAGGCAGTCCGCCACGCGTAAATCGAGCCGGTGCCCATCATCCCAACTGGTCGTGATCCACCAGGGCGGCATGTTATCGCGTCCTTGCGTGGGAAGCGCGGCCCACGAGCTTTTTGACGCGCACGCGCAGCCGGTTGACGAGGTCCGTCACGCGCGCGGGGAAGACGTAACTCAGCACGATGTACAACCGCCGCGCGGCAGTATGGGCGGGGTCAAGCTGGTTCGCCTGGCGAAAGGCGCGGCGTGCGTCGGCGCGCCGCCCGATTTCCCAGCACGCGATCCCTAACATGTGATGGCGTCCCGCTTCCAACTGGTCATACGCGGCGTCATCCAGGCAGCGCGCGCGGCCCGGATAGTGCCGCGCCTTCTGGACCGTGATCAGACGGCCCAGCGCCGACCAGTATGGCGATGCGGTCAATTCACCGGGATGGCGGCGGTAGAGCACCAGGACTTCATCAAGCGACGCATACTGATACTGCGCGGCCAACCGCAGGAACAGGTCCCAGTCTTCGGAGCAGCGCAGCCCCGGCTGCTCGTCAAACAGCCCGACCGCCAGCAGCGCATCACGGCGGACAAGGCAGGCGCTGGTCAGAATGGCATTGGCATTACTCAACAGCAGGTCGCAGAAAACGTCACCGGAGAGCAGCGGCGGGTCCTCGAATGGGGCGGGGGTCCGCCCATCGGCCAGCACGTGCCGGTACCGGGTGTACACCACGCCTACGTCGGGCTGGTGGTGAACAGCGGCCACGCACCGCTCAATTTTGGCGGGCAAGAGCCTGTCATCTGCGTCACAGAACTGGACAAACTCGCCGCGCGCCGCGCGGATTCCCTGGTTTCGCGCTGCCGCTGCACCCGCGTTTGGTTGAAAAAAGTACCGGATGCGGTCGCCGTACCGTGCGGTCAGCAGGTCGCGCGTGCCATCCGTCGAGCCGTCATCGACCACGATCATCTCGCAGGGGGAATAGGTCTGCGCCAAGCAGCTATCAAGCGCCTCGCCAATGAAGGACGCGCTGTTGTAGGCCGGCATCACGATGCTGACCAGCGGCGAAGCGGACCCCGGCATCAGCGTGATTGCCTCCCGCGCAAAAATTCGTGGATGATGCCGTGCAGCACTTCGACGCGGCGCTCGGTCGTATGATCGCGCAGCGTGCGGCGCTGCCCGGCGGCGGCAATCGCGCGCCGCTCGTCGTCGTGATCGAGCAGCCAGCGCGCTTTTTCGACCGCCTCATCCGGGCTGTGATAGGCGACGACCTCCACGCCCGGCTCGAATAACTGCGGCAGGTTGTCTTTCCAATCGGTCAGCAGGCAGGTGCCGACGCCGGTCGTATCGTACAGGCGCATGTTCGACGCATACGCCGACGGACCGTGCACGTTCAACCCGACCTCAAAACCCGCCAGCGTGCGGTACATCTCCAGGCCATATACCGGCGGCCTGCGCCGCTGATCGAGATACGCGAACAGCGGCACAAACGGCTCGCGTGCTTTGATGCCCACCCACGCATCGTGGCGCGGCATGGCGCGGGCGATTGGCTCCAGGTGCAGCGCGGTGAACGCCTCCAGGATGCCATAATAACCCCGGCGCAGCCAGCGAACCGGGCCGCGCTTTTTGTACAACAGGCCCGACATCCACCCGTACAACGCAAAATCCATCCGGCGCGCCATCTCAAAAAACATCTGGATGCGCGTATTATGGTACTGGTCCCCCCAGTGCAGGTTGCCGATGAACCCGACATCTGCCGGTTCGGGTGGGGGCAGCACGCGCAGCCGGTCCAGCACCAGCGGATCGAACCCGTGATTCAGATGGCGGGCCGCCACACCTTCGGATGCCAGGAACGCGACGGTATCCGGCGCGCACGACAGCACCACGTCATGCTCGCGGAAAAACGCCGCCGGGGGATGCGACTCCCCGACCCAGCCCAACACCAGCCGCAGCGACGGGCAAACCTCGCGGCAGCGCCGCACAAAGGCCGGACCGAACGCCTCCATCCACGAGCTGGACCACAATACCTCCGGCTGGAACGCGCGCACCTGCGCCAGCGCGATCTCGGCTGTCCAGGTAGCATCATTGTAGTGTACGCCATGTTCACGCGCCCACTGCTTTTGCAGCGGTTCGGCGTCCGCGATCAGGGTGTCGGTCTCATAACCGTACTGCTGCCGCAGCACGCGTTCATAAAAATCGGCCCGCTCGGCGGAATCATGCAGCAGCGCCGCCTGCTGCTCGGCATAGGGCTGCCCGGTTAACTCCGGGCGCGCGGCGAAAAACTCGGCGGAATAACGACCGAAATTATTGTAGATGCGCTGAAACCGCATGATCAGACGCGATCCTTCCTGGCGAAAGCTGCCAGCCGCCGCAGCCCGCTGTAGGCCGCTATCCGCGTGACCAGTTGCCGCCGGTAAACGGGCGAGGCTAACAGGCCCGGCTGGCGCAGCGTCAGCGCCAACAGCCGCGCGATAGACCGTACCTGGCGAAGGCCCGGTGGCGTGCTGCGGTCGGGACGCAGCAGTTCTTTAAGGTAGGCGCTGAGCAGTATGTCCTGGCGGCTGTCGTCGAGCGCCCCGCGCGACCAGTGCCATACCGCTGCCGCCATCAGCATACGCGCGGCGCGCACCTTGCCCGCCGTGCGCGGCGCGGAAATGCGATTCTGTTCGTGGATGCGCCGCATGGCGACGGGTTCGCCTAACCGGCCCGGCACCAGGCGAGTCAGCGCCGCCAGCTTGAGCCACATCGCCGTGTCTTGATGCAGCGGCAAGTGCTCGTCAAAAAGGCCGGTCTTTTCGAATACGCTGCGCCGCACCGTCAGCCCATCCCCGCTGAAATACCCACTCTCACCCTCCGCCAACACCTCGAACAGGGCTTCCGGCGACACGCGGCGCGTCATCGTCGTCAGGCCGGACCATTCCTCACCGGCCCCGATGCCATAATTCGCCTGGTAGTCAAGCCACTGCTGCCGGGCCAGGTCGCTGTGATAGACTTCGCCAATCGCTTCGTACACGCCATCGATGGTCGGATCGGCGCTCAGCAGGCCAGACGCGATTTTGAAGCGCTCTGCAAGGAAAAAATCGTCGGCATCCAAAAAGGCGATGGTGGGGCACGTACTGTGCCGGATCGCCAGGTTGCGCGCCGCGCCCGCGCCGTGATTCCCCCCGTCTGGATGGCGGAACAGGTGCACGCGGGCGGATTGATCGCACAGCGCCTGGCACACGCTCAGGCTGTCATCCGTCGAGCCGTCTTCAGCCAGGATAACTTCAGCCACTTCCGGCTGCGCGAGCGCCGATTCAACCGCCTCACGCACAAATGGGCCAGCATTATAAACCGGAACGACCACGCTGATGCGCATCGGATCGAATCCAATCAAGATACTTCAAACGGGGCCTCCGCTGTGCGAGCGGAGGTGACTACTAACCCGGACCTTCCGGCACACCAGCGCCTTCGGGGACGGTCGACCAGCCGTACTCGATCAACACGCCCTTATGCGTGGTCGGCATACGACCTGTGCTGTAGAACGCGCCGTTTTCCACGTTGATGTGGCCGGCATCGCGCACCCAGTCCACAAGCTGGCTGCCCACCTGGGCGAACAGGTTATAGCTGTAGACGTCCGACACCAGCGGCCACCGGTCGATGGTGCAGATCATCGTGCCGCGCGCGCCCAGGTGGGCGGTTTCGGCCCCGACCGCTTCGTTGTTGCACGCAAACATGAACTGTCCGGTCGATGAGAAAAACGCGATCGTCGCGTGGACCGCACGCGGTACCCAGGCGGGCCGCGTGCAGTAGCCGATCTCGATATGCACCGCCTGCCCGGAGAGAATCAAATCGAGCGGCTGGCCGGTTGCCGCATTTTTGAACACGATGCTCTCAAACCGAAAATCGCCGGTCCCTTCCCGGTCGGTGCGGTCGGCCACCGAAATACCGGCCAACTGGCTGCGCCGCTGCATCAGGTAGTGGCTGACGCCGGCATCGGTTGGACCGTCATACGTGATCTCGCCGCTCTCCAGGACCAGCACGCGGCTGCACAACCCCAGGATCGCGTTCATCTGGTGGCTGACAAACACCACCGTGCGCCCTTCCCCGGCGACCTCGCCCATTTTGCCCAGGCATTTTTGCTGGAACTCAGCGTCACCCACCGCCAGCACTTCGTCTACCAGCAGGATATTCGGCTGAAGGTGCGCGGCGACCGAAAATGCCAGCCGCAGATACATGCCGCTCGAATAATGTTTGACCGGCGTATCGATGAAGCGACCCACGCCGGAGAACGCCACGATCTCGTCGAACTTCGCGTCGATCTCCTCGCGGCGCATGCCCAGGATCGCGCCGTTCAGGTACGTATTCTCGCGCCCGGTCAGTTCCGGGTGAAAGCCGGTGCCGACTTCCAACAGCGATCCGACCCGCCCGCGAATCTGCGCGTACCCCTCGTCGGGGTTGGTGATGCGCGTCAGGACCTTGAGCAGCGTGCTTTTGCCCGCGCCATTACGCCCGATCACGCCGACGACCTCGCCGCGCCGCACGTCAAACGCCACGTTGCGCAGCGCCCAGATGAATTCACGATCGGTGCGCGGCAGGCCCTCGCCGCGTGCCAGCGAACGGGCGGCGCGCAGCGGTTTCAGCGCCGAATCGCTCAGGGCTTCGCGCAGGCTCTTGTTTCTCTCTTGCAGCGTGCCGATCCGGTAGCATTTTCCGAGATCAACGACCCGGACGGCGACATCGGCAGGCATCGATTTTAGCGGCATGATCGCACCCCCTACACCACGTCCGCGAAGGTACGTTCCATGCGCCGGAAGTAAAACGCGCCGCTGATCATCAGCGCCAGCGCCGCCACCGCCGATACCAGGACCATCAGCCCCGGCGGGCTGCCTTTGCCGAGCAGCGCCCATCGGAATCCCTCGGTCACGCCGACCATCGGATTCAGGCCATAGATCGTGCGCCAGGGTTGGTCCAGCAGGCTGGCCGGGTACACAACCGGAGTCGCGTACATCCAGAACTGCGCCAGAAACGGCACGATGTACCGCACGTCGCGGTACTGCGCGTTCATGGCGGCCAACCACAAACCCGCCCCCAGCGACGTCACCAGCGCCAGCAGCAGAAACGGCGGCAGCCACAACAGCGAGCCAACCGTCGGGTAGAGGCGATAATAGACCATCAAGCCGAGTAAAACCACGAACGCCAGCACAAAATCGACCAGCCCCGCCAGCACATTCGAAACCGGCACAATCAGCCGGGGAAAATACACTTTTTTGATCAGGTTGGAATCACGCACCACGCTGCTAGACGCGTTCGACAGCCCGCTGGAAAAAAAGGTCCAGGGCAGCAGTCCCGCATAGCTGAAAATCGGGTAGGGGATGCCGTCGGATGGCATCTTCGCCAACTGGCCAAAAAAGATGCTGAATACGATCATCGTGAAAACCGGCTGCAAAATCGCCCAGGCCGCGCCGAGGATCGTTTGTTTGTAGCGGATCTTGATGTCGCGCCAGGTGAAAAAATACAGCAGTTCGCGGTAAAACCAGACTTCACGCAGCCCCAGCGACACCCACCCGTGCACCGGCTCGATCAACGTAATCTCATCGTCCGTGGCGTCAGGCGGAATCACCGCGTGCGGCGAAACGTCAGAAACAGCCATCACTCACAACTTTCCATCATCCACTCACGCGCCGTCAATCAGGTCATCGGTCCGGCGAGTATTGTACCCTGCGGCCATTCGCTGTCAACCGCCGTGCCACTGCCGGGCCCCTGACGCGCCGCCGGGATTTGTGCGATCCACCTGACGCGCCGCCCCGGCGCTGTGTTATAATGCGCAGGCTTTCACATACCAGGATGTCAGGGCGCGGCGTGTGCGCTCGTTATCAATAGTCGAGGTCCAGCCAATGACCAAACCGCTTTCGTTTCAAGACGTGATCATGAAGCTCCACCAGTTCTGGATCGACCAGGGCTGCGTGATGTGGCAGCCGCATAACGTGCAGGTCGGCGCAGGGACCGGCAACCCGGCGACGCTGCTCGCCGTGCTGGGGCCGGAACCCTGGCGCGTGGCGTACGTCGAGCCGAGCATCCGCCCTGACGATGGGCGCTACGGCGAAAACCCCAACCGGATGCAGTATTTCTACCAGTACCAGGTCATCCTCAAGCCGGACCCCGGCAATCCGCAGGAAATGTACCTGCAATCGCTCGAAGCGCTCGGCATCGACCCGCGCGAGCACGACATTCGTTTCGTGGAAGATAACTGGGAATCCCCGGCGCTGGGCGCGTGGGGTCTGGGCTGGGAAGTGTGGCTCGACGGGCAGGAGATCACGCAGTTCACGTACTTCCAACAGGCGGGCGGCATCACGCTGGACCCGGTCAGCGTCGAGATCACCTACGGGCTGGAACGGATCGTGCTGGCGCTGCAAGGCAAAAACGCCGTGTGGGATATTGACTGGAACGACATGATCACCTACGGCGACGTGCGGTTGCAGCCGGAGATCGAGTACTGCAAATATTACTTTGAGATCGCGGACGTCGAGGGGCTGAAACAAACGTACGACGTTTACGAACGTGAATACCAACGCGCGCTGGCGGCGGGAGTCGTCACACCGGCTTATGACTACGTGCTGAAATGCAGCCACCTGTTTAACGTGCTGGATGCGCGCGGCGCGATCGGCGTGACGGAACGCGCGGGTTATTTCCGCCGCATGCGGGATATGACGCGCAGCATTGCCCAGGCGTATGTCGAACAGCGCACGCGCCTGGAATACCCGCTGATGGAAAAACTCAGCGACATCAGCGAAGACACGCTGCGGCTGCCGCGCCAATCGGTGGGTATGACACCGACCGGGCCGGCGGACGTGCTGCTGGAGATCGGCACCGAAGAACTGCCCGCCGGTGATCTCAGCGATGCTCTGGCGCAGCTTGATGAGTTGGCTCCCCGCCTGTTTGACGATCTGCGGCTGGATCACGCGGGTGTGAGCGTGATGGGCACGCCGCGCCGCCTGGTGATCCACGCCAGAGACGTCGCCTTGCGCCAGCGAGACCAGGAGTCGCTGGTCAAGGGGCCGCCCGCGCAGCGCGCGTTTGACGCGGACGGCAATCCCACCCAGGCAGCGGTAGGCTTCGCCCGCAGCAAGGGCGTGAGCGTGGACGATCTGACCGTGCGTGAGATCGACGGCGGTGAATACGTCGTCGCGCGGGTGCGCGAAACAGGCCGCCCGACGCCGGACGTGTTAACCGAGGCGCTGCCGGAGTTGATCGCGGCGATCAAATTCGGCAAATCGATGCGCTGGAACAGCAGCGGCGTCAGTTTTTCGCGCCCGCTGCGCTGGATCGTGGCCCTGTTTGGCGGGCAGGTGATCCCGTTCCAGTACGCGGGCACGGCCAGCGGCGGCGTCACGCGCGGCATCCGCCCGCTGGGGTCGCCGGATGTCGTGTTGGGCACCATCAAAACCTACTTTGCCGAAATGGAAAAACAGGGCGTGATTCTCGATCCCGCCGCCCGGCGCGCGGCCATCTGGGAGCAGGTGCAAGCCCTGGCAGCGGAAGTCGGCGGCACGATCCCCGACGACCCGGCGCTGCTCGAAGAAGTGACCAATCTGGTCGAGCGCCCAACCGCGCTGCGCGGATCGTTCGAGCGAAAATACCTGGACCTGCCGCGCGAAGTGTTGATCGCCATGATGCGCAAGCACCAGCGTTATTTCCCGGTGGAAGACACGCAGGGCCGCCTGCTGCCGTATTTCATTGCCGTGCGCAGCGGCGACGACGAGCACCTCGACATCGTCACCGGCGGTAACGAACACGTCCTGCGCGCGCGGTTTGCCGACGCCGACTACTTTTTCCATGCCGACATTCAAAAACCGCTGGACGACTACCTGCCGCGCCTGGGCACGCTCACGTTTCAAGAAGACCTCGGTTCGATGCTGGACAAAGACCGGCGTTTGACGCGGTTAGTGCCCGAATTGGGCGGGCTGCTCGGCCTCTCCAACGACGAGATCCGCATCGCAGAGCGGGCCGCGCAGCTCTCGAAAGCCGATCTCGCCACGCAGATGGTCGTCGAAATGACGTCGCTGCAAGGCGTCATGGGGCGCTATTACGCGCTGCACCAGGGCGAACCCGCCGCAGTGGCCGATGCCATCTTCGAACACTGGCTGCCGCGCGGCGCGGGCGACCGCCTGCCGCAGTCCGCGCCGGGGACGCTGCTCGCGCTTGCCGACCGGTTCGACAGCCTGGCCGGGTTGTTCGCAGCGGGCCTCGCCCCAACCGGCAGCGCCGATCCGTTTGCGCTGCGCCGGGCCGCGTTGGGTATCGTGCAAATCGTGTTGGACCAGGCGATTGACCTCGACCTGTATGACGCGGTTGAGCGCGGCGCTGCCGCCCAACCGATCCCGGTCAGCGAGGCCGTACAGGACGACGTCGTCAGCTTCATCACCGGGCGGCTGGACGTGCTGCTGCACGAACAGGGCTGGCCGCACGACGTGATCGCCGCCGTGCTGGCCGAGCAGGGCGCGAACCCGGCCCGCGCGCTGCAGGGCGTGACCGAGCTGGCCGCCTGGGTCCGACGCGAGGACTGGCCGCTGATCCTGGACAATTACGCGCGCTGCGTGCGTATCACGCGCGACGAGCCGGACGTGTACGCGGTCGATCCGGCGGCGTTTGAAGACGATGCCGAGCACGCGCTGTTCGACGCGTACCGGGCCGCGTCCGGCCAGTTGGACGCGCAGAGCAACGTCCACGACTTCCTGGCGGCCTTTGAACCGGTCGTGCCGGTCATCCAGCATTTCTTCGAGGCCGTGCTGGTCAACGCTGAAGATGATAAGGTGCGTAGAAACCGCTTGGGTCTGCTACAACTCATCGCCGCGCTGGCCGAGGGGTACGCCGACCTCAGCGAGCTGGCCGGTTTTTAGGCGTCACCCGACCACCGACAGGAGGGGCGCACGGCTGCGCCCCTATGCTTACGCTCATGGAGAGTTTTTGGATGCTGCTGGAAAACAAACGGACGCTGATCGTGCTTTGCCTGGTAGGGCTGGTGCTTGGGGCACTGGCGATGCGGCTGATGGTCTTCGAGCGCTATTTGCCGGTCGTCGACTGGGGCGACGAACTGAATATGTACACCCTGGCCCGGCACTGGCGCGGCGTCGAGGATTTTACACAAAACAACGAGCGGCTGGCCGGTTATCCGCCCATGTACATCTGGATCAGCATGGGCGTGCAGGAGATCGTCGACCGGTTCAGCGAGCGATGGGTGTCGGTCCCGCAGTATATCTATGCGATGCGCCTGATCGCGGTTGTCGTCGGCACCCTGACGACGGCGTGTATCATCACCGCCGGATGGCTGTTAGGCGGTCCGCTGGCGGGCTGGCTGGCCGGGCTGGTGTGGGCCTTTTCACCGGCCATCGTGCCGTATGAAACGCTGGCGATCGGGGACCCGTTCATATTTTTGCTGTCCGCCGTGTCGATCACCTGCGCGATCCGCGCGTGGCAGAAGCAGTCGTTCCGCTGGTCCACCGCCAGTTTGATCGCGGGCCTGCTGGCGGTCTTTTTTAAGTACCCGTCGTTTTACGTGTTGATCCCCTGGGGCATCGTCACGCTGGGATTGACGGTTCGCCACGCCCGGCAGGCATGGCCCTGGCTGCTGCTCCACGCCGGGGTGACGCTGGGGGCCGTTGCGTACCTCGTGTGGGGTTATGACCTGTTCCGGATGCATATACCCGAAGCTACCCGTTTTACGGCCATCATCGAAAATGATGGCGTTTTGGGGATATTCCGGCGGCCCGGCATCGCCAACAACTTTGGATACAGCCTCAAGCCGTTCCTGTTTCCGGCGCTGTTTTACGGCGTGATGCTCGCCGGGGCGCTGGCCTTTGGGTTCAACCGCTGGAAGCGCCGCAAAACAATCGATTGGCGCGTGATCGTCGTGCTCGGCCTGTACGCGTATGCCGGGATCATTCTCTCGACCACACACACCTACATTCACGACATCAACCGCATCCGGTTTGTGCTGCCGGTGACAGTCGGGCTGGCGCTCATGTGGGCGCTGGCCGTCACGCAGATCACGTATACCATGCGCGGCCTGCTGCCACGCGCCGGGCGCACCCGCCGGCTGCTGGGCAACAGCGCCGCCGCCGTGATCGGCATGGTGTTTTTTGTCCCGGCGGCAGTCGATATGACAGGCGTCATCAAAGACTTCTGGCGCGTGGATTCGCGCGAGTATTTGTGGGACTGGTCCGACGTGAACGTGCCGCCGGAGGGCCGCATCTTGATGTACAACACCAGCGTGTTGTTTGACGCCTGGAACCGTCCCTGGATCGGGTACAACGGCGTGACCAGTTTCGACTGGTGGCTGGTGGATGACGTGATGGAAGAAACGCCCGCGCGGTGGGTGGAGCGCGGCATCATGTACCTGGCCCTGACGGACGAGGACCGCCGCACCGCCCCCGATCCCGCCGCGTTAGACGCCTACCTGGACCACCTGCTGCTGCTCAAACATTTCCAGCCGGAAAATCCCGCCGGGCCGAAAGAAATATTCTTCTACCGTATGCTGCTGCCCGAAACACAGACCGACGTAATCTTCGGCGGCCAGATTCGGCTGGTCGGTTATGACCTGCACACCGGCGACGCCGCGCCGGGTGGAACGATCACCTTCCGCCCGTACTGGCAAATCGTGCGCCCGCCGGACGACAACTACTCGATGTTTGTGCACCTGTATCCCGCCGACTCCGACACGCTCATCACCCAGGCGGATACCGCCCCGACCAATGACAAGCGGCTCACGCTCTTGTGGCGCGATCCCGGCGAAACGTTGATCGGCGCACACGTGGTCGTATCTCTGCCGGACGATCTGCCCCCCGGCGCGTACCGGCTGGCGATTGGCCTCTACAACTGGCAAACCTGGGAGCGTCTGCGCCTGCCGGACGGCAGCGATTATCTTAGTCTGCCGGTCGAGGTGCAGTAGCCATTCACCCGCGCCAGGATCGAATCATTCAAACGATAACCTAACCACAGAACACGAGGGCCGCAGAGAAAAAGCATGTCTCTGCGTTCTCCGTGTCCCGGTGGTGAAAGAAGTTGGGACGTCGCTAGAATAAGCCAGCCCTGACCCGCGCGAACCGGCGGCGCGTCAGAAGCAAGCGGCCAACGGTTGACGAATAACGAGCCACAGTCTACGGATCACGGCCAACGTACCAACCTTGACAGCCTGCCCCCCATCCCGGTACAATACGTCGTGTCGGGGCGGAAACGGTACTGATCCGTTTTCACTCCGTCCTCCGTCGAAAAAAGTGGAAAGGTCCGTCATGACAGGGTTGGTCCGCAGCTAGCCGGTTCACCGGGAACGCTTGTGCTGTGATCCTGTCGTTTGATGGCTGACAACGTTTAACCCTGCCTCACTACTGAGTCGACACGCGCCGCGCGGGCTTCCCGGCGGCGTTTTTGTGTCTTTTCGTCCACCGACTCGCGTTGCCAGAACCCGGCGGGTGTGTGCCTCCGCCCAAATCGAAAGGGCCTTTCACCATGCTTACAGTCTCTAATCTTTCAATACGATTCCCCGGCGCGGATACCGCGCTGTTCAGCGGCGTGTCGTTCACGGTCAATGCGGGCGAGCGTGTGGCGCTGATCGGGCCAAACGGCTGCGGCAAGACAACGCTGCTGCGCCTGATCCTGGGCGAGCTGGCCCCGGACAGCGGCGGCGTGTCGTTCAATCCGCCCGACCTGCGCACCGGGTACCTGCCGCAGGGCCTCGACGCGCCGGGTGAGACCCCGCTGTCTGACGTGTTGTTTCCGCAGGCAGCGGCGTTACGCACAGCAGAGGCGGACGTCGAACGGCTGGCGGCGGCGCTCTCGACGGCATCCAACGGCCAGATGCCCGCGCTCATGACGGAGTATGGCGACGCGCTGGAACGGCTCGAACGCCTCAGCCGCCAGGTCGAACCCGGCGACGCCGAGCGCGTGCTGGCCGGGCTGGACCTGGCCGGACTCCCGCTCGACATGCCGGTTGGCACGCTCTCCGGCGGGCAAAAAACGCGGCTGGGACTGGCGGCGCTGCTGCTCGACGATCCCCAGTTGTTGATCCTGGACGAACCGACCAACCACCTCGACGTGACCGCGCTCGAATGGCTGGAGCGCTGGCTGCGCGACTTTTCCGGCGGCGCGCTGATCGTCTCGCATGACCGCACATTTCTGGATGAAACCGTGACGCGCGTCGTGGCGATGGATGCGCGGACGCACAGCGCCCGCGTGCTCGAAGGCACGTACAGCGACTACGTGGCGACGGTGCGTTCCGAGATGGATAAACAGTGGGCGCAGTGGCGCGATCAACAGGTTGAGATCGCGCGGATACAGGCGGACGTCCAGCGCACGATGGCGCGCGCCGTCCGCAAAGAAAACGCCACCCAAAACGACGTTCAGCGGCGTTATGCCAAAAAAGTCGCCAAACGCGCCAAGGCCAAAGAAACGCGCCTCAAACACTACCTGGAATCCGGGGAGCGCGTCGAAAAACCGAAACCGACCTGGGGCCTCAAGCTCGATTTTGGCGACCTGCCCCCTACCGGCCAGGATGTCGTGTTTTTGCACGATCTGGCGATCGGGTACGCGCCGGAAATGCCGCTGCTGCGCGGGCTGACCCTGACGCTGCGCGCCGGGGAACGGATCGCCGTGTTGGGGCCGAACGGACACGGCAAAAGCACGCTG
Organism: uncultured Anaerolineaceae bacterium; assembly: GCA_964393335.1. GTDB lineage: Bacteria > Chloroflexota > Anaerolineae > Aggregatilineales > Aggregatilineaceae > CAYMTN01. Next base: position 28,095 of record CAYMTN010000029.1, read on the forward strand.
CTGAAAACGATCGTCGGGCAGGTGCCGCCGCTGGCGGGACGCGTCCGGATCGGAGCCAGCGTGCGGATCGGTTACCTGGCGCAGGAACAGGAAATCCTCGACCCGCACAGCACGGCGCTGGACGTGATCCAGGCGGAAGCGCCGTTGAGCCACACCGACGCGCGCTCCTTCCTGCACTATTTTTTGTTCGGCGGAGATGACGTGTTCATGCCCGTCGGCGCGCTGAGTTTTGGCGAGCGGGCGCGGCTGATGCTGGCTGTGCTGGTGGCGCGCGGCGCAAACTTGCTCGTGCTGGACGAGCCGATCAATCACCTGGACGTGCCGTCACGCGAGCAGTTTGAAGAAGCGTTGGGGGCCTTTCAGGGCAGCGTGTTGGCCGTCGTCCACGACCGCTATTTTGTGGACCGCTTCGCGACGACGGTCTGGCACATCACAGACGGTACGCTCACCGAAGAGGTCCGCGCGCCGCTGCTCGTAATGATCGCGCGAAGGCGCGCGTGAACGCGCGTGTTCATCGCCACCTGGGCGAAAAACAGGGGGGCGGGATGGTTCTCGCTCTCCTGTTTTGGCATCACGTCGCCGCCAGAAACCGCCAGCGGCCAGTTGTGGAATGTCTGAAGTCGGGATAAACTACAGACGATGCAGATCAGTCGGGGATAGTAAATATCCGTCAGCCTTCAAGATGAGGTAAAATAAATTTTACCTTTTGGTAGTGGATTCTTAACCTCATCTTACAGTGTTGTTCATCGGTTCGCAGTATAGTGTTCGTTCGTAGCGAGGAGACTCTACTTCTCGCACCGATTCATTAGGACTATTCTAAGGAGACAGAAAAGATGCGGAAATTGGGTATTCTTCTGTTAGTATTGGCTTTGGCAGTGCCTCTGTTCGCAGTCAACGCCCAGGACGATAGCGGGTTCGTCAAAACGTTCGACCTGCCAACCGAACCCGCCACCGAAGGCCCGCTCGCGGGTGTGGATCCCAGCGGCCAGACCGTCGTATGGTGGCACCAGCACAGCGGCGCTCGTGAAGAGTTCCTGAGCGGGCTGATTGCCGATTTCAACGACAACAATCCGTGGGGCATCACCGTGGACGCGTCCTTCCAGGGCGGCTACAACGACATCTACAACAAGATGATCGCGGGCATCCCCTCCGGCGATATCCCGAACCTGGTGGTGGCCTACCAGAACCAGTCGGCGGCGTACTACCTGGCGGGCGGCCTGCCGGAAGATGAGGACATTTTCGTGAAGGATGCGCAGTGGGGCCTGAACGCGGCTGAAGTCGCGGACTTCGTGCCCGGCTTCTTCTACCAGGACTACACGCCCGATGGCCTGCACCGCATCGGCTTCCCCCCCAACCGCTCGATTGAAGCGATGTACTACAACCTGACCGCCCTCAAAGAACTGGGCTACGATGGTCCTCCGACCAGCTACGACCAGTTCCGCGAGATGGCCTGCAAGTTCAAGGATCAGGGCTGGAGCGGGTATGAGGGCGCAGACGCCGTCGGTTACATGGTCCGTACGGACGCCTCGAACGTTGCAGCGGGCACCTACTCGCTGGGCGGCGACATCTACAAGAACGGCGAGTTCACCTACAACGACCCGGCAGCTGTCGAATACATCCAGTTCATGGTGGACCTGTACAATGACGGCTGCGCCGAGTTGGTAGCCGAAGCGTACGGCGATCAGAACGGCTTCACCGCCGGTAAGTCACTGTTCTACGAGGGTTCGACCTCCGGCCTGCCCTTCGTCCGTTCGGGCGTCGAAGGAACCTTCGCCGAACCGTTTGAGTGGGGCGTGACCGCGCTGCCTTACAGCGACGTGCCGGTAAGCGATGTGTACGGCGCGAGCGTGAGCATCTGCAAAGGCACCCCGGAACAAGAACTGGCCGCCTGGCTGTTTGTGCGCTGGTTCACCGAACCCGAACAGCAGTCCGGTTGGGCCCAGGTCAGCCAGTACTTCCCCGTGCGTTACTCGGCTGCCGCAGGTTTGACCGCGCTCTTCGACGACCTGCCGCAGTACGAGCAGGCGTGGAACCTGCTGCAGGGCGAAACCAAGGTTGAGCCGCAGCTCGCCAGCTACGACGTGATCCGTGACGAAGCTACGGCGACCTTCCAGAACCTGCTGTCCGGTGGTGGTGATGTCGAGACGGCGCTGACCGAGCTGACCACCACGGCCAACGAGATTCAGGCGTCGTTCCAACCGTAACCTCGATCTGAGCATCTGCACATACGACGAGGTCGTCCGCGTGGACGACCTCGTTTTTTTTCGCGGCACCGGTCGGGATATTTACGCTTCGGCTGAGTCCTCGTCGTAGCAGGGCAGCATGACCGTAAACACCGATCCCGCACCCATCTGGCTCTCGGCCCAGATACGCCCGTGATGCTGGTCGACAATCCCCTTGACAATCGACAATCCCAGGCCGGTCCCAACGTAATGATCGATGGCTTCGTCCGTGCGGAAGAACTTGTCGAAGATGTACGGCAGGTCCTTCTGCGGAATGCCGATCCCGGTATCGGTCACACGCAGCACCACAAAATCACCATCCACGTCCAGCGACAGCGTGATCTGCCCGTGCTCCGGGGTATATTTGACGGCGTTCTCCAGCAAATTGACCACCAACTGGCGCAGGTGCAGCGGGTTGCCCAACACCGGCGACACGTCCTCGACAACTCGCAACTGCAACACCTGCCCCTTGGCTTCCCACTGGTGCCGCTGGCTTTCGACGGCGTGATTGACCACCGCCGAGAGTGACACCGGCTCGCGTGCCTCGTCAAAACCGGCCTCGATCTTGCCCAGTTCCAACAGTTCGGAGATCAGCGCCGTAATCGACTTGACGCTGAACGTGATGCGCTCGACAAACGCCTGCTGGTGCTCGTTGAGCGGGCCGCTGCGCACCAACAACTCCACGTAACCCAGAATCGCCGTCAGGGGCGAGCGCAGATCGTGCGAAACAGCCGTGACGAAGTCGCTCTTGATGCGGTCAAGTTCTTTCAGGTGGGTGATATCTTGCATCACGACGATACGGCCCACATCTTTGAGGATGGTCAACTGGGCATTCAGGTATCGATCGTTGTCCAGCGCGATCTCGCTGCGGCGGCTGCGCCCGCTGCGCGCCTCTTTTCGGAACAACTCGACCACTTCCGGGTGATCGATGACGTGTTCCAGGCGCGCCCCCTGGCAGCCAAGTGGCTCGATGTCGAAGGTGCGGCAGGCCGCCGGGTTGCAGAACAAAACGCGGTTGTGCTGATCCACGACGATGATCGCGTCTTCCGTATCACGCAAAATGGTGTTGAGCGTGTTACGTTCCTGTTCAGTCGCGGCGTAGAGGCGCGCATTTTCAATGGCGATGGCGGCAAAATCGGCCAGGACGTGCAGCAGTTGCAGCGTATGCGGCTTAAATTCGGCGCTGGTTTCGCGGTTGGTGATGCCCAACACCCCGACCACGTTGTCTTTGAGGCGTAATGGCACGTACACCAGGTCGCGGAACAGGTAATGCGTTTTGATCTTGCGCAGATCGTCGCCGGTGATGACCAGCGGCTGCCCGGTCTGCACGACCTGCCCGGCCAGGCTGTCGGCCACCGGCAGCCGGAATGTCCCGTTCAGGCCGCCAATATCCTCGCGGGTCGACGCATACAGGTACAACTCGCCGGACGGTTGATCGACCAGCAGCAGCGTTCCTTCTTCGGCCCCCGCCAGCCCCACCGCCGCCTCGACCACGCGATTCAACACCTGCGGCAGATCGAGCTGGCCGGTGACCCGTTTGCCGATCTCGACCAGCGTATCCAGCTCGCGCAGCCGTTCTTCGAGCAGGCGATTGGATTGCAGCAGTTGGGTGGGAACGTGTTCGGCGATCTGGCGTGCCCAGTGCTGGCGCAGCACGCGCCGCGCTGACTCGACCAGTTCCTGCGCCTCGAATGCTTCGATCAGGTAATCGCTGACCCCGGCCCGCAGCGCCTGTACGGCCAGCGCCTCGGACCCGCCCGCCACCATCAAGATGAAGGGCACCATAATGCCCTCATCCCCCAGGGCGCGCAGCAGGTCCAGCCCGCCCAGATCGGGCAGCTGGTGCCCGGCGATCACCAGGTCCGGGCGCAGATCGCGCGCCAGGATCAGCCCTTCACGACCGCTGGCGGCGGTCAGCACGTCATACCCGGCAGCGGGCAGCACCTCCGCCGCCACAAACTGCCTGAGATCGGCAGCCGCTGCCACGACTAATACGCGTTCACCAGCCACTGATTCTTGTCTCCAACACCTCTGCCTGCGTCACGGCTGGCGGTGCCCCAAGGATGTCACCTGTGTAATAAGCTGTCGTACCTGGTGGCCGAGCGAGGACATGCGGCGGCTGTTTTCGCGGTCGCCGGTGCTGTCGGCGGCCTGCGCCAACCGGATCAATTCCGCTTCGACGCTGATCAAGGGTTGGTGCAAACGTGAAAGTACGATCTGCAACTGGCGCGCTCGCTGCGCGTCACGGGCGCGTAGCTCATGGTATGCGTCTTCGACCGCCTTCGATCGCTGTTCCAGCATGGACGACAGCCGCACGCTGACGATAGCTATCGCGGCGTAATTCGCCAGCGAGCGCAGCAGGCGGCCATATTCCTCTGGAAAGCTGGCGCGAGTCTGGTGGTTGCCCACCGCCAGCGCGCCAATCGCCGTGCGCTGGACCGTCAGCGGGGCATAGGCCACCGCGTACAGGTCTTTGGCGCTGGCGAAACGGCGCAAGCCCTCGCCGGATACGATCAACGTCTCGCGGGACGTCATCACCAGATTGGCCAGTTGATCGTCGACCGGCTCTCCCAGGCGGTCCAACATCGACAGGCGCATGTTTTTACCGGCGCGCAGCACCAGCTTGCCGGACTTATCGTCGCGCAGCAGCAGCGCTGCGTGATCGGCTCCGGTCAGCGAAATGGCGCCATCCAACACGTGTTGGAAGACGTGCTCCAGGTCGCGCATGGCAGTCACCGACTCCCCGATCTCGTACAGCGTCGTCAGTTCCCTGACGTGCACTTCCAGCTCGCGGTTCGCGCTCTGAAGCTGGGTCACCAACGCGTCGCGCTGGCGGCGCAGGCGCACTTCGCCCAGCCCGCGCTCGACGGCAGCCAGCATCTCGGCTTCACGCACCGGCCTGGTGACAAAATCCGTCGCGCCCAGGCGGAACGCCTCGATCACGCTGCGCGTGCTCTCGCTGCTATCCACCGCGATCAGCGGGCCGCGATAGCCCTGTGACTTAAACGCGACCAGCACGTCATGCCCGCTCAAACCGGGAAGCCGCATATCCAGAATCACCAGATCAGGCGCGTGCTGCCGGAGCAGCAGCAGCGCGTCAGGGCCATCTTTGGCCTCGAAAACCCGGAAATTTTTCGCGGCGAAGACCTGTTCACGCAACAACTCCCGCCCGCCGGGATCGTTATCTACGATCAGGATCGTGTCATATTGTTCGCTCATTGCCTGTGCCTTTTCCCGCAGGCGACCTTTTCCATATCAGCGCCACGTACCCATTATAGCCTGATTGCCGTTCTCTAAAACAAAAAGCCGGGTGATCGGTCCCCCGGCTCGAACAGGCTGGTGCGGTTGGCGCTCAGGATTCAAGCTCCCGCGAGCCTAGCACCGCTTGTTTTAACGCATCCAGATCGGCAAACGGGCCGCCGCTGTGATCGATCTGCCCGATCACCAGTTTCAGGCGGTTTTCCTCCATCGCTCGCTTGGCCTTATCCCGATCTTTGAGCGGGTAAAAATACTCCATCGACTGTCGCAGGCGCATCTCGATCCGTTCGCGGATCAGCCCAAGATGTTCCTCGTCGGTCACGATGATAAAATCGTGCGGGGCCAGGTGGCCGATAAAATCGCTCTCGCTGCCGACTTCACGCACGGCGTTGTTCATCATCAGGCTGGCAGCCCGCAGCACGTCATCCGACGCCACAAACCCGTACAACTCGCGGAACGTCTCCAGCCCCATGATCGTGATCAGCAGCACGGACCACTTGCCCTCGCCGGAGAGCGCAGCGCTCAGTTTCTCGTCGACAACCCGGCCTTCCGGCACGTTGGTTACGGGGTTGGTGAGCGACACCTGGGTCGCGCGCCGCAGCGCGTTCCGTACGCGGAGCCGCAGTTCTTGAATATCGAATGGCTTGGTGATGTAATCCACAACGCCCAATTCCAACCCGGACAGCTTATCGACGCGATCCCGCTTTTCGGTCAGGAAAATGATCGGCACTTCCTGCGTGCGGCGGTGCTGCCGCAGGCGGCGGCACACTTCGTAGCCGTCAATATCGGGCAGGCGAATGTCGAGGACGACCAGGTCGGGCGCGGACTCCTGGGTGATGCGCACGGCTTCTTCGCCCCAGGCCGCCGTCTGAACGTCGTAACCCTGCACGCGGAAATACGCGTTCAGCATTTCAGCCAGGTCTAGATCATCTTCGACAATCAAAATGTGGGATTTGTCAGTCACAGCACCCCCTGTTTGGGGACAAGGTCGATCAGCACAACCACTTAGCCGCGCTATCCGATCCCCGCCAGCACGGTAAGGGCCTGCTTATCCTATCATCATGTGGGGTCAGCGCGGTTCAGACCAGTTTTTCCAGTTCTTTGACGGCGCGTGACATATCCAGGAAGATCAACCCCAGCTTGGCCTGTTCACGCGCCAGCACAGTCAGAACGGCTTCTTCACCGACGGCACTCAGGATCACAAAACCATGTTCGCCTTTGACGTACACCTGCTCCAGGTTGCCGCGCCCCAGCTCGTTTGCGATGCGTTCACCCAGCGACAGCATCGCCGCCGACATAGCCGAGACACGATCCTCCTCGATGTTGCCGGGGAGCGAAGACGCCATACTCAGACCATCTACGCTGACAATCGCTGCGGCTTCGACAT
>CAYMTN010000030.1:0-18304 GCA_964393335.1 uncultured Anaerolineaceae bacterium
GGGGAAGGGCCAGGCATCGACCGACGTCGTGGTGTGCGTCAACGTCATCGGCAAGCAGGGCATCGAGGAATGCCCCTATCGCTCGGTGGATACCGGCGAGCGGTTCACGGTCCGGCGGGTGCAGTATTTCCGTAACCTGGTGGTGCTCAACGCTGCGACTGGCGAGCGGATCAAGACGGTGGCCGCGATTGGGTCGGCCCCCGGCGAGTGTCCCTACCACTATCAGGGCAGGGATGACGACGAGATTCTCGGCGGCAAGCCCGGCGACCGCGAGATGTATTACGCGGTCATGGACGTCATCTGGCGGTGAACACCGGCCATCCAACCCGATGATATTGACCGGCGCGCGCGGTTTTAACCCGAGCGCGTTTTCATGTTAAGATCAGGCTGATGCAAACGCGTCGAGGCGACGAGGCGGCGGAGCGATGTCGATCTTCAAACGGAGTCCCAAAAACGCATACGGCGAGCGTGAAGACAGCAGCGTCAACCTGTTTTTGGTGGTGGTGACGCTGGCGGCGGTGACGCTCGTGTGTTTTTTGCTGTATGCGCTGCTGTCGCCGGTGTTGTTCGGGAACAATGAGAAAACCGTGATCGTTCCCTACGGCAACGGCATCGAGATTGTTCCCTACAGCGGCGAGCAGGCGACGCTGATCCCGACTCCCGGACAGTCGATCAGCCCGGTCATGCCGACCGCCGCGCCGACGCTCACCCCCGCCGCCGTGCAGCGTATCACGCCCGGCACGGTGTTGGCGCTGGAACCGGTCGCCATGTTGTTCGGGCACAGCAGCCCGGTCAGCAGCGTCGCGTTCAGCGCCGATGGGCGCTTTATGGCGTCGGCGGATTGGAGCGGTATGGTCCGGTTGTGGGACGCGGCGACAACTGTCGAAGTATACGCTTTTCGCAGCGACAGCAACCGCGTGGACAGCGTCGCGTTCAGCCCGGCTGGCACCCTGCTGGCGGCAGGCGGCCAGGACGCACTGGTGCGGCGCTGGGACCTGACCACCGGCGCGGCGCTGGCCTCACTTTCCGGCCCGAATGGCGCGGTGACCAGCGTGGCGTTTTCGCCGGATGGGACGCAGATCGCCGCCGCGAGCGATGACGGCGTGGTGTACCTGTGGGATGTCGCGTCCGGGCAGTTGGCCGGTTTGTTGGCGGGCCATACGTCGTACGTGACCAGCGTGGCGTTTTCGCCGGACGGGACGCTGATCGCGGCGGGCGGTGAGGATGACACGATCCGGCTGTGGGGGCTGCCCAGCGGCACCGAAATCGCCGTGCTGCGCGGGCATACGTCTACCGTGACGAGTGTCACGTTTAACCCCAGCGGGACGACGCTCGCTTCGACCGGCGCGGATCGTGTGGTGCGGCTGTGGAACGTACTCTCGGAATCGCAGATCGCGGCGCTGACCGGCCATACTGAAAACGTGACCAGCGCGGCTTTCAGCCCGGACGGGCTGCTGCTGGCGTCGGGCGCAGGCGGCATCGAAGACAGCACCGTGCGCCTGTGGGACGTGCAGACGCGCGCGCAGGTGCGCGTCCTGTACCCGGATGGGCCGGTCAACGGCGTGGCGTTTTCGCCGGACGGGACGCGGCTGGCGACCGTCGGCGCGACCTTTTTCACGCTGTGGGGCGTGGTCGAAACCGGCGGCCAGCCGGTCGTGAATCCGACCGCGACCCTGATCGCGTCCCCGGTACCCGTGCAGCAGAGCGGGCAGGGCGGCGCGGCAGAGGACGTGTGCGTGCTGACCGTGCGCGTGATGGATGGCAACGTGCGCGCCGGTCCGAGCACGGATTACGCCGTCATCAGCACGCTGGCGCTGAGTCAGAGCGTGCAGGCCGATGGCTGGGTGCGCGGCACGGATGGTTTTACGTGGTGGCGTCTGGCCAACAGCGGTTGGACGCGCGGCGACGTGTTTGTCGATGACGCGAATCCGACTCTGCCGGATGCGTGTTGGGCGCTGCCGCCCGTGAGCGAGATTCCCGCGACGCCGATCGGGACGGTGGTCACGTTCAACGCGCCGACTCCCGTCACGACGAGCGCGGGAGCCTGCATCCTGATCAGCCGCGTCGATGAGGCCAACGTGCGCGCCGGTCCGAGCACGGATAACGCCGTCGTCAGCACGCTGACGCTGAATCAGACCGTGCAGGCAGATGGATGGACGACCGGGGCAGACGGGTTTACGTGGTGGCGCTTGGGCAGCCTGGGATGGGCGCGCGGCGACGTGTTCGTCGATGCGGCCAATTCGACCGTGCCGGACGTGTGCCTGACGCTGCCGCGCGCGCAGTGAATTGCTGCTGCTGGAATTAAAAGAGCAGCACCACAGAGGGCGCAGAGAGACACAGAGGTAAGTAAAAAAAGAGAGCGATTTGTTGGCAGCGCCCTTACGTTCTGGCTGACCGCTTTTAGCTTATTGCTGACCGCTGGAAGCTGACCGCTACTTTCAAGGAGTTATCGTATGTCTGAGATCGTTCGTTGGGGAATTTTGGGCACGTCGCGCCATGCGGCTATGTCGCTGATACCGGCGTTTGATGCCGCCCACAACGCGACCGTGGTCGCGGTCGGCAGCCGGTCGGCCACGTCGGCGGCACGCTACGCCGGGGAATACGGCATCCCGACCGCGTATGGCCGTTACGAGGACCTGCTGGCCGACTCGTCGATTGACGCGGTGTATATCCCGCTGCCCAATCACCTGCACCGCGCCTGGGCGATCCGCGCGGCGGAAGCCGGGAAACATGTCCTGTGCGAAAAACCGATCGGGCTGAACGCCGCCGAAGCCGGGGACATGGTCCGCGTGTTTCGACGCGCTGGGCTGAAGCTGGCCGAGGCGTTCCAGTGGCGGCACCATCCCCAGGCGCAGCGCGTGCGGGCGCTGGTGCAGGAGGGCGTGATCGGCGATCTGCGCCTGATCGACGCCGGATTTTCGTTTATGCTCAACCGGCCCGGCGACATCCGGGGCATACCGGAAACGGGCGGCGGATCGCTGTACGACGTGGGCTGTTACCCGGTCGCGCTGGCGCGCTACGTCACCGGGCAAGAGCCGCTGAGTGTCACCGCGCAGGCGCATTGGAACGCGGCGGGCATCGACGATCTGGTCGTGGCGACGCTGGCCTTTCCCGGCGACGTGCTGGCGCACATCAACTGCGGCTTTGTCCTGCCGCTGCGGCGTTATTACGAGGTCGTCGGCACGGATGGATCGCTGGCCGTGAACCGCGCCTATAACCCGAAAGACGATTATCCGGGGCAGGTCGTGCGGCGCGGCGCTGACCGTGAGGTGCTCGAAACGATTGACGTGGGCCGTGTGAACTCGTATACGCGCGAGGTCGAGGATTTCAGCGCGGCGGTGCTGGAAAACCGCGATCCGCTGTTCCCCGCCGAGGACGCGATCGGCAATATGCGCGTGATCGACGCGATCTATGAGGCGGCGCGCACGGGCGGCGCGGTGACGGTGGGTGGTTGATGGCCAACGGCTAACGGTTGACGGTGAACGACGAATGACACGTAACGAACGACTACCACAGGGGCCAGAATGAACATAACTCCCCCAAGCGCTGCGCGGCATAACTCCGCACCCGATTGGCTGGCCGGGCGGCACGTGCTCGTATTGGGTATCGCCCGCCAGGGAAAGGCGCTGGCGCGCTGGCTGCCACAGGTTGGCGCGCACGTCACGCTGTCCGACAGCCGCCCCGCCGACGCGCTGGCCGGTGCGCTGGCGGACCTGGCCGGTTACCCGATCCAGTACGCGCTGAGTGGGCACCCGCTCGAACTGCTCGATATGTGCGACATGGTGTGTGTCAGCGGCGGCGTGCCGCTCACGCTGCCTATTGTGCAGGAAGCGTTCCGGCGCGGCATCCGCGTCACCAACGACGCGCAGTTGTTTTTGGAGCGCTGTCCCGCGCCGGTGTTGGGTATCACCGGCAGCGCGGGCAAAACGACGACGACCGCGCTGGTCGGGGCGATGTGCCGCGCCGCCGGGTGGCAAACCCATGTCGGCGGTAACATCGGCGACGTGCTGCTGGACGCGCTGCCGCACATCACGCCGGATGACGTGGTCGTGATGGAGCTGAGCAGCTTCCAGCTTGAGCTGATGACGGCCAGCCCGACGGTCGCGGCAGTGTTGAACGTCACGCCCAATCACCTGGACCGGCACGGCACGATGCGGGCCTACGCGGCGGCCAAAGCGCATATTTACCTGCACCAGCAACCGTATGAAGTCGCCGTGTTCGGCTGGGATGATCCTGCCGCGTGCCGCATGGGCGAGGACGCGCCGGGGCGTGTCGCGTATTTTTCGATGCAGCGGCAGGTGATCTCCGGCGCATACCTGGCGGGCGGCGATCTGCTGGTGACGGTCGGGGACTGCGCGCCAGGCCGCTCGTTTGAAATAGTCTGCCCGCGCGATACGATCCGGCTGCGCGGCGACCATAACGTGCTGAATACGCTGGCCGCGTGCGCGGTGGCCGGGGCCGGGTACGTGCCGGTCCAGGCGATGCGCGCGGCGATTGCGACCTTTGAGGGCGTCGAGCACCGGCTCGAAACGGTCGCGGTGGTGGACGGCGTCACGTGGGTCAACGACAGCATCGCCACCGCGCCGGAGCGTGTCATCGCGGCGCTGCACAGCTACCATGAACCGGTCGTGTTACTGGCCGGGGGCCGCGACAAATACCTGCCCTGGGATGACATGGCCGCGCTGGCGGTGACGACCTGCCGCGCCGTGATCGCGTTTGGCGAGTTCGGTCCGCAGGTCGCGGAAGCCATGCACCGCGCGAAGATGCAGAATCCCGACGCCCTGTTGGGGCGCGTCGTGCTGGTCGCCGGGTTGGAGCAGGCGGTCGCCGCCGCGCGACAGATCGCGCAGCCCGGCAACGTGGTGCTGCTCAGCCCTGGCGGCACGTCGTACGACGCCTACCAGGATTTTGCCGCGCGCGGGCAGCATTTCCGCGATCTGGTGCGCGCGCTGGCGCAGGAGGGATGAGCGTATGCTGGAAGTTTTGCAGACGATAGGAATCTGCGTTGGGGCGCTGGCCCTGGTCGTGATCGCGTTTGTGGCGTTCATGGTGATGAGCACGATTGTGACGCTGGGCGGTAACGGTGATTTCGACGAAGATACGTTCGGCGTGGATGATCTGGTGGCGCTTGAGTCCCGCCGCGCCGGGCGAAAATCGACCGGGAAGGGCGGGAAATCGTGAAGCGGGACAGACGCCCCACCGAAGCAGAAGCGCGCCGCATGATAGCGATCATGCTCGTCCTGACGCTGATCATCGCTGGCGGGGTGTTTGTCGCCGGGTTTATGAGTATCACGGTCAAGTCGGCGATCTTGATCGTCTGGATCGCGGTCATGATGGCCGTGCTGCGGCGCTATCAAGTGTGACGGCGACCAGCCGTTTTGATTTTGCCTACGAACCAGGAGATTTTACCGATGCAATGGCTCAACGAACCGCCGCAGTGGTCGGCGGATAGGGACGTGATCACGGTGACAGCCGCGCCACACACCGATTTTTGGCGCATCACGCACGATAACGGCCAGCGTGACAGCGGGCACGTGTATGCCCAGCGCGTCACGGGCGATTTTGTGTCCGAGGTGACGGTGCGCGCCGCGTATGCCGCATTGTACGACCAGGCCGGGCTGATGGTGCGCCTGGATGCCACGACCTGGATGAAGTGCGGCATCGAGTTTTTCGACGGCGCGCAGCACGTCAGCGCGGTGGTGACGCGTGACGCGTCGGATTGGTCGGTGGTCCCGGTCGATCCGCCGCCGCCCGCGCTGTACCTGCGCGTCACGCGCCACGATCACACCCTCGACGTGACGTACTCGCTGGATGGCGCACAGTACAGATTACTGCGGCAGGCGTTTTTGACGCGCGAGCCAACGCTTGACGTCGGCGTGATGGTCTGCGCGCCCATTGGCGACGGTTTCACCGCGCGTTTTGAGGGATTCCGCGTGACGGGGCAGAAGTAGGCGCGTCGCGCGCCCAATAATTGGTTTTCGCGGCGTTTTGTTGTACACATAGGGGATGACCGCCTTTGAGACGCGGCCCTTCCCCGGCCCCTCTCCCGCCAAGCAGGAGAGGGGAGCAAACAGGCTCGACGGGTGAAGTCCCCTCGCCCACTTTTTGGGAGAGGGGATTTAGGGGTGAGGGTTTTCAAAACGTTCCCGGTTGTTCGGGCCAAAACGTGGCCGCACGCCCTGTTTTTACCACCAACCAGCAACCAACAACTTTTTTGGGCTAGAAGCTAAACGCTGAAAGCTGATTATTACAATGTCCGATCTGCCGCAATACGTCGAAGACGATGATTTTGACTACGCCGAAGCTTTCAACCGCCCGGTACGCCAGGCTCCCACGCCGCCGGTAGACCGGCAGCGGATCGCCGAGCGCCGCCGCGTGTATGCCGCCGGGTTTGACCTGTATCTGGCGCTGGTCGTGGGCATTTTGTGTGCGATCGGCTTGCTGATGGTGTACAGCGCGTCGATCGACATCAGCTATCAGGTGACGGGCAAAGTCAACAGCACGACGTATTTTTTCGTGCGGCAGCTTCGCTCGATGTTCCTGGGGCTGGTAGCGCTGACTGTGTTGGCGCGGGTCGATTATCACATCTGGCGGCGGCTGGCGGTGCCGATGATGCTCGGCGTGATCTTGCTGCTGATCGCCGTGCTGCGCTTCGGCGATACGCGCTTTGAGGCGCAGCGCGCGCTGATCAACGGGTCGCTGCAGCCGGGCGAACTGGCGAAATTCACGGTCGTGATTTACATGGCGGCGTGGCTGGCGGCCAAACGAGCCAGGCTCGGCAACATTTTTTACGGCGTCATCCCGTTCAGCATCCTGGTCGGCACCATCGCGTTTTTGATCGTGCTGCAGCCGGATATCAGCACGGCGGCCAGCATCCTGGCGACGGCGTTGAGCATGTTTTTTATCGCCGGGGCGGACTGGCTGCAACTGCTGTTGATCGGCGGCGCGATGGGGGCCGGGGGTTGGCAGTTGATCACGCGGCTGGATTACGCCCAGCAGCGTTTGGACGCGCACATGAAAGCCATCGAAGACCTGACGCAGGCCAGCGATCACGTGCAGCAGGCGGTGACCGCGTTCATCAACGGCGGCCTGACGGGCGTCGGCCTGGGGGAGGGGCGTCAGAAATTCGCCAATAACCTGCCGTTTCCGCATACCGACAGCATTTTCGCCGTGATCGGCGAGGAATTGGGGCTGTTGGGCAGCTTTTTGGTGATCGCACTGTTCGTGATCCTGATTTATCGCGGCTTCACGATTGCGCGTTACGCGCCGGACGGGTTCGGCGGGCTGCTGGCCGCCGGGGTGACGTGCTGGATCGCATACGACGCGCTGCTCAACATCGCCGTGATGACGGCCATGATCCCGCCGACGGGCGTGCCGCTGCCCTTCATCAGCTACGGCGGATCGGCATTGGTGGCGGCGCTGGCCGGGGTGGGCCTGATGCTGAACGTCTCGCGCGCCATCAGCCAGAACGCGCTGCCCAAGCGGCGGCAGGATTAACCAGTATCGAGTTGAAAAGGTGTTTCGATGTTACCATGCAGGCACGATCCGCAAGTTGTTGCTCAATTACAGCCTACTATCGCGTTGTTAACTAATCTGGATGAATGGCATCCAGAAGTGTTGCTTCAACACGCGATACAACCGGCTGATTACAGAAAGAGCCTAGTTTTCCGCTCCGCAATTGAAAGTATCAGAGGCAGTTTTGCCGCTTCTTCGACTCCCTCTCGTGAGCAATTTGTCAAGCACGTTTTGGAAAACTTGCGACTACGGTCGCGTATAGCTGAATACAAGCATAGCGGCAGCCGTCAGAGATTTGATTTTACGATTGTGATTGAGCGTGATCCAGATTATTTTGCGGCACTAGAAGTTAAGGGGGGAGAAGGCAATAGTATCAATATTTCAGAGCGGGGGTTATGGGCTAGAGAATTCGGTGTCTGGTGTCATCTTGACGGTGCTATCGTCAATGAGCCGGCGCATGGCGCGCACTCAATCGTCAACCGGCTTTCGAATGAACTTGTACGGAGGAACAAACTGGTTGATGTGTTATTTATCAAAGATGTTCTGTGTGGATCTCATTTGCGACCTTGCCCCAAATATCGCACAGATCAACAGGTCAATGCCCAGATTGCACCGGACATTTTTCTTCTTCCCCAACGAGTCCCTACACGCCATGATCCTGAGCCACCGATTCATACCATAGATTCACTGCGGCTTCCCAAAATGATTCTCGAATTATTCGGCGTTTATGATGCCCGGCAGCAAGAAACACATCTTTGGTATGTGCATGTTAAACTGATTGAGGAAGACCAAACAAGGTTGTCGCGCTTGGTTGAAATCTGGCATCAGGGCGAAATCGTTGACAGCAGTAGATCGCGCCCCTGGCGTGACTAGAAAGAAGATAACGTGACTCATCCAAGCCAACTCCCCTTATTTCCACATGATGAAACATTGGCCATAACAGATCTAGACGCACGTTTGTGGCATGGTTCATTCAATAAGCGCGAGAGTACGCTACAACAATTGTCACCATACGTTGGCAAGATGAAGTCAGGTATGGCACGGGTGATTCTTGAATTGTACTCTTCCCCTGGTGACATCGTTCTTGATCCGTTTTCTGGCTCAGGAGTCGTCCCACTGGAGGCGCTCTTAGCCAACCGGAAAGCTTGGGCTAATGATCTGAGTTTATATGCGTATGTTCTTACGCGTGGAAAACTCGAAGCACCTGGCAGCAAAACCGAGGCACTTGACAGGGCTAGACAGCTTATTCAAACCGTAGAACAAAAAGCGGTCCAGATCAACTTGGACCAGGTGCCTGAGTGGGTACGAGAATTTTATCATCCGGATACGCTACGTGAAATCTTGGCGGCGTTTGATGTCTTGCGTGCGCAGAAGGACTTTTTCTTGATGGCTTGTTTGTTAGGAATCTTGCATCATGTACGACCGGGTTTCTTATCGTATCCCGCGAGCCATTTGGTTCCTTATTTGCGCAAAAAGAATTACCCGCCAGATGAGTTTCCTGAGATGTATCGTTACCGTGATTTGCGTTCTCGATTGCTGGCTAAAATTGAGCGGGCCTATCGCCGGGCGAATTTGCCGGTTTCCTGGCACCAGCGTGCTTATAAGGTGTGGCAAACGAATGCGATGGAATTGTCTATCAAAGATCGCGCAGTGGATACCATCGTTTCAAGCCCGCCATACTTTGGCGCACTGGATTATGCGCGCGACAATCGACTTCGATTATGGTTTTTAGGGTGCAAAAACTGGAAACAACTAGATGCATCTCTCACGGCAGATAGAAAAGTGTATGTTCCTCAAATGTCTATCTGTTTAGAGGAAATGCACCGTGTTTTGAAGTCGAAAGGGTATTGTGTATTGGTACTGGGTGATGTGGAACGAGAAGGAACTACAACACGCACGGCTGAAATAATGGCTGATCTGGCCTTAGATGTAACTCAAGGCGGATTTGAAGTTATTACTATCTATGACGACAACATACCTGATGAGCGGCGTTCTCGGCGTCGTACCAAAACTACTAAATTTGAGCGAATTCTTGTTATGAGAAAGCATTGATTCTGCGTTTTGGAAATGATGCTTGACTAGCGAGTGGAGATAAGTTTTTTGCGAATCATGATCTCTGCCGGGGGGACCGGCGGCGGTGTGTATCCCGCGCTGGCCGTTGCGGGCACGCTGCGTAAGCTGTATCCGGACCTGACCCAGACGTTTGTCGGCGCGCGCGGCGATATGGCCCGCGATCTCGTGGCCCGCGCCGGGGTACAATTCGACGGGTATCATGAAGTGTTGGCCGGGCCGGTGCATGGCATCCCGCGTGTGGGGCAGGTCATCAGCCTGATCAAAATTTTCATTGGCATTTGGCAGTCGCTGGCGCTCGTGATCCGGCTGCGGCCCGAAGTCCTGTTTTTGACCGGGGGATGGGTCGGTTTTCCGGTGGCGGTGGCGTGCCTGCTGCTGCGCCGCCCGATCGTGATCTTCGTGCCGGATATCGAGCCGGGATTGACCCTCAAAGTGTTGGGGCGTTACTTCGCGCGGACTATCGCCGCGACGGTGGCCCAGACCGGGCAATATTTCCCCGGTAAACGCGTGGTCGAAACCGGCTACCCGCTGCGCCGCGAAATTCTAGAGGCTGACCGCGAGGCCGCGCTGCGCCATTTTGGGCTGGACCCCGCCCGCCGCACGCTGCTGGTATTTGGCGGCAGCCGGGGATCGCGCAGCATCAATTCGACGCTGGGCGACATCGCGCCTGCCCTGCTGGCCGACGGGCTGCAAATCCTGCACATCTCCGGCACGCTGGATTGGGAACAGGTCCAGGCGCAGCACGCGGCCCTCAGCGCCGCGCAACAGAGCGATTACCAGATTTTTCCGTTCCTGGCGGATATCGGGCAGGCGTTCGCGGCTGCCGATCTGGTGATCAGCCGCGCGGGCGCGGCCACGCTGGCGGAATATCCAGAGCTGGGGCTGCCCGCGATCCTGGTGCCGTACCCGTATGCGTGGCGCTACCAGAAGGTCAACGCCGATTGGCTGGTCGAACGCGGCGCGGCGGTGCGGTTGGATGATGGGCGCCTGGGCGATGACCTGCTGCCGGCGATCCGCGATTTGCTCGAAGTCCCGGCGCGGCTGGAGGCCATGCGCGCCGCCGCGTCCGCGCTCAAACGCTCGGATGGCGCGGAAAATATCGCGCGGCTGCTGGCTGGCATGGCGGGGCACCCCGATGGATGAACTGGTCGCCAGCCGGGTTGAAAAAACGCATCGGTTACGATTGATAGGTCACCTGTAACTTTGCCGATAGGATAAGTTGGCATACAATAGCAGGGACGAATCAGTCCGGTGATGGACGGACCGCGCCGCGTCAGCGAGCGCGCTAACCGGCGGAACGGCTAACCAGCAGCGCGGCGCATGTCCGGTGCCCAACCAGGGGAACGAGTCACATGATGCAATTATCCAGTTTTTTGATAATCATGATCGGGATGTTTGCCATGGTCGGCTTTATGCGCGGCTGGACAAAAGAACTGGTCGCCACGTCGGGGATCGTGCTGGCGCTGTTCACCCTGAAGCAGTTTGAAACGATCCTGATCGATCCGCTGACGGACGGGCAGCAGCAGTCCAAGTTTTATCTTGAGGCCGTGATTCTACTGTCGATGGCTTTTTTTGCGTACCAGACCCCGCCGGAGGCGCTCTCGCGCGGCGGCGGGCGCGGCGGCTCGAACCGTGAAGGCTTTCAGGACGGCATCCTGGGCGCGCTGGTCGGCGGCTGGAACGGCTACCTGTTGTTCGGCTCGCTGTGGTGGTATATGGATAACCTGGAATACCCGCTCAGCCCGCACATTACGCCGGTTATTCCCGGCTCGGTCAGCGCCAGTTTTGTCAACGCGCTGCCGCTGAGCTGGATGCTCGGCGGGGATGGCAGCCTGCTGTCGCTGTTGATGATCGCGCTGTTCGTGTTTGTGATCGTGGTCGTGATCTGAGTCGCGGGCGGAGATAGGCTGGCAGCGGTGCCGCACCAAAGGGATTTCATGTGACGTTACGTCCCGGACAGCATATTCACGTCGTGGGCGTGGGCGGGTTTGGCATGTCGGCCATCGCCCGCGTTTTGTTACAGCTAGGCTACACGGTCAGCGGGTCGGACCTGCGCGCTAACGCGTTCACGCGCGATCTGGCCGCGTCCGGCGCGGTGATCGTCCAGGGGCACGCGGCGGCGAACGTCGCCGGGGCGGACGTGGTCATCACCACGTCGGCGGCTCCCGGCGATAACCCGGAACTGGTCGCCGCGCGGGCGGCTGGCATTCCTGTGCTGCGGCGGCGCGACCTGCTCGGTCAATTGATGGCGGACAAAACCGGCATCGCCATCGCCGGGACGCACGGCAAAACCACGACCACCGCGCTGCTGACGCACGTCCTGATCGAAGCCAGGCGCGACCCGACGTACATCGTCGGCGGCGTGATGGCGGACACCGGCACCAACGCGGGCGTCGGGCAGGGTGACGAATTCGTGATCGAAGCCGACGAGTACGACCGCATGTTTTTGGGCCTGCGCCCGCAGATCGCGGTCGTGACCAACGTCGAGCACGATCACCCCGACTGTTACCCCACGCTGGCCGATATGCTTGACGCCTTCCGCGCGTTCGTGGACCGGCTGCCGGATGACGGGCTGCTGGTCGCCTGCGCGGACGATCCGCTGGCGCGCGATCTGGCCGACTCACGGCGGGCGGCGGGGCGGCCTGTCGTGACGTATGCGGCGGGCGTCCACCCGGCAGACTGGCAGGCGATCAACACGCAGCCGGACGCAGCAGGCGGCGCGGTTGGCGGCTCGCTGTTCGACGTGCGGCACGGGGATCGGTTGATGCAGCGCGTCCGGCTGGCGCAGCCGGGACACCACAACGTGCAGAACGCGCTGGCCGTGATCGCCGTCGCGGATCGACTCGGCATCGCGTTTGAGGTGACGGCGGCGGCGCTGCGCAGTTTTCGCGGCACGGGACGGCGCGCGGAGGTCATGGGGCAGGCGGGCGGTGTGACGGTGATCAACGATTACGCGCACCACCCGACCGCGATCCGTGTCACGCTGCGCGGGCTGCGCGACCGGCCTGACCTGCGCGGCCTGTGGGCGGTGTGGCAGCCGCACACCTACGGGCGAATGCGTGCCCTCGCGGACGATTTCGCGCAGGCGTTCGGCGCTGCCGATCATGTGTTGGTGACGGACGTGTATTCGGTGCGCGAGACGGTCACGCCGGGGCTGGATGCGGGGGGCATGTCCGATTTGATCGGGGCTGTCGCGCATGGTGCTGCTGGCGACGTGCGGTATACTGGGTCGCTGGATGCGACGGTGCAGGCGCTGGCCGGTTCCGTGCAGCCCGGCGACGTGGTCGTGCTGCTGTCGGCGGGTGACGCGCCGCAGGTGGGCGAGCGTTTGCTGGACATCCTGCGCGCCCGCGAACATCCGTCGCCCAGGGAGGAAAACTGATGACCGATCCGTATGAAGCGTTATACGACCGCTTTGGCGCGGCGCTCAAACGTGACGAGCCGCTCGCGCGGTATACGGTGGCGCGGCTGGGCGGCCCGGCGGATGCGCTGGTGGTCGCCAACAGCACCAACGACCTGACCGACGCGGTGACTTTTGCCTGCCGCAGCAAGCTGCCCTGGATCGTCCTCGGCGGCGGTACCAACGTGTTGATCTCGGACGTCGGGTATCGCGGGCTGGTGGTCGTCAACCATACTAAAGGCGTGCGTTTTGAAGACGGCGGGCGCGTGATCGCCGAAAGCGGCGCGAGTCTATCGACGCTGGCGCGGCGCTGCATGAACCAGGGCTTCGCCGGGTTGGAATGGGCGGTCAACGTACCGGGCACGGTCGGCGGCGCGGTGGTGAACAACGCCGGGGCGCACGGCGGCGATATGGCCCGGTCGGTGCGCTGGGTCGAGGTCTTCAACCTGGAAGACCGGCCTCATGTCGAGCTGTGGGGCGTCAGCCAGATGCAGTACGGCTACCGCACGTCGGTGTTGAAGACCGGGGGCGGGCAGTACGTGGTGCTGGTCGCCACGCTGATCCTGGAACCGGGTCACGACCCGGCAGTCCTGGATGCCCAGGCCGACGAATTTGTCGCGCACCGCAAGCGTACCCAGCCGCCCGGCGCGTCGTTGGGCAGCATTTTTAAGAATCCGCCCGGTGATTACGCCGGACGCCTGATCGAAGCCGCCGGGCTGAAGGGCACGGTCATCGGCGGCGTGCAGATTTCGTCGGTTCACGCCAACTTTTTTGTCAACACGGGCGACGGCACGGCCAGCGACTACCGCCGCCTGGTCGAGCTGGCACGCGATACCGTGCAGGAGAAATCCGGCGTGACGCTGGAACTGGAGATTCAGTTGATCGGCGATTGGCCGGAGGCGTGATTTTCGAGAGACGCGGCAGTTGTTTCTGGCGCGGAGCTTTTGCGTCGGCTTGCCTTGCCAGGGGTCAAAGACCCCTGGCTCGTTGTTTCGCCGCGTTTGCGGTCAAGTCTTCTGTGGAACGGTTTGCAGGCGGTGGGGACACAGCCTTATAAAAATGATGTGAATTCATTCCGGCTCATTGGACAATTCTGGCGTGTTGGAATATAGTGGGATAAACAGTGGGAAAAGCAGGCGACTGCCGCTACAATAAGGCCATCAGGGAGCAGCCGGTTCGCGCCGTTACCGTTCATCAAGCATACCGTGTGAAACTAGCCGATGCGCTCATCAGTCAAAGCAAATCAGCGGCGTTCGCGTCGTGATACGGCCAGCCGGGAGCACGTTCGCCCGGCAGGCACGCCTGAGCGGTCAGGCCGCGCACGGGAGCGGGTTCGCGCCCGGCAGGGCGGTGGGGCCGCCGTCGATGAGTCGGATCGCAGCGTGCCGCAGCGCATGAGGCCGCGATCCGAAGCCGTTTACGGCGAGGTTCCGATGAGCGTGACGCAGCGCCGGGCTGCCCGCAAGGCGCGCAAAGCACGCGTGCAGCCGCACCGGGCCGCGCCAACCACCCGGCGGCGGCGGATCAGCCTGATGCGGTTGGTAAGCTGGCGAGCCGTGTCCGGCATGTTGGTGGTCGGGCTGTCGGTGCTGCTGTACCTGTTCCTGACGACGGACGCGTTTTTTGTGAACTCGGTGGCGGTCGGCGGCGAGAAATACCTCTCGCGGGAGGAGATTTTTCGCTTCAGCGACATCGCCCGGCGGCACATTTTCTGGATCGATGCGGACGACGTCGAGGCGCGGCTGGAATCGGTGCCGAATATCGCGGACGCCACCGTGTTGGTCGGCTGGCCGCCCGACATGGTGCAGATCGTCGTCGTCGAGCGCGAGCCAGCTTTGATCTGGGAACAGGGCGTGCGCGTGTGGGTCGACGTGAACGGCATCGTGATGAAACAACGCGAAGACCGGCCCGACCTGCTGCGCGTCGTCGTGCCGAACGCCGAAGACCCGATCTCGGTCGGGCAGCGCATCCCGCAGACGATCATCGATGGGGCGCTGCAACTGCGCAAACGTCACGCGAACATCGACGTGCTGCTCTACGACTCGATCAAGGGTCTGGGCTATCACGATGGGGGCGGGTGGACGGTCTGGTTCGGGACCGGCGAAGACATAGACACCAAGCTGCTGGTTTATTACCGGCTGGTCGATACCATCAAAGACAAGGTGCAGCCCGGCGAGATCGTCGTATCAGACCCGGACCGCCCGTATTACACGGTTTTGTGGCGTCAGGGAAGTTGATAACACAGGACATGCGACTTTAGTCCTCTGTGTTATGCCTGTGTCCTGTGGTACAACAAGAGTCGATGGAGAAACAAATAACAGACCGGGTTTTTGGAAGGCGCGCTGTTGACAACCCGCAGGATCGCCAGCACCCGGCACGATTGACGGATAGAAGCCAAGCATAGTTCGGCGTGTGACAAGATCAGCGGCGGCCTGGGGGGATGATCCGGCCATGATAACAGCCATCCATGAATGACAAGTTGACGATATGGGCGAACTGGTCGTAGGAATTGACATCGGCACCACCAAGGTGTGCACCATCGTGGGCGAAGTCCGCGACACGGACGTGTACATCCTGGGGGTAGGCATCGAGCCGTCACACGGCATGCGCAAGGGCATGGTCACGGATGTAAATGCCCTCAGCGCGGCGATCTCGTCGTCGGTCCACAAGGCCGAAGAAAGCAGCGGGTACGAGATCGGGCGCGCGTTCGTGTCGATTGCGGGCGGGCATATCGAGTCGATCAACAGCACCGGCGCGGTCGGCGTTTCGAATACGCGCGGCGTGCAGCTTGGCGATCTGGAACGCGCGATGGATGCCGCGCGGGCCGTCACGCTGCCGCACGGGCGCGAAGTGCTGCACGTCATCCCGCGCAACTACAGCCTGGACGGGCAAACCGGACTGCGCAGCCCGCTGGGGATGTTGGGCTTCCGGCTCGAAGTGGAGGCGCACATCATCACCGCCGCGACGCAGAGCATCCAGAACCTTGAAAAATGCGTGGAGAGCGCCGGGGTATTCGTGGACCGTTTCATTCTCAACCCGCTGGCATCCGGCGACGTGATCCTGACGCCGGAGGAACGCGAAGCGGGCGTGATGGTGGTCGATGTCGGCGGCGGGACAACCGACCTGGCGATGTTCATCGACGGCTCGGTCTGGCATACGGCGGTGATCGCCGTTGGCGGCCAGCACGTCACCAACGATACGGCTGCCGGGCTGCATCTGCCGTTTGACCTGGCCGAAGCGGTCAAGCTCAAATATGGCCATGCCGATCCGAAGGCCGTCAGCCCGCTGGAGGCGTTCCCGATCCAGCCCTTCGGCGAGGAACTGCCGAGCAAAGTCCAGCGCTCCGATCTGGCGCATATCATTCACGCCCGCGTGGCCGAGATTTTCGAGTTGATCCTCAAGGAGGCCAAGCGCAGCGGGTACGACGGGCTGCTCAAGGCCGGGATCGTGTTGACGGGTGGCAGCAGCCTGCTGCCGGGCATGAAGACGGTCGCAGGCGACGTGCTGCGGCTGCCGGTGCGCGTGGCGCAGCCGGAAAACATCACCGGCCTGTCGGATACGCTCAAAAACCCGTCATACAGTACCAGCGTGGGATTGCTAAAACTGGGTCTGATCATGGATCTTGAAGATGATCGACGCAGCGCGCTGCGCCAGCAGTCCAATTCACGCGTGGGCCGCGTCAACGTCGGCGGCTTCTTAAAAGGTATGATCGAGCGGCTGCTACCCGGCGAAGAGGATGACGGGTAGCGGGAACCTGCGTACACCGCGATCGGTTTGGGTTCGAGTATTCAAACTTTTAGCGGGTTTGTACACAGGCGGATTTTCCCTTACACAAAAATACCGTACAATAAACGGTATTACGCGCATAAAAGTGATACAAATGAGCAGGGCCGTTGGCGTGCAGCAGGCCAGTTTCACCCAACAAACGGCCAGAATCCATGGCAGCACCATTTTATCAGGAGGGTATTTTCATGTCGGATTCAATGCCTTTGGTTGACAACTTCGCAAGCATCAAAGTAGTCGGGATCGGCGGCGGTGGTGGGAATGCTGTCATTGAGGAGGGGCTGGGAGGTGTTGAATTTATCGCGATTAACACCGATGCCCAGGCGTTGCTGTTAAGCAAAGCCAAGACGCGCGTCCGCATTGGCGATAAGCTCACGCGCGGGCTTGGCGCTGGGGGGAACCCGGAGATTGGCCGCAAGGCCGCCGAAGAAAGCGCCGACGAGTTATACGAGGTGATGCGCGGCGCGGATATGGTCTTTATTACCGGCGGGATGGGCGGTGGTACGGGCACCGGCGGTGCCCCGGTGATCGCCCAGGTCGCCAAAGAGCTTGGCTCGCTGACGATCGGCGTCGTGACGCGCCCCTTCACCTTCGAAGGCTCGCGCCGCATCCAGTCCGCCGAGGCTGGCATCGAGGCGCTGAAAAGCCAGGTGGACACGTTGATCGTGATCCCCAACGACCGCCTGCTGCAAATCGTCGACAAACGTGCCAGCCTGCAGGACGCGTTCGGCATGGCCGACGACGTGCTGCGCCAGGGCATCCAGGGCATCTCCGAGCTGATCACGGTGCCCGGCCTGATCAACCTCGACTTCGCCGACGTGCGCACGATCATGTCGGAGGGCGGGGCGGCGCTGATGGCGGTGGGACGGGCCAGCGGCGAAGACCGCGCCCGTAAGGCCGCCGAAGAAGCGATCAGCAGCAGCCTGCTGGATGTGACCATCGACGGCGCGCGCGGCATCCTGTTCAACGTGACGGGCGGCCCGGAAATGAGCCTGTTCGAGGTGAACGAAGCCGCCGCGATCATCAAGGAAACGGCGCATCCAGACGTGAACCTGATCTTCGGCGCGGTGATCGACGATAACATGAGCGACGACATTCGCATCACGGTGATCGCCACCGGATTCGAGCAGTCACGCGTGACGCAGCGCCGCCCGGTCAAAACGGGCCGTGAGCGGCTGACCGGCACGGTGACCCAGCGCCCGGTCGCGCGCACGATCCAGGAGCCGGTCGAGGCGGACGACGATCTCGAAGCAGCCGTACCGCCGCCAGCGCAATCACAACAGCCGCAACAGCCGCAGCAACAGCAGCAGCAGACGCGCCGCGTTGAAGAGGAATTCACGTCGCGGGTGTATGATACCGACGACCTGGATATCCCGGCGTTTTTGCGCCGCCGCTAGGCGAACCTGAAAGACGTTTGCGTGCTGTTTGTTTGGTGCGCGGCTGGCTACCATATACCCTCTTGCACCGGTTACCTTCCGCCAGGTGGCTCTGGCCTGCCTGCCTGGTTGGAAGGTAACATCACGTCTGCCGCGC
>CAYMTN010000030.1:18314-22020 GCA_964393335.1 uncultured Anaerolineaceae bacterium
TGCTCTGCGCTATAGAAAGCATTGAATAGGCTTAAAGAAGACCAAAACGGTACCCTGGTACTATATGCTAGAATGCCTGTTCGTGTTACAGTTGGACCTACCAAACCGCCATATACAGGGCAAGAATCACACATTATCCCCCATATATGGGGGTTTGACGTCGTTTTTGGTGGGATATTGATTCCGCCCACGCCATATACGAGTGTCCCCGGCGCGCCGCCGGGGTTGTTGCCAAAACGGACCGCTGGTTATAGGATCAATGGGTGTTTCACCTCTTGCCGGTGGTTCGTTTTTTCGTCTCGATCGACTTGCTGACCACCCGGAAAATTTTCACGTTTTGGTCACGAAAGGGCCGGTCCAACCATGAAGTGCCCGTACTGCGACGCCGATAATAAGTCGCGGGTGGTGGATACGACGCGCGATGCGCAGGGAGGCATCCGGCGGCGGCGTGAATGTAAAGCGTGCGGGCGGCGCTTCAGCACCTACGAACGGGTGCTGCACGCGATTCCGCTGCTGATCAAAGGCAACGGCGACCGCGAAGCCTTCGACCGGGAAAAGCTGATCCGGGGCATCCAGATTTCGTGCGCCAAGCGCCCGATCCCGGCAGCCGACATCAACGGGCTGGTCGACCGGATCGAAACGCACTTGCAGCATTTGGGCCGGGACGAAGTGTCCAGCCGGGTGGTGGGTGACATGGTGATCGAGGGCCTGAAGGAACTCGACCCGATTGCCTACATCCGGTACGCGATTGTGTACCTGGGCCTGGACAGCCTGGCCAGCGTGCGGGATATGCTGGACACGCTGCTGGGTGGTCCCAACAATGTCACCCCGGTCGCGGCGCGTACCGCCCAGGTGGGGCCACCGGGCGAAACCGGCAAGCCCGATAAGTCGGGTAGTGAGCCGGATGCCCCCGGCACGGGCGACGAGTCGAGCGCCGGGGAACCGCCGAAACCGGAGTCCGGGCCGTAGCGGGGACACCTTTGTCCTGATCGTATCGTGTCAGCCAATCGGATAGTTTCCAGGCGTCCCACCGTAGACGGTGCGGCGGGGCTGTCTATGAATTTGTATTGTTACCACAAGGAGAGCGACGAGATGGCGGATAGGACAGATGATAACGTGCAGGTAAATGCCCGGTCGAACGGTTTTCACAAAGTGCCGCTTCCGCCCGATTTGCAGCGCGACATTCCGCTCACCGACAACGCGCGCACGGTGCTGCGCAAGCGCTATTTGCGGCGCGGCGAAGACGGCCAGCCGGTTGAAACCGAGCAAGAGATGTTCTGGCGCGTGGCGTACCACATCGCCAAGGCCGAGGCCGACTTCGACGGCGCGGTCGAGCCGGTGGCACGGCGCTTTTACGACCTGCTCACGACGCTGCGTTTTTTCCCCAACAGCCCGACGTTCACCGGGGCCGGGACTCCGTTGGGGCAGCTTGCAGCCTGTTTTGTACTCGCCATCGACGACGACATGGGGCGCACCGGATCGGGGATTTTTGAGACGCTGCGCGATGCCGCTTTGATCCAGCAGACCGGCGGCGGCAACGGGTTTTCGTTCAGCCGCCTGCGGCCCAAAGGCGCGTTGGTCCGCTCGTCGAGTGGGCGGGCGACCGGGCCGGTTGGTTTCCTGCGCGTGTACGACCAGGCGTTCGGCGAGATCGCGCAGGGAGGCAGTCGTAGGGGCGCTAATATGGCCGTATTACGGGTTGATCATCCCGACGTCGATGAATTCATCACGTGCAAAGTCGATGAAAACGCCATCACGAACTTCAATATCTCGGTCGGCGTGACCGACGCGTTTATGCACGCCGTCGAAGCCGACGCGGACTTTGACTTGATCAACCCGCAGGATAATTCGGTGTGGCGGACGGTGCGCGCCCGCGACCTGTTCGACAAGATCGTGCAGCAGGCGCATCACAACGGTGAGCCGGGCATGTTGTTCCTGGACGCCGCCAACCGCGAAAATCCCGTGCCGCACCTGTACACACTGGAGTCGACGAATCCGTGTTTTGTCGGCACAACACGCATCGCAACCGAGTTTGGCCTCGTGGCGATTGAGGACCTCGCCGAACGCGGCCTCCCGGCGTTTGTTGCCGCTGATAACCGCGCGCTGCCAGATGGGGCGGGTGCCCAGGTCGGCACTCTGCATGGGGTGGCGCTGCGACCCGGATCGATCGCGTGGCGGACGCGTGAAAACGTCGCGGTCAAGCGGCTGACGACGAAAATGGGCTACAGTGTGGTTGCGACTCCCGATCACCGCTTTTTGACGCCGCGCGGATACGTCGAACTACAGCACCTCAGACCGGGTGACAGGCTACTGCTGCAAAGCGGGGAAGGTGCCTGGGGGCGGGATTACGAATTGCCCAACGTCGCCGAAATGGAACGTGAACTCAGCGTGATGGCGCTGTCCGGCAACGATCACACCGTTCAGCGCAGCGATTTTAGCGCGCGATATGCGCATCTCCCGCAGCGATGGTCACACGATCTCGGCCTCGTAATGGGCTGGCTGGTCGGCGACGGTTGGATTTCGGACGGGGCGACTCGAAAGAGTATGGGCATGGTGTTTGTCGACGACGAGTCGTTGTCGCTGATTCACGAGCCGCTGAGCGAGTGGTTCGGGGCAGGCTGTACGGTGGATCGCGGCAGTGTCCGGCAGATGACCTACGGCCAGGTGCCGTTCCGATTCTTCGAGACGCTCGGCGTCAGCACCGGGCGCGCGCATGAAAAGCGGGTGCCAGACTCGATCTGGACCGCGCCGCGCGAAGCCGTGGTCGGGTTCCTGCAAGGGCTGTTTGGCGCTGACGGAACGGTCGGGCTTAATGTCAAAAAACAGGATTGTTCCGTCCGGTTAGCCAGCAGCTCACGCGGACTGTTGCAGGACGTGCAGATTCTGCTGGCGAATTTTGGCATTATCAGCCGCATCTATCACCGGCGCGCCGCCAGAGGGCATCTGATGCCGGATGGCAAAGGTGGGCTGAAAGAATACGACTCGCAGCCGCAGTACGAACTGGTTCTCGGAAAAGTGAATCGTGACCGGTTTGCTGACCTGATCGGGTTCGCCCATGCAGAAAAGCAGGCGAAAGTCGAGTCCTTTATTTCCGGCAAGCGCCGCCGCTCAAACGCGGAGTCTCTCTCCGATGTTGTGCTGGACATCGAAGACGCGGGCACGGCGGACGTGTATGATCTGGCGCAGCCCCAAACGAATAGCCTCATAGCGAATGGTGTCGTTGCACATAATTGCGGCGAACAATTTTTAGGCCCGCACGAAAACTGTTGTTTGGGTTCGCTGAATTTGGCCCGGCATATCGACGCGAATCACCGCGTCGATTGGGACAAACTGCGCGACTCCGTCGAGACGGCGACGCGCTTCCTCGAAGACGTCGTGACGGCCAACGCGTATGTGCCTGCCGTGCCGGAACTGGCCGAAGCCGCGCACCGCGTGCGCCGCATCGGGCTGGGCATCATGGGGCTGGCGGACCTGATGTACGCGCGGGGCGTGCGTTACGGCTCGCCGGAGGGCCAGGAATTCGCCAGCCAGGTCATGGAATTCGTGCGCTTCCACGCCATGCGGACCAGCATCGATCTGGCCCGCGAGCGCGGCCCGTTCCCGGCGATTGCGGGCAGCGTGTACGACCCGGCCAACCTGACGTGGCAGCCGCCGCAGCCGCTGGTGCCGCACACGCACGACTGGGGGCGTCCGGCGCTGGATTGGT
>CAYMTN010000030.1:22030-25096 GCA_964393335.1 uncultured Anaerolineaceae bacterium
GTGGAGGGCATCCGGCAGCACGGCATCCGCAACGGGGCGCAGACGACCGTCGCGCCGACGGGGACGATCTCCACTGTCGCGGGCTGCGAGGGTTACGGCTGCGAGCCGGTCTTCGCGCTGGCGTACATGCGGTACGTCAACGACAACGGCCAGCAGCTCACGCTGCAATATACCAGCCCGCTGTTCGAACGCGCGCTGCGTGACGCCGGGTTGGACGATGCGGCCATCGCCCGCATTGTGGACCAGGCGAATCTGACCGGGACGTGCCAGGATAGTGAGGCCGTGCCGGAGGCGATCCGGCGCGTGTTTGTCGTCAGCGGGGACGTGACCGCCGAGGAACACGTGCGTATGCAGGCGGCGCTGCAAGCCTTCACCGATAATGCGATCAGCAAAACGATCAATTTTCCCGCCAGCGCCACCGAAGACGAGGTCGCCACCGCGTACCGGCTGGCCTGGAAGCTCGGCTGCAAGGGGCTGACAGTGTACGTGACCGGCAGCCGCGAAAAAGTTGTGCTGGAGACGGCGGAGACTCGCCAGAACAAGGAGTCTGAATCCGAGCCGGTGGAGCAGCCGCGCCTGTTCAACGAGGAGAAAAAGCCGCGCCCGCGCCACCTGACCGGCAAAACGTACCGCGTGCAGACGCCGCCCGGCGCGACGTATATCACGGTCAACGAAAACGGCGAGGGGCAGGGCCAACCCTTTGAGGTGTTCATGCACACAGCTAAGGCCGGATCGGAGACGGCGGCGGTTTCTGAAGCGCTGGGCCGCCTGATCTCGTACATTCTGCGGCTGACGTCGCCAGTCAGCCCGCGCAACCGCGTCGTCGAGATCGTGCGGCAGTTGACCGGGATCGGCGGCGTGCGGACGATTGGATTCGGCCCGTCGCGCGTCAGCAGCCTGCCGGATGGGCTGGCGCAGGTGCTGCAAGAATACCTTGACGAGAGCGATCCCGACGTGGACGAGTATTACGCGAGCGCGCCCCCGGTGCCGGGCGCGCAGCTTCACCTGCCGATTGAGCCGCGCAGACTCGGCGACCTGTGCCCGGAGTGCGGCGCAGCGACCCTGGTCAACGAGGAAGGCTGCCGCAAGTGTTATAGCTGCGGCTTCAGCGAGTGTTAGGGTTGACACGGGGTCTATCCAAACGAGGTAGGCCCTGGTGTGTAATGGAAAAGTGGTCCCGATGGTCGGTTCAGTGAAACTACAGGTTGAGGTCAAGATTGATAGTGCCAAAGACATCAGGCGTCAAATTGAAGCTGCTTGCTTGAGGCATCTGGAGAAACCAGATGAGCGGGATTCACTGAAGATGGGTTCTCTTTTGGGGAATTTCGCCAACGATCTTCGGTCGGCCTTGAACTACACAATGCGGTTCTATGTCGATCACAAACTCAAGTCGTTGATAACATCAGACGAGTTTAGAGATGTCAAGAAGAAAAGAGGACATGATTTTCCTTGGGCAGAGCATGAGAATGATTTTGAGACGAAACCTGTTATCATACATACCAAGCAGCATTTTCCAGCCATATATCGACTTCTGGAACAGAACCAACCCTTTCGAGGAGTCGTGTGGTTAAAGCAGTTTATGCGCATCAGCAATGACGATAAACACGTGAAAATCAATGTTGTTGCCATTCCCAAAATCGTGGGAATGGCTGCCGGAGTTGGCATCAACCCCATTCGTCTTCCTAAGATTATAGGAAATGCATTGGTTGTCAATAATGGGCCGATGGATGTCAAAGTTTATTCCTTACCGTGCTATTTTGCTCCCTTACACGCCTTTGCAACGGAATCTGGTTGGAGAATGTTCTTCCTAGAAGTAGACGAAGGGCAGTTGAAGGAGGTTCTCCCGTTCGCCGATTTCCTGATAAGATCGGTCGAGCAATTGGTGACGGACTTCGAAGCATTGTTGTAGCCGCCTGAATCATGAGGCCCCCTCGTGGGAGCTGAATAGCCGGGTCGTTCACGGCCCAGCGAGGATCGATGACCAAACGGAGGAACCGGTCACGCGCCGGTTCCTCGTGCGTAGGGGGCGGGCACAGCGCTACCTATTGGCGTCAATTCCAGCACGTTACCTCACCTCCTGGCCTCGCTCCACATGTGGGGGTCGTATGCGCAGCATACGCGGGACACCGCGCGCGCGGAGGGGTAAGCTAGACCGCCGACAAGCCGAAAAACACACACCTTGGCCCCGATGTTGGCCCATAGTGGGTCATCATCGGCGAAACTTGCGCCGGAGCGCATGCAGTGTTACAACGTGCGCGGCAATGGTGGATTCGGGAGGAGCAGTCCATGACACGTTGGATCATGATCGGTCTGGTGGTGCTGAGTGTGGCGCTGGCCGCGTGTGGCGGCGGCGATGATGGTAACAAAGGCGGCGGTGCGGCGACCGGCGCGCCGAGCAACCCCACATCTGCCGGGACGCTTGCGCCGACCGCGACCACCCGCCCGCCCGCGCCGCGCAGCAACCCGGTGCCGGACGTCGATCCGTATGCGTTTGAAGCGCCGTTTTCGGTGGGCAGCTTCACACGCCAGTCGATGCAGGGCAATGCCACGTCCTCACAAACGGGCGGTTTGCAGGCCACGTACCAGGCCGGAAACGACACGATCGTGCTGACCGTGTACCGGTTTGACGACGCCGCGCAGGCAGAGGCGACGGTACGCTTTTCGCTGGAAGCCGCCAGCATCATCGACTTGCTGGAGACACCGTATTACGGCCCGACGGCGTCCTTCGGCGTGGGCCTGGACCGGCACGGGGGCTACCTGGCAGCGTGGGGCCACTACCAATGGTGCTTCCTGGCAACCAGCAACGGATCGTTGGATGCGCTCAACAATTTCCTGGACGCGTTCCCCTTCTGATCCGCGTGCGGCGGCGGCTGGCGGGGATTACGCTGATGGCCGGGTCGCTGGCCGCGCTGCAAGGGCTGCTGCTGGCGCTGGTCATCGTGCGGTTTGGCGCGGCGAACCGGGCGCGACCGGCGGACGTGATCATCGTGCTGGGCGGCGGCGAGATCGGCACCGGATGCCGCGATCCTGGTGGAGCCGCGCAGCCGCAGCACGGAGGAGAACGCC
>CAYMTN010000030.1:25106-34761 GCA_964393335.1 uncultured Anaerolineaceae bacterium
CATGCGGCGGCGCTGTATGCCCAGGGGTACGCGCCGCGCGTCCTGTGTACGGGCAGCCTGCCGGTCGGGGACGCGCTGACCGAGGCGGCCTACTGCGCGGCGGTAGTCCGGGCGCACGGCGTGCCGGATGCCGCGATCCTGGTGGAGCCGCGCAGCCGCAGCACGGAGGAGAACGCCCGCGAATCGGCGGCGATCATGCGCGCGCGCGGCTGGCACGCGGCGGTGCTGGTCAGCGACGATTTCCACCTGTGGCGCGCGACGTGGTTGTTCCAGGCGCGTGACGTGCGCGTGTGGCCCAGCCCGGCGCAGCGGACCACCGGGTCGCTGCCCCGCCTCGAAAAAACGATCGCGGTGCTGCGCGAGGTGGCGGCGACCGGCTGGTATGTCGGCAAATCGCTGCTGGGGCTGGACACCTCCGACGGGCGGCTGTGGTGAGCCGGTATGCACGCCTGCCGCGACATGCTCTATAATTGAGGTTGGGGAGAACAAACTCAACTGGCGGAATGGCGGGAGCGGTTCGGTAGTCGTGGGTGATTCGTTTTTGTCGAGCACCCGGCGCGGCTGATCGATCGTCATCCGGGTAGCCAACCCCCACACCCCGCTGGTCCCGCCAGCGTTGGTTGATATCCCCGCGAACCGTTGTCGCAAACACAGAGAGAAACCGAGCCCTGTATGGCCAGAATCCTGGTGGTGGAAGATGATCGGGACCTGCAATTTTTGTACAAAAAAGCGCTCGCGCACCTGGGCCACGAGATCATCGGCGCGCGGCGGACCACCGATGCCATCCTCTACCTGACCAATGACGAGTTTGACCTGATTATCCTCGACATGAACATGCCGGATATGCCGGGCCTGCGCGTGATCGAGTTCGCGCGGGATGACATCCGCCTGCAACACATTCCCGTGTTGGTCATCTCGGCCAACGAAAACTGGCAGGCCCAGGTGCGGGCATTGGGCGTGCAGCATTTCCACGTCAAACCGGTGACCATGCAAAAACTCGCCGCGCTGGTGAATGACGCGCTGGCTTCCTGACCCCCGCGCAAACTCGGTTAAGCACTGTTCACCCGTAGGGCAGCCGTTGCGTGAGCGTCGCGCGCTGGCTGCCGCAACCCCTACAATGAAGATACAGGGGTAAATCAGGGGGTTACCGCGTTTCCCTGCTGTCTGTAATTACCCTATAATCAAATATCAAAATGTGGAACGCATTCCGTACACAAGCCGCATATCCTCATGGTTTGACCGGCAGGCGCACCGGTAAGGGTGGCCTGTGCCGCGTGGCCGGTCGGGTGACAGGTTCGTATTCTCACTAACAGCCTATCCGTAAATTGCCGGGCGCAGCAAGCAGCGCCCCTACCCAAACAGATTTACGGATAAATAGTAAACAAAAAGACACGTCTCGTTGACAGGTTCGAGAGATAGGATTTGGAGGAAAACCCGATGAGTAGACGACGAATCCGGTGGGGTGGGGCGTTGGGTGTGCTGGCGGTCGTGCTGGCGCTCAGCCTGGTGCTGGGCGGGTTGGCACTGGCGCAGGACTCGCCCGGCGACGCGCTGCCTCCGCAGGTGTTTGATACGGTGCCGCTGGCCGGTGAAGAGCTGGCCCTGGATGGCGCGGTCACGTTTTATTTTGACCAGGCGATGGACCCGACGACGGTCGAGTCGGCGTTCAGCGTGATGCCGGATGTGGCGGGTGATCTCGCCTGGCCGGACGGCGCGACCCTGACCTTTACACCGTCCGCCGCGTATGACCGCGCGACCGAATATACGTTCACGATTGCCGAATCGGCGCAGTCGGCGCAGGGCGTGGCGATGGAGCAGCCGTTCACGCTCAAGCTGCGCACGGTAGGGTATCTCGAAGTCTCCGAAGTGCTGCCCGCGCCCGAATCCGCCGACGTGGATACCGACGCCGTGATCACGGTCATCTTCAACCGCCCGGTCGTGCCACTTGTGGCCGTCGAGGATATGGGCGATCTGCCGCACCCGCTGAGTTTCGACCCGGCGGTCGAGGGCACGGGTGAATGGCTCAACACGTCGATCTATCTCTTCACGCCAACGGGGCTGGCCGGTGGCACAGACTACACCGTCACCGTCAAGGCCGGGCTGGAAGACGTGACCGGCGGCGTGCTCAAGGACGATTTTTCCTGGGGATTCAGCACGCTCCAGCCGGATGTAGTGAGCATTTCGCCGCGCGACGGGCAGGATACCCTGACGCTCGAAACGGTGGTCAGGGTCAGTTTCACGCAGCCGATGGACCCCGACGCCGTCGCGCAGGGATTCAGCCTGGTGCAGTTGGGGCCGATTGGGGGCGATGAATACTTCGACGAGCCGCTGCCGGTATCCGGTACGTTCGAGTGGAGCGATTCGCAGCGCCAGGTGACGTTCACGCCGGACGAGAAGCTGGCGATGGAGTCCGCCTATCTTGTCACAATCGACGCGGAGAAGACGCTCAGCGCGACCGGCGCGTCGCTGCGCGAAGGGGCGAGCGCCATCTTCTACACCGTGCCGTACCCGCGCATCGTGCGCACGTCACCGCGAGATGGTGAATTCGAAGCCTCACCGTACGGCGGTTTTACGATCTACTTCAACACGCAAATGGATCTGAAATCGCTGGAAGACAAGGTGATCGTCAAGCCGGAACCCTGGCGCGAGTTCGACACCTATTTTTACGACTACAACCACAGTTACAACCTGTCATTTGATACCGAGCCGAGCACCGAATATACGATCACGATCCTGCCCGGTATGGAAGACCGCTACGGCAATACCATCGACGAGGGTCTGGTGGTCACGTATACCACCGCACCCTACCCGCCGGAACTGACGATCCAGGCGACGGGCACAGTCGGCATGTACAGCAGCCATAACCCGTCCACACGCCTGTTTGTGACGCACCGCAACGTCTCGCGCATCGACCTCACCTTGTGGAAGATGTCAACCGCGCGGCTGGCCGAACTCACCGGCCCGGATAGTTATGACGGCTGGCGCTCGTATACGCCGCGTCCTGCCGACCTGCTGCGCCAGTGGACGATTGACGTCAGCAGCCAGCAGGACCAGCGCCGCTACGAACTGATGTATATCTCCGCCAAAGGCGCGAGCGGCATCGCCAACATCGAGTGTCTGGGCGCGCCGGAAACGCGGGTCAAGGTGGGCGACGTGGTGCTCGTCACGCGCGAGGACGAACGCCCGCTGAACGTTCGCCAGGAGCCGAACCTGACCGCGAACACCGTCACGCAGGTGCTGCCCGATCAAACCATGCAGGTCATCGGCGGGCCGTTCTGCGAAGGCGGCTACCTGTGGTGGAACGTGCGGCTGGATAACGACATCGTCGGTTGGGCCGCCGAAGGCGACCAGTCGGTGTATTACTACGAACCGCTCGGCGCGGTCCCGGCTGATCCGAACGCGCCGGAGTCCGACGCCTACGGGCAGCCGTACCAGCCGGAAGCGCTCGCACCGGGCATTTATTACCTGGAGGCCACGTCACCGGAAACGGAGATGTACGATAACCGCGTGCGCCGTCACGTCATGCTGGTGCAGTCGGCCAACATCACGCTCAAGTTCAGCCAGGATACGGCGCTGGCGTGGCTGACCGATCTCGACAGCGGCGAGCCGTTGGCGGACGTGCCGGTCATCTTTTACAACGAGAATTTCTCGCCGGTGGCGCGGGTTACAACCGGCGCTGACGGGTTGGCCGTCGCGTCGATCCCGCATCTCCAGGACCTGTACACGACCCTGTACGCGACGGCGGAGCAGGGCGATATCTTCAGCTTTGCCGTCAGCCAGTGGGCGGATGGCATGGACCCCTGGCAGTTCGACATCTACGGCGACTACGAACCGGAAGACTTCGCCGTGTACCTGTACACCGACCGCCCGATCTACCGGCCCGGCCAGCCCGTGTACTTCAAGGGCATCTTGCGCGACCGGCAGGACGTGGCCTACACGCTGCCCGCGCTGGCGAGCGTGCCGGTCACGATTTACGACGACCGGGGCGAGGTGATCTACGAGCAGGACCTGCCGGTTACGCCGCAGGGATCGTTCAATGGCGAGTTGAATCTCGACGCCGAAGCGCCGCTCGGTTATTACCGCATCGTGGCGGGAGTCGGCAGCAACGTGCGTGATTCGTTCGGCCTGAGCTTCAGCGTGGCCGAATACCGCGCGCCGGAGTTCCAGGTGAACGTGACCCCGGCGGCGGACCAGGTCGCGCAAGGCGACACAGTGCGCGCGCTGGTCGAAGCGCAGTACTTCTTTGGCGGCGCGGTGTCGAATGCCACCGTGCGTTACAACGTCCTGGCGCGTGACTATCGTTTCAACTACACCGGCGACGAGCCGGGTTACTGGTCCTTCGTGGACGAAAACTACGACTTCTACTCGCCGGATTACTACGGGCCGTATGGCTCGGTGGTAGCCGAAGGTGAGGCCGAAACCGACGACATGGGCCGCTACATGATCGAGTTCAGCGCTGACCTAGGCGAGCAGGCCAAAAGCCAGACGTATACCATCGAGGCGCAGGTCATCGACGAGAGCGACCAGCTTGTCGCGGGCAGCGCGCAGGTGATCGTGCATCAAGGGCTGGTGTATGTCGGTTTGCAACCGGAGGAATACGTAGGCCGCGCCGAACGCGAGAACCTGGTCAACCTGATGGCGGTCGATTGGGACAGCGCGCCGGTCGCGGGCCAGTCCGTCGATTACGAAGTGGTCGAGCGGCGCTGGTTCAGCGTCCAGGAAGAAGACGACTTCGGACGCACGACCTGGAGCTGGGAAGTCAAAGAAGAACCCGTCGAGGGGGCGAGCGGCACCGTCGTCACGGATGACAGGGGCCTGGCGCAGTTCAGCTTTACGCCTCCGACCGGCGGCGTGTTCAAAGCGTACGCGACGACCACCGACGCACAGGGTAATGAAGTGCGATCCAGCGCGTTCATGTGGGTCAGCGGCAGGAACTTCGTCAACTGGCGGCAGGAGAATAACAACCGCATCCAGTTGATCACCGACAAAGACGAGTACCGGGTGGGTGAAACCGCCGAAATCCTGATCCCAAGCCCCTGGCAGGGCGAAGCCTACGCGCTGATCACGGTCGAGCGCGGCGACATCCTGACGCACGAAGTGATGAAGCTCGAAACCAACAGCACGGTCTACCAACTGCCCATCGAGCCGGGTTTTGCCCCGAATGTGTTCTTCAGCGTGCTGCTCGTCAAGGGAGTGGACGAAACCAACCCGACGGCGGCCTTCCGCATGGGCGTGACCAAACTGGCGGTCGATACCAGCCGCCTGGTGATGGACCTGGAAGTGACGTCGAGCGTGGACGTGGCCGCCGGTGAGTTCGCCGGGCCGGGCGACACGGTCGATTACACCATCACGGCGACGGATTGGCAGGGCACGCCGGTGCCCGGTGCCGAGGTTGGCGTTGGAATCACCGACCTGTCCGTGTTGAGCATCGCCGATCCAAACAGTTCGCCGCTGCTGCCGTTCTTCTACTCGGAGCGCGGGATCACGGTGCGCACCGCCAGCCCGCTGACGATCAGCGTCGATCAGGCGACTCAGATCATCATCGACACGATCAAAGGTGGCGGCGGCGGGTACGGCGAGGGCGGTATCTTCGAGATCCGCCAGGAATTCGTAGATACGCCGCTGTGGGAACCGTCGGTTGTGACGGACGAAAACGGCCAGGCGACGGTCAGCGTCACGCTGCCGGATAACCTCACGACGTGGCGGCTGGACGCGCGCGCCGTGACGACCGGCCAGGACGGTCCGATGCTGGTCGGGCAGACCACGTTCGACCTGCTGAGCACCAAGCCGGTTTTGATCCGCCCGGCGACGCCGCGTTTCTTCGTGGCAGGTGACAAAGCGACGCTGGGGGCGGTCGTCAACAACAACAGCAACGAAGACCTGCTGACCGAGGTCACGCTGCAAGGCACCGGTTTTGTGTTTGACGAGGGCGTAGCGGCGACCCAGATGGTGAACATCCCGTCCAAAGGCCGCGCGCGCGTCAACTGGCTGGTGAACGTGCTCGACGTGCCGGAAGTGGACGTTACGTTCTACGCCAACGCGGGCGACGGCGCGTACACCGACGCCAGCAAACCGACCATCACGCAGGGCCAGCCGCTGCCGGTCTACAAGTACGAAGTGCCGGAGACGGTCGGCACGGCGGGCACGCTCTACGGGCCGGAATCCGGCAGCCGGACAGAAGCCGTCGCGCTGCCGCGCCGCTTCGACGTGACGCAGGGCGAGCTGACCGTGAAGATCGACCGCTCGCTGGCGGCAGTCGCGGTCGATGGCCTGGAGTGGCTGCGTAACTACCCGTACTACTGCATCGAGCAGATCATCAGCCGCTTTTTGCCAAACGCGACCACGCTGCGCGCGCTGCAAGACCTGGGCGTTGACGACCCGCTGCTCCAGGCACACCTCCAGGTAGAAGTTGGCTACGCGCTGCAACGCCTGTACGCCCAGCAAAAATCCGATGGCGGGTGGGGCTGGTTCGTCAACGACGACTCGAACCCGATCGTCACGGCCTACGCGCTGATCGGCCTGGCCGAAGCGCAGAAATCCGGCTTTGAGATCGACCAGGGTGTGATCGACCGCGCGGCGAATTTTGTCGAATCGTCGCTGCGCACGATCCGGCCTCAAGACCAGCGCTGGTTCATCAACCGGCAGGCGTTTTTGCTCTACGCGCTGGCGCGCGCCGACCACGGCTACTTGCAGCGCGTGGTACGCCTGTACGACGAGCGGGAAAACATGAGTCTGTACGCGAAGGCGTACCTGGCGATGACGTTCCACATGCTCGCGCCGGATGACAGCCGCGCGATGGAGCTGATCAACGACCTGAACAATTCGCTGATCGTCAGCGCGACGGGCGGCCACTGGGAAGAAGACTATCAAGACTGGTGGAACTGGAACACCGATACACGCACGACCGCGCTGGGCCTGATGGCGATGGCGCAGATCGACCCGCAAAACCAGTTGATCCCCAACGTGGTGCGCTGGTTGATGGTCGCGCGGAACGCCGACGCGTGGGAAACCACGCAGGAAACCGCCTGGGCCGTGATGGCGCTCACCGAGTGGATGGTCGTCACCGGCGAACTGAAGCCCGACTACACCTTCGGCGTGACGCTCAACGGCGAGCGGCTGGCGCTGGCTGACAACACTGCCACGCCGGACAACGTCAAACAAAGCGAAGTGCTGCGCGTCGAGGTAGCCGACCTGCTGGCCGATCAGGCCAACCGCCTGACCTTCAGCCGCAGCGAAGGCAGCGGCAATCTGTACTATACCGCGCACCTCAGGGCGTTCCTGCCGGTGCCGGAGGTCGAGGCGCTCGACCGGGGCATCATCGTCAGCCGGTCCTACAGCCTGCTGAACGATCCGGCCCGCACGCCGATCACCAGCGCCGAAGTCGGCCAGCCGGTCCAGGTCACGGTGACGATCATCGCGCCCAACAACCTGCACTATGTCCTGATCGAGGACCCGATCCCGGCAGGCGCGGACGCCGTCAACCCGAACCTGAACACGACAAGCCAGGTCGGCACGCGGCCCAGCCTGGACCGCGAGCGCCCGCTCAGCCGGGGCTGGGGCTGGTGGTGGTTCTCGAACATCGAGATGCGCGACGAAAAAGTCGTGATGTACGCGACCTACCTGCCGCGCGGCACCTATGAGTTCAACTACGTGATCTATCCCGGCCTGGCGGGTGAATACAACGTCATCCCGACCACCGGCCAGGAATTCTACTTCCCGGAGGTCTACGGGCGCGGCGATGGCACGTTGTTCACCATCACGGGCGGCACGCCGTCTGACGCGATGGTCCCGGCGGCGGACGACTCAGCCGAAGCGACGCCCGAACCGGCGGCGACCGGCGAATCTGCGGGCGAAACGGCGCTCACCCAGTCCTTCAGCTTTTTTAACGACAGCTTGAGCCTGATGCTGCCCGAAGGCTGGGTCGCCGAGCAGGATAGCTCCGGCATGATCAACATCGCCAACGAGCCGGGCATCTTCAGTCAGGCGACGCTGGAAGAAGGCCAGATCGGGCTGGTGATCTTTCGGATGGTGCAGCCGGGCGAGGGTGAAACCGCTTCCGCACGGGACGAGCTGACCCACTTCATCGACAACAACAGCGGGGGATCGTTCACGTTCGGCGAGATCGCGCCCCTGACGGTTGGCGATTACCCGGCGCTGCGGGCGGATGCCAGCGCGGAAGGCGTCGAAGGCATGGTGCTGGCCGTCGAGTTCCCGGACGGGCTGGTCGCGGTGATGCTGGGGGCGTCGGCTCCCGGCGAATTCGCGGCAGCGGAACCGGTGCTGCTGGACATCATCGCGCACATCACGCTCGCGACTCCCGCGCCGTAACCGCGCGGCGGCCACAGATTGACCTGTGCGGGGCGTCTCCACCGGGGGACGCCCCGCTTTCGTTTTTGGCTGACCTGTAATACAGTTACACGTTATCCGTACATTGCCGGGTGTGGCAAACGCGCCTACCGGTTCTCGTTTTTGGCTGATCGCTGATCGCTGATCGCTAATCGCTAACTCTCACAGGAGTGGATGGTGATGAAAAAATGGCTGTCGGGGCTGGTGATCGCCGTGCTGCTGGCGGTGGCCACCGTGCCGTTGGCGCTGGCGCAGGACGATCTGACTCAGACGTTTGTTTCGGATGACGGGTCGATCTTCTTCTATTACCCGTCCGGCTGGCACGTGGATGCCACGACCGACAGCGGCGCGGTGAACGTATACAACAACGAGACTGACCTGTACATCTACAGCCCGGCGGTGCTGGCGACGTATGGCGTGGGTGAGATGACCGACCCGCACGAGTTGATGGACCTGATCTTGATGGGCCTGGAAGACGTCGATACCGGCGAGGTGCTGGACATCACACTCGGCGGGCGGGCGGCAGCGCGCCTGGATTACGATACCGGCGACGGCGTCGGTTTTTTCCTGGGCATCGTGCTCAGCGATGGATCGCTCGGCATGATCGAAGTCGTCGCGCTGGATACCAGCGGGCCGGTGCCGTTCGAAGAAACCGCGCTGGCGATTGCGGCTACATTTGACGTGGCCGGGCTGGAGGGGATGGTCCAGGGCAAGCCCGATACGCTGTCCGATTACGCGGCAGACTGGAAAACCGCCGTAGCCGAACTGGAAGACACCGGTTTGATCGCGTCGGGCGGCGGCCTGGTGTTCACCGAGGATTACGCCTATTTCACCGGGCAGGGCGCATTTTACACGCCGCTGGCGATCAACAGCCCGCGCACGAACTTCGTCATGGCCGGGGAACTGCGTTACACGCCCAGCAATTCCAACGACGTCGAGCTGTGCACGTTCGGATCGCGCATCATCTACGACGGATCGCTGGCCGTGAACTACA
Organism: uncultured Anaerolineaceae bacterium; assembly: GCA_964393335.1. Classification (GTDB taxonomy): domain Bacteria; phylum Chloroflexota; class Anaerolineae; order Aggregatilineales; family Aggregatilineaceae; genus CAYMTN01. The sequence continues at coordinate 34,447 of CAYMTN010000030.1, forward strand.
TCGACGTGGGGCTGACGAATTTTGAGGACCGCGCGCTCTTCAACGATTACCAGCCGGAGGGAAACGGTAATTTCCGCCTGTCCCACACGGCGGTCGATCTGGCGGTGCCGCACTATTTCATCATCCTGGTGATCGAAGACCGGCTGACGATCTACATGGACGGCGTGTTGTTGTTCGAGGATGAAACCGTCGGAGTCCGGTCAGGGACATGGGCTGTCGGGCTGGTGGGGCAGGGACCGGGCGCGAACTGCGAAGCGCATGACATCTGGGTCTACGAGGTGCCGATTGGCACGGCGGGCGTGTGCGAGATCAAAG
>CAYMTN010000031.1:0-34480 GCA_964393335.1 uncultured Anaerolineaceae bacterium
CAGTTGGGCCTGAAGACCGCCATCGTCGAAAAACAATGGTGGGGCGGCGTGTGCCTCAACGTCGGCTGCATCCCGTCCAAGGCGCTGCTGCGCAACGCCGAACTGGCGCACATCGTCCAGCACCGCATGAAGGAGTTCGGTTTCAACGGCGGCCAGGGCGTTGACGTGGATTACACCGCCGCCTTCAAGCGCAGCCGCCAGGTATCCGACCGGCTGGTGAAGGGCGTCGGTTTTTTGATGAAAAAGAACAAGATCGACACCTATGACGGCTGGGGCACCATTCAAGACAAATCGACGGTCAGCATTGATCTGAACGAGGGCAAAACCGAAACGCTGAAGACGAAAAACCTGATCATCGCAACCGGCGCGGTGGTCAACTTGCTGCCGGGTGTCGAACTCTCGGATCATGTCCAGACGTACCTCGAAGCGATCCTGTCCGACACGCTGCCCAAAAGCATGATTATCGTCGGGTCCGGGCCGATTGGCATGGAGTTCGGCTACGTGATGCACAACTACGGCGTGGACGTGACGATTGTCGAGTACCTGCCGCGCCTGCTGCCGCTCGAAGATGAAGACGTCTCCGCCGAGATCGAAAAACAGTACAAACGCCTGGGCGTGAAGTTTTTGACCGGCACGCGCATGGAATCGGTCGAAGATACCGGCAGCGGCGTGAAGGTGACTGTCAGCAAGGACGGCGCGCAGCAGGTGCTCGAAGCCGAAAAAGCGCTGATGGCGACCGGGTTCAAGCCGCGCCGGGACGGGTACGGCCTGGAGAATATCGCGGGGTTGAAGTTCACCGAACGCGGCGCGATCGACGTTGACGAGCGCATGGCGACCAACGTGCCGGGCGTGTGGGCGATTGGTGATGTGACCGGCAAGCTGATGCTGGCCCACGTCGGCAGCGCGATGGGCGTGATCTGCGCCGAAAATATCGCCGGGGCCGAGACGATCACGCTGGATTATCGCATGATGCCGCGCTGCACGTACTGCCAGCCGCAGGTCGCCAGTTTTGGTTACACCGAACAGCAGGCCAAAGCGGCCGGGTTCGACGTGGAAGTGGCCCGTTTCCCGTTCCAGGCCAACGGCAAGGCGCTGGGCCTGGGGGAGGGCATCGGGTTCGTCAAAATTCTGCGCGATGCGCAATACGGTGAAATCCTGGGCGCGCACCTGATCGGCCCGGACGTGACCGAACTGCTGCCGGAGCTGACCCTCGCCCAGAAATGGGAGCTGACCTCGTATGAGATCGCGCGCAACGTCCACGCCCACCCGACGCTGTCTGAAGCGTTGATGGAAGTTGCGCATGGGCTGGAAGGGCATATGATACATATGTGATCGGCGCTGATACCTGGTAGATGGACCGGATGACCGAGCAGGGGGCCAACTCAGGACGTTTCCCCGAAACGAGCGGGAACGTCGTGCAGCCGGATACAGTTGACGTGAGCGCAGCCGAGTTGCGGGCCGCGCTTAATGGGATCGTGCGTGATTCGCTGCGACCTGCGGCGCTGGGCATCAGCCTGATCTACGTGGTGCTGGCGCTCAGCTACTATCTCCGCTTTTCAAGCAGCGTGGCCCTTCCGCTGGTGATTTTGGCCGCCGGAATGGTTGTCACGCTGCTGGTCGTATATCTTGCGCTCGGACGGTGGCAGATTCCGCTCCGGTGGGCGAACCCGGCGGCTGCCGGAATTGCCGGGCTGGTGTTGGTCAACACGGTGGCGCAGCACGCCTACGCCCGGCCCCAATATTACAGCAATTATTCGCTGTTGATCGTGGGGGTCGGGTTTTTGATCCTGGATGCGCGGTGGCTGGCCGCGATCCTGGTGGCGACGAATATCGGGTGGGCGACCACGATCCAGGCCGAGCACCTGGAATCCGGCGTTGTCGAGTTTTTGCTGCAAGTCGCCGGCGCGGTGGTGCTGGCCGTGCTGGTGCACAGCGTGCGGGTGCAAATGTTGCGCCGGATGGAGCGGCTGCGCCTGCAAGACGCGCAGCGCAGAACGTTGCTGGCCGAAGCGGTGCTGGTCGCACGCCAGAATGAAGAACGCTTCCGCAAGCTGTCGAACGCTACGTTTGAGGGCATCGTGGTCCACGACCGGGGTCGCGTGCTGGATTCCAACCAGACGCTGCTGGATATGTTCGGGTACACCTTCGAGGAGGTGGTCGGCAGGCAGGTGCTGGATTTTTTGAGTCCCGGCGCGCGCGAGCAGGCGCGGGCCAACATCCAGGCCGAAGTCGAAACCCCGTATGAAGCGGTGGGCGTGCGCCGGGATGGGTCGGAGTTCCCGATTGAGGTGTGCGGCAAGATGATCACGCACGATGGGCGCGTGGCGCGTGTCGTGACCGTGCGTGACATCACCGAGCGCAAACGCGCCGAGGCCGAACGCGAGCGGTTGATCAAAGAATTGGACGCGTTCGCGCGCACGGTCGCCCACGACCTGAAGAATCCGCTGAGCCTGGTGGTGGCCTATACCTACCTGCTGCTGGAAGACATCGCGACGGTGCCGCCTGCCGACGCGCGGAGTTATCTGAACGAAATCGCCAACGGCGCATTCAAGATGAATTCGATCATCGACGAACTGCTGCTGCTGGCGCAAATGCGGCATGGTGACGTGAAATTGCACCGGCTCGACATGGCAGCGATTGTGCTGGAAGCCTGGCACGGCCTGGGCCTGCTGCGCAAAGAACGCGGCATCGACATCATCACGCTGCCGGACGACTGGCCGCCCAGCCTGGGGTACGCGCCCTGGGTCGAGCAGGTGTGGATCAACTACCTCAGCAACGCGATCAAGTACGGTGGATCGTCGTCGCGCATCAGCGTCGGGGCCGACGCGCAGCAGAATGGCATGGTGCGCTACTGCGTGCGCGATCATGGCGACGGCCTGACGGCGGCGCAGCAAGCCCGCCTGTTCGCGCCGTTCACACAGTTGGAACACAGCCGGACCGGGGGGCACGGGTTGGGGCTGTCCATCGTGCGGCGTATCGTCGAGCGGTTGGGCGGGCAGGTGGGCGTCGATTGTGCCGATGGCGAAGGCTGCGAGTTCTGGTTTACGCTGCCGGGCTGCGGTTCTTCCGACGGACTGCCGGTCGAGCCGCGCGAGGACCGGTCGCGCCAGCCGGAATGAGCCGGGTATGGGTGAATGTGGCTTCCGCACGCCTTGAACGCTCTGCGGCGAGCACTGGCGTGGCCCGGCCCTGATGGAGGAAACAAAACGAAGTCGCACGATAGAGGGTGGTCGTTGGTTTTTGGCGATCAGGTGTTGGTCGAACCGGTGTGAGTACACGCTTTCACCAACAACCGACAACCAATGGAGAACCAAAATAGAATCCAGATGGTTGATTTTGTAGGGGCGCTGCTTGCTGCGCCCTGGACCATCCGGATTTGCTTCAATTCCTCCATAACAACCCCTTTTGCCAGGATGCGAGTGCTAGATGATGTGTCCATAACGGCTCCTTCATGAGTTGAAATATTCCTGAAAAACCCTTCAGAGGCAGTGACTTTCTCGCGTGAACGGCGTATCATTGTCCTAGTAAAACTGTGAAAATCGGGATCAGGTCTGATAGTCAGGATGCTGCTGTATGGATGCCGTTCCTCGATATCCCAACGGGCCAAAAACGCGGCCTGTGGATGCCGCTGATCCGGTGCTGCGCGAGGGGTTGGTCCGCATCACGCGGGATAGCCTGCGCCCCCTGGTATTAGGTCTGGCGGCACTGTTTGCGCTGTTTGCTGGCAGCCACCCTGTCATGCTGCCCTCGGACCAGGCGCTGCCGCTGTCGATGGCGGCGTCGCTGTCGGCGGGCGTATTCGTCGCGCTGTACATGCTGCTGAGGCACTGGCAGCTGCCGCTGGAAAAGACGAACGCGCTGCTGGCGGGCGTGGCGGTGCTGGTGCTGGCCAATCTGCTGCTGTACCTGTACGTGACGGACGATCCCACCCAGACGATCTATGTGATGTTGGCGCTGCCGGGTATGGCTTTTTTCCTGCTGGCGCGCCGTTGGCTGGCGGGTCTATTGGCCCTGACGTGGATCGGGTGGGTGGCGGTGATGTGGGGCGCGGTGGGGCCGGATGAGCGCGGCCATTTTGCCCTGGGGCTGCTGGCGGCGACGTTGTTGGCCGTGATGGTGCACGTCGTCCGGCAGCGCACGCTGCTGCACCTGGAATCGCTGCGCGTGCAGGACGATCTGATCAAACGCGACCTCGGCACGGCGATCTGGCATGCCCAGCAGGAAGAAACACGCTTCCAACAGCTTGCCGGGGCGGCGTTCGAAGGCATCCTGTTTCACGATCAGGGACGCATCCTCGACGTGAATCCGGCGCTGGCGTTCATGTTTGGGTACGAACCTACCGAGATGATCGGCCACCCATTGACGGATTATGTCGCGCCCGAATCGCGCGCCCGGCTGCTGGACAAGATCGAGTCGGACGACGAGTCGATTTACGAGCTGAGGGCGATCAGGCGCGGCGGCGTGCCGTTTTCGGTTGAGGTGCGCGGAAAAAGCGTGCCGTACCAGGGGCGCTTGGTGCGCGTGGCAGCCGTGCGCGATATCACCCTGCGCAAGCAGGCCGAGGACGCGCTGCTCCGGGCGAAAGAACGCGCCGAGCAGCTCTACCGCGTGGTGCCGAGCGCCGTTTTTACGGTCGACCGCGACGGGCTGATCAGCAGCCTGAATGATAAGGCCGCGCAAGTATTGGGATACGCGCCGGACGAATTGATCGGGAAACCGTGCACCACGTTTGCGCTGCCGCCGTGCGGCGGCGACTGCGACCTGTTCGACGAGGGACCGGTCGTCAACCAGGAATGCAGCATCCGCACCAAAACCGGCGAGATCCGCATGATCATCAAAAACGGCGAAGTGCTGCGCGACCGCGACGGAAACCCCACCGGCGGGATCGAAAGTTTCGAAGACATCACCGAGCGGAAACGCGTCGAACACGAACTGCGCAAGCTCTCGCAGGCCGTCGAACAAGGCTCAAACGCCATCATGATCACGGACGCTGACGGCATGATCGAGTACGTCAACCCGCACTTCACCGCGATCACCGGGTACACTGCCGCTGAAGTCGTTGGCCGGACGCCGAATATCCAGAAATCCGGCCAGACGCCGCGTGACCTGTATGACGAGTTATGGGAAACGATCGAGGCGGGCGGTGAGTGGCGCGGCGAAATCTTGAACAAGAAGAAAAACGGCGACTTGTACTGGGAGTTTTCATCGATCTCCCCAATCCGCGATGAGGATGGGCGCATCACGCATTTTCTGGCGGTGAAAGAGGACATCACCGCACGCAAACAGGCCGAAACGGCGCTGCAAGAAAGCCTGTTCCGCACCCAGATTTTATACAATGCCAGCCACGCGCTGCTCGCGTTTAAGAGCCTGCCGGAACTGCTGCAAGCGGTGGTCGATAACATCGCCGCCGCGCTGTACGCGGACCGGGTTATCCTGGTGACGCTGGACCTCGAAGCGCAGCGTATCGTGCATTTTGTGAGGGGCGGGCCGGGTGTATCGCAGGTGATTGAGACGGCGTATGACGAACTGTGGGACGGGCTGACCGGCTGGGTGCTGCGCGAAAACCGCCCGGTGCTGTCCCCCAGGGATGAACCGGACCCGCGTGAAAGCGCGGACGTGCAGCAGCGCCGCCTCGAAACGAACTGCGGCGACATCATCGTCGTGCCGGTCCAGTTTTTGGACCGCGCGACGGTTGGCACCCTGACGGCGATCAATGCCCGCACCGGGCGCGACCTGACGCACCAGGATGTCGAATTGATGATGGCGCTGGCCAACCAGTCGATCATCGCCATCGAAAACGCGCGCCTGCTGGATTCGCTGCGCCAATCGGAGGAAAAGTTCTCGAAGGCATTCCGCGCCAGCCCGGACCCGGTGATGATCAGCACGCTTGACGACGGGCGTTTCGTGGACGCGAACGACGCGTTTACGCAGGTGTTGGGGTACAGCCGCGACGAAGTGATCGGGTATACGCTGGACGATCTGGAAATCTGGGGCCAGCCTGCCGAGCGCGAGCAGTTCGATGCGCTGGTGCGCGATTACGACATCGTGCGCAACTTCGAGATGCCGTTCCGCCGCAAATCGGGTGAGATCGGCTACGCGCTCATGTCGTCTGAAATCATCGAGTTGGACGGTACGCCGTGCGTGCTGACGATTGCCAAAGATATCACCGACCGCAAAAAAGCCGCCGCCGAGCGCGAGCAGCTTATCCTGGAGCTGGATGCTTTTGGGCGCACGGTGGCGCACGACCTCAAAGCGCCGCTCAGCCCGATTCTGGGTTATGCCGAGATGTTGATCGACGACGGTGACCGGCTGACCCCGGAGGTCAAGGTAGACTTTCTGCGCGAGATTCAAGACAGTGGGCGGCGGATGGGCAACATCATCGACGAACTGTTGATGCTGGCACAGATGCGGCAGAGCGACGTGCAGCCCAAACCGCTGGACATGGGGCGCATCATCAACGAAGCGCAAAAACGGCTGGCGTACATGATCAAAGATTACCAGCCCGTGATCACGCAGCCGGAAAAATGGCCCCGGGCGATGGGGTACGCGTCGTGGATCGAAGAAGTGTGGGTGAACTACATCAGCAACGGCCTGAAATACGGCGGGCAGCCGCCATGCCTGGAACTCGGCGCGGACGTGCAGCCGGACGGTTTCGTGTGTTACTGGGTGCGCGACAACGGGCCGGGCATCGCCCCCGACCAACAGGCGCGGTTGTTCACGCCGTTCACGCAGTTGGAGCAGGTCGCCGTGGAAGGGCACGGCCTGGGGCTGTCCATCGTGCAGCGTATCGTCGAAAAGCTAGACGGTCAGGTCGGCGTCGAGAGCGAGGTCGGGCAGGGCAGCATGTTCTATTTCACGCTCCCGGCGGTCCCCTGACGGCGACCCGTGCCCCTATCCGGCGCATGTACGGTATAATCCCCCTGCGACGAGGCGTAGGGGAGTGCCACAGCGTATGCTGAAAATTGCGGTTTTCGGTTTTTACAGCCCGGACCCGGCGTGGCGCGGGGGAGCGCCTGCGCCGTCGTCCGGCGGCGACGTGCCCGTGTCGCCGGTGGATACGCGCGCGTTCATGCATGCCGTGTGGGAGATGGAGCCGCCTGAGTCGCGCATCGGCACCGCGCCGGATGTGGGTTTTGTCCGGCTGACCACCGTCACGCGGCAGCCGGTGTACGTGCAGGCGCTCGATAACAACATGGCGCACGGCGCGAGCCTGTTGCAGTGTGACGGGTATATCGCCATCATCGACGCCGTGAAGATTCTGGCTCCGCGCGCGATTCAAAGTGCGCTGCGCCGCCTGACCGAGCTGCAACCTGCCGCTGACCTGATCATCGCCGCCGGGCGGCAGAACGAGCCGGACGCGCTCTCGTCCGACGAGATTCGCGCGATCCTGGGCCTGAATCCCGACCTGCTGGTGATGCCCTATGTCCCGTCCGAACCCAAAACCGTCCAGCGCCTGATGCGGCGCATGGTGCGTTACATCGACAACCCGGACCGCGTGCCGCCGCCGGTGTTTGCCGGTGATCGGCCATGCCACCCGGTGCTCGCGCCGGCCCGTGAGGCCGAGGCGCAGGAGCGCGCACGGGAACGCGCACGGGAACACCCGCCCCAACCGGCCCCGCACATTCACGGGCTGGACCACGTCGCCGTCACGGTCACCGACCTGGACCGCGCGCTGGCCTTTTACCAGGGCGTGATGGGCTTCCGGCTGCTGGGACACATTGATTTTCCCAACGATTCGCGCGGGCGCACGCTGACGCACCTGGATACCGGGCGCGGCGTGCTGGAACTGGTCAGTTTTGCGAGCGACCCGGCGGGAGCCGCTCCGGCGGTGGAAGATACGCGGGCCGGGATGCAGCATCTGGCGCTGCGCGTGACCGGGCTGGACGCCATCGCCGCGCGGCTGAAAGAAGCGGGCGTCACCTTCACGCGGGAGCCGGTCACCACCGCGAACGGGGCGCGGGTCGCGTTTTTCCGCGATCCGGACGGCATGTTGATCGAGCTGATCGAAGGCGATCTCATTTTTTCGCGGCGCTAGGGTATGTTCTGGGCCGCATGGCACGCGCAGACAAGGACAACCGGCTTTCATGAGCACACCATCATCCCGCGCCAACGGGCGCATTCCGCATGATTATCACATGCACAGCAACGCGAGCTGTGATTCCCAGGCGACGATGGCGCAGATGTGCCAGAGCGCGCTGGACAAAGGCATTTATGAGATCGCGTTTACCGAGCATTTTGATCCCAAGCCGGACGATCCGTGCTTCGATTTTTACGACCCGGCGGCGTACTTCGACAACCTGGAAGCCGCGCGCCGGATGTTCGAGCCGTTGGGCCTGACGATCCGTGCCGGGGTCGAGTTGGGCGAGTACCACCTGTTTCACGCGCAGCACGATCCTGTGCTGGCGGCCTATCCCTATGACGTGGCGCTCGGCAGCCTGCACTGGATCGGGGATACGATGGTCTTTGACGAGGCGTTATTCCGCGGGCACGCGCCGCGCGACATCTACGCGGCGTACTTCACTGAACTGGCGGCGCTGGCCCGTTTTGGCGGCTTTGACGTGCTCTCGCACCCGGACGTATTCAAGCGCGCAGCGTTCGAGGTATACGGCCAGTTCGAGATCGCCGAGTGGGAAGACATGGTCCGCCCGGTGTGGCAGGCGTGTATTGACAACGGGATCGGGATTGAGATCAACACCGCCGGGCTGCGGCTGGCCGTGAACGAGGCGCATCCCGGCCCCGCGTCGCTGCGCTGGTACCGCGAGATGGGCGGCGAACTGCTGACCATCGGCAGTGACGGTCACCGCCCGGAGCACGTCGGCTACCGGCTCGATACCGCGCTGGCGATGGCGCGCGCGGCAGGCTTCACGCGTCTGTGCTGCTACGAGCGGCGGCAGGTCGCGGGCTGGATCGAGATTTGACATACTGAACACGCCTTACCAGATCGACGCGGGCGACCATCGACTATCCGCTTATGGAGGGCCAAAATAGAATCCAGATGATTGATTTTGTAGGGGCGCTGCTTGCTGCGCCCTGGACCATCAGGATTTGTTTCAGTTCCTCCATTAGAAACCAGCCAGCCTAACCGGGAGGAGTCACGATGTTCGAGGCCAGTCACCTCCAGCACAACATCGTCAGCGGGTACATCAAGATCGTCTCGGATGGGCACTACCTGCCGGCTTTTTGGGCGCATCCGGAGTTAGGCGGGCCGTTCCCCGGCCTGGTGATGCTGCATGACGGGTGGGGCCTGACGGCACACATCCGGGCGCAGGCGCGGCGTTTTGCCGAGCAGGGTTATTACGTCATCGCGCCGGACCTCTTCAACCGGCAGACTGCCGGTACGTTGCAGCAGGCCGGGGCGTTGATCGCGCAGGTGGGCGAGGCCGCGCTGTCGCACGTGACGGCGGCGCTCAACGCGTTGAAGACGCATCACAAGTGTGATGGCCGCATCGGCCTGATCGGCTGGGGGCTGGGCGGCGACCTGGCGCTGCGTATGGCCGTGATCCGCGACGAACCGGGCGGGCTGGTGACGTTTTACGCCGCGCCGTCCGCCGTGACCCGGGCAGAGCTGCGCGCGTTGAGCTGCCCGCTGCTGGCGATTTTCGCCGGGCGCGACCCGGCCACGTCGCCGGAACAGGTCGAAACGCTGCGCGCCACCCTGGAACAGGCCCCTTTTGCGCACGAAGTCACGCTGTATCCCGGCGTAGGGCGTGATTTTTTTGACGATTCGCGCCCGGCCTTTGACGCGGAAGCTGCCGAAGACGCCTGGAATCGCGCGCTCGACTTTTTGAACGACAACCTGGAAGTTGAACCGCCCACGCCGCCGCATAAGCCCGGCCCATTTGAACCGGGATCGGTGTATTGAGACGCGCGCGCGAGATAGTCGCGCCAGAATTGAATTTGCGGCATAATGGGTACATCCGGTGTCCGGTAGGGTAACGCCCGTCTGTTGGCCTGATAATCCTGAGTGGGGAAACGGCTATGCAACTATGCCCGCACTGCGGAACAGAAAATTTCGAAGGCGTGATCTTCTGCGAGCGCTGCGGGATCGCCCTGGTGCCCGTGCCGCTTGCCACGCGCCAGTTGCAGGGCTCTGGCGTCAGCGGCGGAACTGACATACTGGGCACTGAAGGCGTGTTGATTCTGCAAATTGACGAGGAGCAAGCGCCGCTGATGGTGCAGATTCGCCACGAAGTCGTGTTGGGGCGCGTCAGCGAGCAGACGGATACCTCGACGGCCATCAACCTCACGCCCTTCGGCGCGGACGAGGCCGGCGTGTCGCGGCGGCACGCGCGCCTGCTGCGCGACGAGCAGGCCGTTTATTTGATGGACCTGCGCAGCACGAACGGCACGCGCCTGAACGGCGAGCCGCTGCCGGTATCGGTTGAAAAACGGGTGCGTGATGGCGATGAAATTACCCTGGGCCGCCTGAAGATGTACGTTTATTTCAAAACATAACACGCGCTGGCGCTGCCCGCGACGACGGATCACCCCCCGAATCACCCAGCCGGATGCACGCTCCGTGACGGGTGATTTTACGTTATAATGCGCATGTGTGTTCGTGTTATCGAGGAAAAACAGGTATGTGGCGGTTAACGGTGCTGGTCGCGCTGGCGGTGGTCATGCTTCTGGCGTCGGCCTGCGGGGGCAGCCTGCAAAACAATGATCCCGTGTTCATGGTGGCGACGCCCGTATCGCCCGACGCCGGATTTGTCACGTACCGGCAGTCGTCGGGCGCGTTTTCACTGCGCATGCCGCCCGACTGGATCGCAGGCGAGCTGCCCGATCCGAACGGGGTCCGCATCCAGTTCACCGACCTGGAAGGCGAGCAGGCGGTCACGCGCTTGAGCGTCTACGTGGTGAATACCGGCCAGCCGATGACGCCCGAAGCCTTCGCGCAGGCCGCCAACGCGTACCAGCCGCCCGAAGACCTGGCCGCCTACGGCTGGCAGGAATTCAGCCGCACCGACCAGCGTGACGGCAGCCGCCGGATCACCGGCGTGCGCACGTACCCGACCATCGGGCCGCGCAGTCTGAACATTTTTTTGCAGGGCGATGGCGCATTTTTCAGCGCCATTGAGGTTGACGTGACGGACGCCAGCCCCGCACTGATCGACCAACTGAGCGCGGTCGTGAATACGTACCGCGTCAACCGCGATGCCGAGCTGGCGGTCGGCACCGTGCAGCAGGCAGCGGCGAGCGTGACATCCTACAGCGGCGTGATCGGCTTTCACGGTTACCTGGCGTGGACCGACGACGACGGCGTGTTTCACCTGACGGGCGAAGCGGTCAACACCACGCCGCGCCCGCTGGAAGCCGTGCGCCTCTCCGGCGTGTTGTACGACAGCCAGGGCCGCCGGTTGGCCGAGCAGTCCGATATTCTGTCGGTGGACGTGCTGGGACCGGGGCAGGGCGCGCCCTTCGATCTGCGGTTTGAGGGCGGCAAGCCCGCTACTGCCGTGCGGTATGAGTTGAACGTCGCCGGGCGCGAGGCCGATTACGCGCTGCAAACCTATTACGGGCCGGAGAATTTCGTCATCGCCAACGACTACGCGGATTATAACGCGCAGAACAACCTGGTCCTGCGCGGCGAACTGGCCAATGTCGGGCCGGGCGTCGCGGAAGCGGTCAAGGTTGTGGCGGCGATCTGGGACGGTCAGGGGCACGTCGTCGGCGCGGAGACGATTTTTGTCTCGAAGGCGCAGTTAGTGCCGCAGGAAGCGGTGGCGTTTGAAGTGCCGTTTTACCAGTTGGGCGGCTCGGCCATGACCTACACCCTGACCGTGCTCGGCACCGAGGGCACGCTGGCCGGGGATTGACGGGAGTCCACCATCGCATGACACACCGCATACGCGTGTTTCTGATCGGCGCGGCGCTGCTGACGGTGCTAGCGCCGTCTTATGTTACAGTATTTGGCCAGTCGTCGGACACCGGGCCGTACACCCTGCGGCAAACGTTGGGGCGCGGGCCGGTGCGGTCCGTCGCGTGGAGGCCGGCGGGGGACGTGATCGCGGTTGGCGGCGCGCCCGGCGTCTGGCTGTACGCGTTCAGGTTGGGCGACCCGCCGGGTTTGGGCGACAGGGGCCTGCTGCAAGGCCACACCAAGGCTGTGTACGACCTGGATTTTAACCGGGACGGATCGCGATTGGTCAGCGTCAGCCACGACATGACCGTGCGCGTGTGGGATGTCGCGGCGCAGGCCGAGCTGTTCGCGCTGAGCGGGCATACCGACCTGGTCGTGGCGGTAGACTGGAGTCCGGCGGGCGACGTGATCGCCAGCGGTGGGTACGATGGTACGCTTCGCTTGTGGAGTCCGGTCACAGGCGCGGCGCTGGCCGTGATCGAGGCGGGCGGCGGCTGGGTGGACGACGTCGCCTTCAACCGGGACGGGTCGATCCTCGCCAGCGCGACGCGGGACGGCGTGCTGCGTCTGTGGGACCTCGCCAGCGGCGCATCGGTCGCGGCGGTGGACGCGCATCCGGGCGGCGTCAGCGCCGTGAAGTGGAGTCCCGATGGCAGCCTGATCGCGACTGCCGGGCGGGATGGCCGCCTCCGGCTGTGGCGCGACGACCTGACGCCGGTTTTGGACATCCCCGCGCACGGCGACGTGATCTACGATCTGGCGTGGAATCCGGTGGATGGTACGCTGGCGACCGCCAGTTGGGACGACGTCGGGGTGTGGTCGGCGGCGGATGGCCGCCCCCTGCACACTTTGACCGGGGTTGACCGGCGCGTGTATCATGTGGCCTGGAATCCGGACGGAACGGTTATGGCGACGGTCAACTGGGACAGCACCGTGCGCCTGTGGGACGTGGCCGCCGAAACCGTGATCGCTTCGCAGCCGGAACACATGGACGTGATCGTGTGGGTCGGCTGGGATCACGACGAGGTACGCGCCGCCACGCTGGACGGGCGGCTGCTGATCTGGCAGGTGCCGTCGGGCCGCTGGATCGGGGGCGGCACGGTCGAGACGGACGCCGGGCTGCCGTCGCTGGCGACCAACGCCAGCGGGACGCGCACCTTTGCCATCGACGCGGGCGGCACGGTGCGCATTATGGGCCGTACGGACGGCGGCGGCGCGTTGATCATCGCCACGCTGCCGGGCCGCTCCGACGCGGCGGCGTGGAGTCCTGATGGGACGCAGATAGCGGTGGCGCAGCGCAACGGTACGATTACGATCTGGGGCGACGAATGACGGTACTCAAACAGGTGGGCTGGCTCGAATCGCTGGCGCTGGTGGTATTCGGGATCGCGCTGGCGCTGGTCGTCGTGGGCGGGCTGGACCCGGTCGCGCTGATCATCCTGTTGATCCTGAGTTACCTGGCGTACATGGCACGCGGCGTGATCCGGCAAGCGGCGCGCGTGCGCCCGGTCGAACCGCCGCGTACCTGGCTGATCACGATGATCGGCAACCTGGCGTTGATGGCGCTGGGTATTGGCGCGTTCGGCTGGTACCTGGTCGGGGCCGGGGCCGGGGCCTGGGTGCCGTTTTTGATCTTCATCGCGGGTATGCTCGCGCTGCGGGCGTGGCGGCGCAGCGTCGTAGCCAACCTGTACGCGTGGCGCGTCCCGGCGCTGGCGCTGCTTCAGCAGGGTGAGTACAAAAAACTGGTCCGCGAGCTGGAAACGGAAGCCCGCGTCCAGGCCCATCCTGACAAACTGGCGATGGTCGCGCTGGCGCAGATCGAGCTGAACAAGTGGGATACCGCCGAGTCGCTGCTGGCCGAAGCACGCGCCGCCGCGCCGGATTTTGCGTCGGTGAACGGGGCGCTCGGATCGCTGCGGCGGCACCAGGCGCGTTACGCGGAAGCCGTCGAGGCGATCCGCCGCGCGCTTGTGTTTGAGGCCAACGTCAATTCCAGTTATTACCTCGGCTTCTGCCAGTATCTCGCCGGGGACGACGCCGGGGCCAGCGTGACGCTGCGCGCCATCATCGACGATCCGCTGCTGATCCAACAGGGGCAGGTCGTCGGCGCGTACATCCTGGGGCAGGTGGCCGAGTCGGCGGGTGACACCGACGCGGCGAGGGCCTGGTACACGCGCATGGCGGACGCCGCCCCCAGGGTGATCCCGGTGCTGGACCAGGAAGCGCGGCGTCACAAACAGACGCCTTACGGGGATAGGCTCAAAGACCTCGTGCGCGACATCAACCGGACGATCGCGCGCCGCTCACTGCCGGATACGGCGTGAAAGGAACCGGTGTTATGGCGGAACCCGCCTGGTTTGACGCGAGGCTGAACCGCCGCCAGCTATTACGCTGGGCGGGCGTGGCCGGGGCGGCGGCGCTGGTGCCCCCTTTGCCGCCGGTCGCCACGCCTGACGGCGCGGCCTCGCCATTACGCGGTCTGTCGCTTGAGGACCTGGTCGCACGCACGGCCCGGTACCCGATCCTGTTGTGTGATGATACGCCGGGCGTGATGGCGCTCTACGCGCGCATTCTGCGGCACACGGGCTTCACCGCGATCACGACGCCGGACCCCCACCGGGCGCTAGACTTGTGCCGCAGCGTGCCGGTATCGCTCGTGCTCTCGGACATCATGAAACCCGGCATGAACGGGCTTGAGATGCTCCAAGACCTGCGCGGCGACCCGGTCACGCGCGACATCCCGCTCGTCTTTCTGACGGCCCGCTGCGATCCCCAGTCGCGGCACATGGCGCAGGCGCTGGGTGCCGATGGTTACCTGGTCAAACCGGTGCTGTTTGACGAGTTTTTCTCGACGGTGCACCACACGCTGCGCGTGCGCGGTCACTGGCAGGTGCCGGACGGTTTCGACCCGCGCGTGTTCGCGGCGGTCATGGCCGAGCATCCGGCTACTGAGCCTGACATATCTTGCTAAAACGACTGTGTGGCAGAGACTCGCTGCCGGTGCTCGAAAGCTTGGTTTTCAATGCGAGTATCAGTAAGTAGCCGCCGGGTGCGCGGTCAGCCAGAGTCCTGCCTGGACTTGCGCGGCAGGATGATCGTCTGATCGTCACCGCCCGCTTCAAACTGGGCCAGCAGCTCGCGCAGCGGCTCGTCGGCATACACCACCGGATGCTCGTCGCTGCTCACAATCCCCTGGAAGACTCCGTTTCGCAGCACGACGACCACGTTTTCCGGATTCTCTTCGATTAACTCGCGTACCTGGGCGATGCTGATCCCGTCTCGTTCGACGACTGCCGGTGAAACCACGCCGGGCAGCCCGCGTGTCGGGTTATGGGGGTTTCTGTGCCAGTAGGGCAGGTCGGCCAGCGGCGTATTCATGTGGACCGGGGCATCCAGCGGTTTGAGCAGGTTGTATAGTTCGCTGAACCGGATCGCCGTGTAGAGCTGGTTTTTGTGCTCGATGATCAGCCACCACCAGGCGACACTGCCGGGGGTGCTGCGCCAGGCGTGCAGCGCAGCGTGAACGCTATGCGTGTGCGGGCAGCGCACGTGCCCGTGAACGGGTCGGGCCAGCTCGCTATCGGAAATGGGCATACGAATCACCTCCGCGCGACGCGTCAATTATCGTTACTGCATCATAGCATGTTTACGGCCAGGGACCAACGTCAGGACCACGACCAGCAGGATTCCGCCAGCGATCACGAGCAGCACCCGGTCGGTCGCGTGCGTGACCGGCGGCGACCAGGCGGGCGATGAATCGACGCCGGGATACGTGGTGATCTGGATCAGCCCGCTGCCGTCAGGATAGACGACGAAAATGTCCCGGTTGCCGCTGCGCAGCGATTCAAACGCGATCCACTGCCCGTCCGGCGACCAGACCGGGTTGATGTCGGCGGCGAGATCGGTAGTCAGGGCGTGCCGCTCGGACCCATCCGGGCGCACGAGCATCAGGTTGCTGGTGGGGTCGCGCTCGTCCTGGTAAGCGATCCACTGTCCATCCGGCGACCACACCGCGTTGGCGTCCCGCCGGGGATCGTCCGAGACGTTGGTCAGTCCACTGCCATCCGGGTGGACGGTGAACAGGTCCAGGTCGCTCCCGTACAGCGTTTCATACAGAATCCACTGCCCATCCGGGGACCAAACCGGGTCTGTATCCGGCGCGGGATCGGTCGTCAACTGGCGTGTCAGGCTGCCATCGGCCCGCGCGATGAACACGTCAGGGTTAGCGCCGGGCAGCTCCAGCCGCCAGGCAGACGTAAACAGAATCCACTGCCCATCCGGCGACCAGCCCGCCAGTTGGTCGTCGGTTTCGCCGCCGGTGATCTGGCGCAGATCGACCACATGCAGCGCGGCGTCCAGGGTCGCCACGAACAGCTCGCCCTGGTTGTTCGGTTCGCCGCCGCGAAACGACCGGAACGCGATCTGCTGGCCGTCCGGCGACCAGACCGGGCCGAAGTCGTAGGCGGGATTGTCCGTCAGGTTGCGCGGCGGCTCGCCCGTGCGGAAGAGATAAATTTCCGTGCTGCTGCCGGTGCGGAAGTCGGCGGCCAGCGTCCTGCCGTCCGGCGACCATACCAGCGACACCAGTTCCGCCAGGGGGGGCGTCAGGTTGGTGCGCCCGGTCCCATTCGGGCGGACGGTAAACAGCTCGCGCACAGGCGGCACCGCGCCGGGCCGGGCCACCGTATAGGCGATCCGGCAGTCGCGCAGACAGGCGGGCGACCAGGCAGCCGCGCTCGCGTCGTACGGGCCGCTGACCAGCACCGACGGCGCGACTTTGCCCGGCCACGTGATCATCACGTCCTGGTTGGCGTGGATGCTGGTGTAGGCCAGCAGCGAAGGGCCGGACGTGGTCGCGTCCGGCTGCGCCGCGATGACCAGCCCGATCGCAGCAGTCAAAATGCCCCACAGGGCCAGAAGGAGGCGGGTCACGTTCACGGATTTTTACCAAATCGTTGCATCTGTTTTACGATCTCTATATAATTAAGGCGTCCATCTTATCTTTTTGTTTGATTCATGAAGATTTTGTGAAAATTGTGAAATTTTTTCTTCAAGGGGTTGTCAGCGTTTGATTTGCATGTTACTATGAAATCACCAATCGTGGTAAAGCGAATTCATTCTATCAAGGAGAAATCATCATGTTGTATATGCCTCGTGAAGAGGGTCAGGGCCTCGTAGAGTACGCCCTCATCCTCGTCCTGGTCGCCGTTGTCGTGATTATCATCCTGGCCCTGCTCGGCCCGGCCATCGGCAACATCTTCTCGAACATCGTCAACAACCTGTAATTTTCAGTCTGATCCACGTCGAAAACCCCGCCCCGCGCGGGGTTTTCCGTTCATACAGGATGCACCGCCCGGCAGCCGTAGGGTACGCCGGGCGTTTTTGCGTTACACTAAGGGCCGCACGAGCAGGGGGACGGAATTCGGATCACAACGACGCGCGGTGCAAGGAGTGAAGAATGTGTTTGATGGACCGTTATGCGCTGCTGACGCTGGTCTTGGTGGCGCTGCTGGTAAGCGCGTGTGGGTCGATCACGGGTAGCGACGAGATCGGCCAGTTGGAAACCCGCAACGCGCAGTTACAGGGAACAATTGATGCCGTGGGCACGCCGATGATGACCGTCGCCGCGCTGCAAAATGCCGCAACGCAAAACGCCGTGCTCCAGTCGCAGCTCAGCGAGGCGCGGGCCGAAGCGCTCGCCGCCCAGGCGACGCTCACCGTGTACGAACTGACCGGGAACGTCGCGGCGGCGCGGCCTACGGCAGCGCCAGCGATCCCACCCGGCGGCCAGCCGACAGTTGACGCGGCGGCAGCCGGAGCAGCCGTCCCCGCCGCCCCGGCAAGCTCCCCAACGGCCCCGGTTGTCGAAACACGCTTCACGCAGACGGTCACCGCGACCGGCCTGGATCAAGACGACTGTCCGACCGGCGTTACGTCGGTGTTTGACGCCACCGAAGACTTGATTTATGTGAACACGCGCATCAACGTGCTGCGGGCCGGTTCGACGCTCAGCGCCCGCTGGCGCGCCAACGGCGATCTGTTCTACGACGATACACAATGTTGGGTGCCGGATCAGGACTGGTTCAATATCTGCGCGTACTGCTCGATTGTGCCGGATACCGGGACGTTTGAGGCAGGCTCCTGGACGGTTGAGCTGCTGCTCGACGGGCAGGTGCTGTCGCAGGCCCAGTTCCGAGTCCAGAGCGATCAGGCCGCCGACGGCCAGACCCAATAACGGCCAGGAGCAACTTTCAGCGATCAGCCCTCAGCCGGAACAGCCGGGCGTTTGCCGCGCCTGCGTCTGTGTTGGTTCATATCCTGGGTGGGGGCGGGCCTGTGTTTCGCAGCGCCGCCCCACTTAAAACCGCTTGTTCGACCCGCCAATCCGCTCCCAACGTGAGACACGCGCCTATGACCACCGGACGGTTGCATTTCGGTGATGACCGCCCGTATAATCAAATATAGATTTGATTATGGGCGATAATAGGAGCCGCGATGGCCCGCAAACCCGCCGAGCAGACCGTCAACCGGGACGCGATCATGCGCGCCGCTGCGACCGTATTTCACCGCCGGGGCTATCACGGCGCGACGATGGCCGATATCGCCGCCGAAGTGGACCTGACCGCCGGCAGCCTGTACCACCATTTCCCCAGCAAAGAAGAATTGTTGATCGCCGTCCTGGATGCGGGCCTTTCGCAGATCACGGAGGAAGTGCGCGCGGTGGTCGAGCGCGACGATCCGCCTGCCGACAAACTGCGCGCGATCATCCACATCCACATCCGCAGCGAAATCGAGAATGTGACCATCGCCGCCGCCGTGATTTTCGAGGGGCGCGCGCTGCTCAACGTGCCGGAAGTGCGCGAGCAGTACGTGCGGCAGCGCGACACGTTGGAGGCGCTCTACCGCCATACGGTGGAGGCGGGCATCAGCAGCGGGGCGTTTCGTCCGGTGGACGTCGGCGTATTCGTGAAAACGCTGTTCGGTGCATTGAACTGGGTCAGCCTGTGGTACCGGCCCGATGGGCGGCTGTCCGGTGCGCAGATCGCGGACGAGATCGCCGGGACATTTCTGGCGGCGCTGCGCCCCACGTGAGGCGGTATGGATTCCCTGATCCCCGACTTTTTGACGCATTATTACGAGGCATCACGCGGGCCATTCCGCAGCCTTTCGACGTTGACACCCGGCGAGGCTGAGCGTGTGATGGACTGCATCCGGCAGGCGGGCGGTTTCGCCAGCCAGCGCTCAAGCGATTACCTGGGCATCCGCCGCGAGTTGGAGCAGCGCATCCGGGAGCTGTTCGTCGAGAGGGGCGGGCAGCCGCGCCGCACCACGCCGCATTACCTGATCGTGGGCGCGTGTCCCTGGGTGCAGACGTGGTATCTCGACGGGCGCGAGGTGCGCGTCCCATTGAGCGTTTTTGACCCGGCGGTCGTCAGCCTGACGTACGGTGACTCGTTTCCGGCGATGCGTTACGGCGACGGCCAACCCTGGTGCGGGCGCGTATTTACGCTGGCCGATCTGCCGGACCTGGTTAGCCGCTACGGGCTGCCGCAGGTCGTCAACCCGGATGGCGTGCGCGGGCCGGATCGTTACATCGAGGCGCAGGTGTGGGATGATACGGCACTGCGGGCGTTGGGCTGGTGGGAGGACTCATGACTCGGTTGATGCTGGCAACCCTGGTCACGATGCTGGTGAGTCTGCTGGGCGCGTGCTGCGCGGTCACGGACCGGATACACGCTCCGGCGCAGGTTTCGACCACGACTCCATGTCCTATGGCGCTCACGCCCGAACGCTCGATGCCCGCCGAAGCGTCTCGCCTGCGTGCCGCGCTGGCGGCGCAGGGTGTGACCGGGGCCATGGTGGGCGCAATCGGGATGCAGAACTGCCCCGGCTTGCCCGCCGAAGCGGTCGCGTGGTTCGACATCTGGCTGTCGGTCGATGACGTGGCCGACGAAACCCGCGTGGGCGAACTGGCCGAAGCCATCACCGTCGCGGCGGCGGACTGGCCGGACGTGGCGATCTTCCTGCGCTTGTCCGCCGGGCAAGAGCGGCGCGTTCTCTCGTTTACCATGCGCGATGCGCTGGCAGCGCGTCAGCAGCAGTTACACGGAAAAGAATTTTTTGAGGCGATGCAGGTGACCGACTATTGATGATAGAGAGCAGGAGAGTCACACCCATGATCAGTTTTACGCCCACCGAGGAACAACAGATGCTGATCGAGGCCGTGCGCCGCTACAGCACCGACGCCGTGCGCCCTGTCGCGCATGACGCCGACGAAAGCGGCGCGTTCCCTGAGTCCGTGCTGAGCACCGGTTGGGAAATCGGTATTCTGCCCGGCAATATCCCCGAATCGCTGGGCGGTTTCGGGGAGGACTACAGCGCCCTGACCGGCGCGCTGGCCTATGAAGAACTGGCGTTTGGCGATTTGTCGCTGGCGGTACAGCTCATGACCCCGGCGCTGGTCGCGATCCCGCTGGTGCTGGATGGCACTGACCAGCAGCGCGATGACCTGATGCCGCTCTTTCTGGACGAAACACCGCCGCGCCTGACGGCAGCGCTGTTGGAGCCGCGCATCAACTTTGATCCGCGCGAGCCGAAAACGACGGCGGTCAAAGAAAACGGTCACTACGTCTTGAACGGGCACAAAACATACGTGCCGCTGGCGGAGGGTGCTGCGCAGATGCTGGTGTATGCGTGGAACCAGGAGGACGGGCAGGTCGATGGGTTCCTGGTGCGCGGTGACGCCGGGGGCCTGACGGTTGGCCCGCGCGAAAAACTCATGGGCGTGCGCGCCGTGCCGACCTATTCCGTGACGCTGGAAAACGTGCAGGTCGGTGCGGATTGCCGGCTCGGCGGGGCGGCGGGCTGCCAGTTTGCGCGGCTGCTGGCGCACAGCCAGGTTGCGCTGGCGGCGCTGGCGGTTGGCGTGATGCGCGGCGCGCTGGAATACGCGATCCAGTACGCCAAAGAGCGGGAGCAGTTCGGCGCGCCGATTGCGACCAAACAGGCGATTGCGTTCATGCTGGCCGACTGCGCGATGGAAGTCGATGCCGCGCGGCTGATGGTCTGGGAAGCCGTCTGGAAACTCGATCAGGGGCAGGACGCGACCCAAGAAGCCTACCTGGCCAAGCAGTACGCTGATCACGCGGCGGTGATGGTCACCGACAGCGCGGTGCAGACGCTGGGCGGTTACGGCTACATCCGTGATTACCCCGTCGAGCGCTGGCTGCGCAATGCGCGCGGCTTTGCGACGTTTTGCGGCCTGGCGATGGTGTAAACGTGAACCGTGATCTGTTCACCGTAAACCGTAAACCGTGAACCGTAGACCGTGAACCGGAATAGCTACCGGCGGCGAGTAAGATTTCAAGCGGAGAACGGTCAACGGACCACTGTGAACGTATGAACGAAAGCTGTAGACCGTGAACCGGAATGTCTACCGGCGGCGAGTAAGATTTCAAGCGGAGAACGGTCAACGGACCACTGTGAACGTATGAACGAAAGCTGTAGACCGTGAACCGGAATGTCTACCGGCGGCGAGTAAGATTTCAAACGGAGAACGGTCAACGGATAACGAAAAACGACTGACGAGGGCAAAAGACATGGCGATCAGTTTTGAGGTTCCCGAACGGATCAAACAGGGCCTGGAAATGACCAAAGCCCTGGCGACGGGCATCATGCGCCCGGAAGCACGCAGCCTGGACGAGCACGAACACACCCGCCCGGACACGTTCATCAAGATGACGTGGCCCGTCATGCAGGACCAGCAGAAGCGCCAGCTTGACAAGGCGGCAGCGGCGGCTGCCGGTGATGCACCCAAACGCAGCGGGCCGGGCATCAACACCCTGAATATGATTTACACCTTTGAAACGCTCAGTTGGGGCGACGTGGGGCAGATGTTGTGCATGCCGACCTCGCTGCTGGCCGGTGCGGCGATTGAAGCCGTCGGCACGCCGGAGCAAAAAGAACGCTTCCTGCGCCGCTTTGCCGAAGGTGATCCCAAGTGGGGCGCGATGGCGATGACCGAGCCGGGCGCGGGATCGGATACGTCCGCCATCCGCACGACGGCGACGTTAGACGAGGCGACTCACGAATGGGTGCTCAACGGTGAAAAAATCTTTTGCACGAATGGCAAGCTGGCGCTCGAAGAATCCGGCGGCGTGGTCGTCGTCTGGGCGACGGTTGACCGGGCTGCCGGGCGGGCGGGCATGAAACCGTTTGTCGTCGAAGCGGGCACGCCGGGCGTCACGGTGGAAAAAGTCGAGATCAAACACGGCATCCGCGCCAGCGATACGGCCAGCATCGTTTTCCAGGATGCGCGCATCCCCTATGACAACATTCTCGGCCCGACGGAAGTCAAACAGCGCGAGAGCACCGAGGGCTTCAAGGGCGCGATGGCGACCTTCGACGCCAGCCGCCCCTTGATCGCGGCCAGCGCGATGGGCGTCGGGCGCGCGGCGCTGGAGTTCGTCAAGGAAAAACTGGCCGAAGAAGGCGTCACGATCCCGTATACCCTGCCGTACCACAAGCTGAGCGCCGTGCAGCGTGACGTCCTGGAAATGGAAGCACAACTCAAAGCGGCGTGGCTGCTGACGCTGCGCGCGGCGAGTATGCTCGATCACGGCGAGCACAACAACCTGGAAGCGTCGATGGCGAAGGCCAAGGCGGGCAAGGTCGTCACGTGGATCACGCAGCAGGCGGTCGAGATTCTGGGGCCGCTGGGCTACAGCCGCGAGTGGCTGGTCGAAAAGTGGATGCGTGACGCGAAGATCAACGACATCTACGAGGGCACCGGGCAGATCAACACCTTGATCGTCGCGCGCCGCATTCTCGGTTACAGCAGCCGGGAACTGAGCTAGGCGCGGCGTAGCAGGCGCACAAAACGGGGCGGCCTCAATGACCGCCCCGCGAACTCACGCGCAACCGCTCACACATGCCCGTAGGGGGCTGCGTGGTACCGCGCACCCTGCACCCGGTGCCGGAAACATGGCGTGCGCCGGTAGAATGCCGTATCGCCGGTGAGTTACAGCCGCTTCGACCGGGCGCACCGCGCCCGGTCGGGGGGACACGGGGCCACTGGCCCCGTGTGGGAGCGTGAAGGCAACGCCCTCACACAATCACCTTGGATCTGGAACGCGCCCTGACTACCACGCGGGATGCTCGTACGGGGCCGGGCGCAAATTGACCAGCGGCAGCAGGCGGCGCACCACGTCCGGGTGCCCTGCGGCGTACAGGCCCATGATCGGCTGGCGCAGGTCGATGGCCGAAAAATCGAGCAGGTGCCCGTTCTTGAAGCGGATTTCGCCGCCTTGTTTGGCCATGAACGCCGCGCCCGCCGCGATATCCCACACGTAGGAGTCGTGCGTAAGCGTCGCCACCGATGCGCCGCGCGCCGTATACGCCATGTGGCTGGCGCTGCTGCTCAACGTCATGATGCGCGTGAATCGCAGGTCGTAGACCGATCCCGCGTCGCTGCGCCAGAACACGTAGGAGTCTTCCTGCCAGCATGTCTTGAGGTGCGCGGTGATGACGCGCCCGTTGCAGATCACGTCGTCGCCATCGGTGTACGTCCAGTCATCGTACAACGGGATGTACACCAGGCCGAAGACCGGCTGGCGGTGGTGGAGCAGGGCCAGCACGATGCTCCACGATGGCAGCCCCTCGACATACGCGCGCGTGCCGTCGATCGGGTCGATAGCCCACAGGTAGTCACGGTCGAGTTCTTCCGCGCCGTATTCTTCCCCGATCAACCCGTGATCGGGATAGGTGGCGTGGATGTGGCGCTTGAAAAGCTGTTCGATCTCGCGGTCGGCAGTCGTTACCGGGCTGGCAACGGCTTTCCATTCGGCCTCGACATGGCCGAAGTAATGCAGCGCGATCTCCCCGGCTTCGGCGGCCCAGCTTCGAATCAGGTCGGTGTTTAGCGCGATGGTCACCGTGATCGTTCCTCTCTGGACGGTGTATACAAAACGCGCCTAGTGTACCGCAGAAATCCGGTTTGGGGCGGGCCGGATCAAAAAAAGACCACAGGCTGCCCTGTGGTCTTCCGCTGAGAAGGTTTCTGGTAAGGGAGTTGAAAAGCGATACGATGATGTTTACCTCAGCCCCCGGCCCGAATGGCGGCTCCACTCAGTGGCGAGGGGGAGACTCGCACGGTTTTTCCCCTCTCCATCGCATGGAGAGGGGACACCGCGCGAAGCGCGGAGGGGTGAGGTAAACTGGCGACAGGCCGAAAAACCATGTATTGACTCTTAGGTTGACACATATGGGCGCTGCTTGCCGCGCCGGGCATGATCTACGGATCGATACTTATTCGACGGGTTCGCTTTCGCCCGCTGCACCCGGCGACTTGTCGATGCCGGGGCCGCCGTAGAGATGCGCATCCAGCGGCGCGCGCAGCAGCGTGGCGCACGTGTCGGGATCGAGTTCGACCGCCGGGCCGTACACCCAGCCCAAGTTGTGTGCTTCTTCGTCGGTCGGCTCGGTCTGGAAATAGACCTGAAGCCACAGGCGGCCTTCGGTGGCCGAACGCACCCACAGTGTTTGCCCGGCCATGACACCGCCCAGGCGGCGGCTGTCTTCGTTGGGGGCCAGGCGCACGTTCAAATTGGTGGGCGCGCTGGCGGTGCAGACGCCGGGCAGCTCGGGCGTCACGCCGTCCGTGCTGATCACTTCGGCTGTGCCCGGTGCGCCGACCAGGTACTGGTTCTGATCGAGCGGGAAGGGCGCGGCATCGCCAACCAGGACCTCGACGCGGCCCTCGGTGACCATCAACTCGGTTGCACCGTCCGTGCCAACCGTGATCTCGAACTGGCCGCGCAGCAGGCGCACGGAAAAGGCCGGCGTGACCAGCGTCCACGATGCATTCTGCGCGAGGTCGGCGGCCACACCGCCCAACCCGGTTACCAGATATCCCTCGTGCAACTCGATCTCGATCGTGAAATCGGCATCCGGTTCGCCGCTGAAGCTGTTCAACGTCAGGCTGGAATTCTGGCCCAGGACGGTTTCGGTGCCGTCGTAGAACCACGTAATCAGCGCGACGCCCTCGGCATCGGTGCGCAGCGTATCACCCGGATCAAATATCGACGGGGCGATCAGCCGCGTTTCGGTGCCATCGGCGGCTGTGGAATACACCTCCGGCACGATGATGTTGATCGCTCCCCGGACTGGCGTGACCGGCGCATCATCCTGCGCGAGCGCCGTCGAACCGGCCAACAGCACAATCACGATCAGACTTAAACGGATTATCAACGATTTCATGGCTTGCTCCCCTTTTTATGGGATGGCACTACGAGCATTATAGCCCAGTTAGCGCCCTGAAAAAATCCAGACTAATACCTCAAGCTTATAGTGGGTGGTAGGCCAGGGCAATAGTCCTTTTGGGGGAGCGGAAACAGCCATCACGCCGGGGCGCGATGGCTGGTCCATGGGGGCGATATCAGACGTTCGACGCGGCGGTGCGGCTGGCGGTGCGGTGGTTGGTCCACCAGTTGGCCGATCCCAGCGCCGTGACCCAATACGCCAGGTAACCGATCACTTCGATCAGGGCCGGGTTATCGTTGTACCCGGCCAGGGTGCGCAGCAGGCTGCCTGCCGTCGATCCGTCATCCAGCACCGGTTTGAGGTCCCACACGTGTTCGATCACGACCGGCAGCCAGCCCGCCTCTTGCAGCTCGTGAATGCCGTGCGCGAGCAGCCCGGCGGCGAAGGCTAGAAGCAGCACGCTGGTCACGTCGAAGAAGCGGCGCACGTTCAGCCGCGCGGCGCTGGTGTAGATCGCCCACCCGGCGGCGGCTGCACATGCCAGCCCGATCACGCCGCCGTTCCAGGTGGTGACACCGCCGCTGACCAGGCTGGCCGCCGTCAGAAACAGCGCCGTTTCGACACCTTCGCGGAAGACGGCCAGAAACGCCATGCTGAACAGCGCCCAATTGTGCCGCTGCCGCACGGCGACCCGCACCTCGGCTTCGAGCGATCCTTTGATGGCGCGGGCCTGGTAGCGCATCCAGAACACCATCCAGGTCAGCACGACGACGGCCAGCAGCATCGCCACGCCTTCAAAAATATACTCGGCCTGTCCTTCGAGTTCCGCGCCGATGATCTGCAAGCCGAGCGCCAGGCCAAAACTGAGCGCGGTCGCCGCGCCAACGGCGGCCCACACCCACGCCCGGCGGTCGGCATGGCCGATCTGCGACAGGTAGCTTAGAATGATACCGACGACGAGCGCGGCTTCCAGCCCTTCACGAAACGTAAGCAGCAAGGATGCAGCCATAAATGGGCCTCCATGAATGTCTTCGATGGTTCGTTATTGAGAATAATTCTCAATTGTCGGGGCGAAATTGTAGTGACATTGGGCGGAATTGTCAACCATGACCGGGGCTGGTGGACCGGGCCGGGCGCGTCTGCTGCGAAACGCCAGATCGTGCGCCTGCGTGCGTATAAAACAGTACACTCACGGGCTTCATCACAGAAAGGGAATCGAGGATGCTGACATCGTTCAAACGAGGCGTGGCTGTTGGATTGTTGATCGTGCTGGTGGCGAGTCTGGTACCGGCGCACGTCCGGGCGCAAGACGACCGCGCGCCGCATTTGTTTTCGCCGTCCGGCCCGTACCCGGTGGGGCGCACGCAGTTTCAGTGGGTGGACGAGTCGCGCGGCGAGGTCCACACCGCCGATCCGAACGACCGGCGCGAGCTGCTGGTCGAGGTCTGGTATCCGGCAGCACCGGAAGCCGGGGCGGAGTACGGCGTGTACCTGGAAAAGCCGATGGCCGACCTGTGGACCCAGATATACACCGCGCCGGAAGGCCGCTTGCAGGTGTTCCAGGCCAACGCGTTTGTCGATGCGCCGCTGGCGGATAATCAGGCCGCGTACCCGGTTGTGATCCTGGACCCTGGCTTCAGCGCGGCCCCGCGCCAGTACACGGTCATGATCGAAGAACTGGCCAGCCAGGGATATGTCGTCTTCAGCCCGTCGCATCCGTACGTCACGACGCTGACCGTGTTCCCGGACGGGCGTATCATCGAGCCGCTGTCGTATGACCGGCTGGATACGCTGTGGTCGCCGGTCGATGTGTACGAGGCGGAATTCAGGCAGGTCTGGGTGCCGGATGTTAGCTTCGTGATGGACCAGATCGAGGCGCTGAACGGCGGCGACCCGGCGGGGCGATTCGCCGGTCACCTGGCGCTAGAGCATGGCATGGGCCTGATCGGCCATTCGCAAGGCGCGCGGACCGTGTCGGAAGTGTGCCTGCACGACGATCGCTGCGCGGCGGTCCTCAACCTGGACGGCGGGTACTCGGCGGCGGTGGAACTGTCATTCGACAAGCCGTACATGCGCATGTTGGCCGATAACGGCGTCAACGACCTGATCGCCGCGTTCCAGCATAACCTCGAAGCGCTGGCGTCGGATTATTACGTGCTGATGATCCCGCGCACGCAGCACATGAGCTTCGCCGATGCGGCTTTCTGGATTCCGGCGGTGTTTGATGGGCCGCCCCCCGAAGGGACCGGCGCGGCCCAGATCGCGCTGATGGATTACCGCGAGTATGCGCTGGCCTTCATGGACAAATACGTGCGCGGGCAGGTCGTGCCGCTGCTCGATGGTCCCTCGCTCGAACACCCGGAGGTGTTCTTCTTCAACCGTGAGGACGCCATCACGCCGCCGACGGCGGGTGTCGAGCCGCAGGCCGCCACGCGCGGCGCGAGCCGGGGCACGTTTGCGATCGGGTCGGCGAATGTGTGGGCCTACGACGGGCAGGCGGGCGAGGTGCTCACCATCGACGCGCTGGCCGACCGTCCCGCCGACCGGGCCACCGGCGAACAGCGCACGGAATACAACTTGATGGACACGGTGCTGGCGGTGTATGCCCCCGATGGATCGCTGCTGGCGGCCAACGACGACATGGATCGCGGCCTGACGAACTCGCGCATCACCGGCTTGACCCTGCCGGAAGACGGCACGTACCGCATCGAGGTACGCACCTGGGCCAGCCAAAGCGGCGGCGATTATACGCTGCTGATCGATTCGGACCAGTCCGCGTCGTAGCGGTATTGATGCGTGCGTACCGTTTTGACCGGAAATCTATTGATCGCTGCATAGATAACTCAAGTTTGAGTACCCCGGCATACCAGCCTCACCCCTAAGTCCCCTCTCCATTGGATGGAGCCGCCATTCGGCCAGGGGTGAGGCTAACTGGAAGTCTAATCGAGCGCTCCATGCTATACTGGGGCACAGGCGGCTACTATCCACACGAAAGCACCGATGAGGGAAATTCAGGCGATTCTCTTCGACACCGAAGGGGTGCTGTACGACCGGCCCCGCCACGACCATCACCTGGCGGCGTTTTTGGCGCAGCACGGGCTGGAGCTGCGCCACCGCTCGGTGGCGGAACGCGCTCTGCGCGCTGCGCGGTTCGACGTGCAGACCGGGCGTATCTCCCGCGATGACTATTACGACGCGATTTTGCGCGTCAACGGCCTGGACGATCCGGCGCTGTTTGCTGCCGGGCGTGACGCGCTGGCGCGCGACGCCGCCGAGATCATGTTGTTCCCCGGCGTGTGCGAAACGCTGACCGTGCTGCAAGAGGCCGGGTACCGGCTGGGCACCGTGTCGGAAACGCCGCACGCAGCCGGGCAAAAAATCGCGTGGCTGGCCGCACGCGGCGTGTCGCCGGGCCTGTGGAGCGCGTTTGTCGTGTCGCCGGATGCGGGTGTCACGACCAGCGACGCGGCGATCTTTCACCTGGCGCTGCGCCAGCTTGAGGCCGAGCCGGGCGAAACGGTGTACGTGGGGCACGATACGAACGAACTGGTCCACGCTGCCGACGTGGGACTGCTGACGGTGGCTTTTTTGCCGGACGATCCCGCCGTCGAGACAGATTACGCGGTCGGGTCGTTCTACGGGCTGGCCGATCTGTTTGTGGAGTGAGACATGGATTCGCCAACACGACAGACCTTGCAGGATGCCTACCGCCTGATCAAAACTGGAGAGCTTGATTCCGCGCGCGCACTCATCAAGCCGGTGCTGGCCGCGCAGCCGGGGTTGATCGATGCGTGGTGGCTGGCCGCCTACGCTGCCGCGACTTCGACCGACCGGCGGCTGGCGCTGGCCCAGGTGCTGCGGCTGAATCCCGACCACGGCCCGGCGCGCGTGTTGTTGGACCGGCTGAACGCGCAAAATCCCGACGACATCGAGACGCTGGCGAAAGAACTGCCGATGCCGCCACCCGGATCGCACAAACGGCCCGATGCTGATCGCCCGCTGGGGCGCAACCGCTGGGTGTGGAACGTGATCCTGGTGTTCGGCTGCCTGAGTTTTTCGTTTGCCGGGCTGGCGTTGATCAGCAGTCTGGCGGGCCTGACCTACCTCAACGACGCGGTGGACGAGATCAGCGCGGCGATTGGTATTGAACCGGAGCAGGGCAATTTCGGCACCATCCCCGGCGGTGACCCGTACCATCCCTACCCGATTCCGGTGACGAAGCAGCAAGGCGCGGTGGTCGGCCAAAAACCGATGGTCGGCGATCTGAAAACAGACGAAGCGCACATGTACTCGTTTAGCGCGCGGCGCGGCCAGGAAGTCTACGCGCTGCTCCAGTTCACGGTGGCGGGGGATGCGCATTACGTGATGGAACTGTGGGATTCCGGCGAGCACTGGCTTGCCACCGGGGCCGGTGAATATAACAGCGGGACGGTGTCGCTGGTGTACCAGGTCAAAGAAACCGGCCTGTTTTCGCTGGTGATCATCGGGCGGCCCAACGGCCCGCGCGGTGATTACGCGCTCGGCCTGGACGTCGCGGATTGACGTGATCGCCCCTGCCCGCGCCGGTTCCCTGCTGGACACGATCCCCACTTGGCGGTATGCTTTCCCCCCGGAAATGAACTCGATTCTTGAAACAGCGCAGGAGTTATGATGTCTGGTCGTTGCAGGGGTGTGAGCCGGTGGTGGTGGGTGGTGATCGTGATCGGCGTGCTGGTGGGCAGCGTCCAGCCTGCCGGGGCGCAGACGGATGTAGACAATGCGCGGGCCGTCGTGCAACAGTGGCTGCTGGAAGAACTGGGCAAACCCGGCCTGATTCTGGTCGAATATACCTACGCGGGCACAAGCTGGGAGGATTCAAGCCTGGGCTGCCCGGTCCCCGGCGAGACGTACACACCCGGCCTGGTAAACGGCTACAGTTGGACGTTTCTCTATGACAACCGGGTGCTGTACGAGGTCCACAGCGGCCTGACCGGGACTCCGGCGGTGTTGTGCCGCTCGTCCAATACCGCGCCGGATGAGAGCCTGACAGCCTACACCTCAACCATATTCACCATCCTGGTGCCGGAGTCGTGGCTGGTCTTTCCGCGCACAGGCGGCGACGTGTTATTCGCGCCGTCGCCGGATATCACGTGCGATCAGCCGGGGATGCGCGTGGTCGTGATGGGGCGCGTCGCCAACGGCGTGACGGCGGACCAGTTGCTGGACCAGCAGATCGCAGAAATCGGCGTATCCGAATCCTCGGCGGGGCGGATTCCGGTCGGGGTGTTTGGGCGCTCCACCACGTATGATCTGGTGTGTGACAATGACTCGCGCGGCTGGCGGGTGTCGGCGTTTGTCGAGTACGGCAGCGCCTACCGCGTCGAGCAGTGGGCACCCGCCGACTCGTTCGCCCAGTGGGACCTGTTGTTTACCGATATGCTCAACCTGTTTGGCCCCGCCGGTACGGTGGCTGCGCCCGGCGGCGAAACGTCGCCGGAAGGCAGCGGCGAGGGTGACTCCGCGAGCGGGGCGGATCAGGCCACCGCCGCGCCTGCCGATCTGCCCGCACTGCCGCTGGCGCACGTATTCGTGGGTGACGTGTTCCTCGGCACGCTCAACGACGTGCCGGGCCGCACGGTCACCTCGGTGCCGACTTTCGAGCGGCGCTATCTGGCGTTTTCGCCGGACGGGCTGTACCTGTCGTTCATCGACGTGACCAACGCGCAGCTTAACGTGCTCAACACGGTCGAAGGGCGCTCGCCGCGCCGCGTGGCCGAAGGTGTCGATCCGCGATTCCCGCCCGCGTGGAACCTGGACAGCTCGCAGGTGGCGTATGTGGTCGACAGCGGCGAGCGGGACGCGGACGGCGCGGCGCTGCTGGCGATCCACACCGTGCCGGTGACCGGCGGTGATGCGCAGCAGATGGCGACGTTTTCGTTCGGCGGCGATTGTCCAGCCGCGAGCGCCGATCCGGCTGACGCGGCCTATGACCTGGAAGCGGTGCAGACGCTGGTGCTGGCGTGGCTGCCGGAGGACCGTTTTCTGGTTTCGACGCGCTGCGATGGCGGCCTGGGTGTGCTCCTGGTGGCGGATGGATCGCTGGTCGAGTTGGGCGGCGATCTGGCTGGTGGGGCGCTGTCGCCGGACCATTTGCAGTTCATGGCGCGCGCGGATCAAGGGTTGGCGCTGCTGGATTTTGTGCAGTGGCAGCGCGCGAACCTGTCCCTGGGGGCGGGTGCGGAGCGGTTGGCCTGGGGGCCGGATGGGCAGACGCTCTATTTTGCGACGGCTGCGCTCACTGACAGCGTGACGCTGGACGATCCCGGCGACGCGGCGCGCGGCGAGGGCTTTTTTGGCATGTGGCCGGTGACGTTGGGCGTCTACGATCTCGCGCTGGTCAGGCTCGATCTCACCAGCGACAACGAAAGCGTGATCTGGCAGGGGCAGGGACGCGGTATCGGGCGGATCGCCCCGGCCCCGGATGGCAGCGGTCTGTTATTCAGCGTGGTGCCCAGCAGCCTGCCGCTGGCCGAGGTGTTCCGCTCCGGCGGGGACAGCCTCACCGCGCACGAAGCATGGCCCGGCCCGGTGTTGTACTGGCTGCCGGCGGGCAGTTCGACGGCGCGCCTGGTGGCTTATTCCGGCCAGCCTGCGTTTGCGCCGGTCACCGTGCCGGAACAGTAAACACGCGGCGGCGCAGCACTTCCTTTTGCACCGGCGAATCAACAGGGCGCGTATGTGATCGCGCCCTGTTGATTCGTGATTCGAACGCCCGTTACGGCATGTCCTGCAATGATTTCCACAGCGCGAGTTTGTTCCCGGTCGGATCGGCGAAAAACGCCATTTCGCCGAACTCCCCGATTTTGAACGGTTCGCTGAGCCGCTTGCCGCCCAGCGCTTCGATCTGCTTCAGGTCGGCGGCGACGTCGTCGCTGTCGACGTACAGGATCACGTCACCGGCCCGGTACGTCTCGCTCGTATCCGGCATGCCGACGCCCACGCTGCCGGTGCTGATCATGGTGTACGGGGCGGGTTCGGTGGTGTGTTCGAATTCCCAGCCGAACAGCCTGGCGTAAAAGTCGGCCCCGGTTTCGCGGTTGGCGGCGGGGATTTCGATGTGCACGATCGATCGTTTGTCCATGCGGTCAGCTCCTTGTGAAAAGTTGCGCTCTGAAAACAAAATCGGTATACTCCAAATATAGCACATATGTTCTGTATACGCAAATTTCGAGGGCGCAAAAGGAGGGGGATTCCGTGCATCTGAATGCGTATCTGCTCGACTGGACGTTCGAGGAATTTGAGGTCGTGAAACAGACGCTGGCCGATCATGGATTTGCCGTCGAACCGGAACCGGGGACCGCGCATATCCGCGCGGCGGTGCCGCTGGCCCGGCTGGATACGTTCGCTGCGCTGGTCCGGCCCGCCTTCAACGCGCGCTGCAATTACGTTGACGTGCAGTATCCCGACGAACGCCTGACCGTGCTCGTTTTTCAAGAGGACGTGTTCCGCATCACGACTCACGCGCAAAACGAGCAGGTGCGCGCGTGGGCGATTGGGATCGGGCTGCCGCCGCACCAGGCCGACTGGCCGGTTAGTTTCGACTGATGACTGGAGGAACAATGAAATCTCAAATCGCGTTGATCACGATCTTGACCGCCAACCCCGCCGCGATGGTGCGTTTTTACCGCGATGTGCTGGGGTTTCAGCCGCAGGGGGAGGTGGACGAGGCCAATCCCGGTTACGTCGAGTTTGCGCACGAAGGCGTGCGGTTTGCGATCTGCGCCCGCTCGGTCCTGGCCCAGTTCGTCGGGCACCCGTCGTTCAGCGAACCGGCGCGCGGCCAGTCATTTGAGCTGGCGTTCCCGTGCGAGTCACCCGCTGACGTCGATACGGCGTATGAGGCGCTCGTCGGCAAGGGGGCGGTTCCGGTGATGGCACCCGCCAACATGCCCTGGAACCAGCGCACCGCCTGTTTTGCCGATCCCGATGGGAACATTCACGAGTTATTCGCCGACCTGCCAGCCGGGGACTAGCACCGGCGCTGTCGGCCTGCACCAAAAAAACACCGCAGCCGGGACCCGATTGGGCGGCTGCGGTGCGGTGGAGAGAATGTGGGAAGTCACCCGATCTGATAAAAAACGGACGGTGACTCACTGTGGCGATAGCGACCGGCGACTCCGGCACATTCACATCGCAAATTTGGCGACCGCGTTGTACAAATCGCGGATATTGATCGGCTTGATCATGAATGTCACGTCGGACTCGTGCAGTTCTTTGCGAAAATCCTCGTTGCAGCTAATCACAATGATCGGCATGTGGTGATAGTGGCTGTCGCCGCGAATGTGCTGCACGACCGCCGACCCCGGCAGACCCGGCATCGACATGTCCAGCACGGCGATGTCAGGGTCAAACGCGCCCTGTGTCAGCATGGTGATAGCGCCCTCTGCCGACGATGTGAAATGAACATCATGCCCGCGAAACCGCAGCGCACGCGTGTATAAATTAAGAAGATCGGGATCGTCTTCCAGAACCAATACCGTAGCCATGTGCCCAGCGCCCCTGATAAACCTGACCTGTATCGTTAATTGTATAACAATACTTCCTTAAGTGTAAAGGGAACGTGGGCACGATTCCGGCAAAATAGTACTAAAATCCTACCTGCCGGGCATCTCCCGGCGGCGTCGAGAGATGCCCGGTGAGGTCAGATGCAGCCTTATCCCGCGTGGTGGGCTTGATCGCGCAGCGGGCAAAATACGTTGCTGCAGTTCCGGCACATCACCAGCCGGATTTCGACCAGGGCCACGCCGGTCAGCAGCCAGTAGGCCACGAACAAACCCGGCAACTGCCACAACCAGACCTGCGGCAAGCCTATCCAGGCCAGCGCCGTGACGGCCAGCGTCGCCCACTCCGCCGCCGTATATGGGCCAGCCGGACGAGCATAGCGCTGCGCGGCCCTGCCGGGAAAGATGTGCCCGCAGTGGGCTTTGCACGAGCACTTGGCGCAAAACGCACGGACGAGCGCGTTCGGCGCGGCCACGCAGATCACCAGGTACACGATTCCCAACACGACCGACGCGTGAAACATGGCGATGGCGGCCAGCACCGCCCCGACGCCCAGCAGCGCCAGGCTGCTGACTCCATAAAACTGTCTGGACATGCTACCTCGCTCCTCCTCTGTGCAAACGCTCGACTGGCCGGTCTAGACTGACCGGTCAGTCTAGTGATACGATACCGCTGAAGCGAGTGCCTGTCAAGACGGATGCGCGGGATAGAGCCGAATCATGCAAGCGACGATCTCACCGCTGAGAACACAGAGGCCGCAGCGAAACGTCTTTAGATTGTCAAGTGGTAAAAACGGAAATCGCGGAAGAACAATCA
>CAYMTN010000032.1:0-27986 GCA_964393335.1 uncultured Anaerolineaceae bacterium
CGGCGGTGGTCGGCGCGGTCGCCGCGCTGGGCCAGGGCGTCTGCCGCGCGACGTTCTCGCAGGGCATGGCGTTTGACATGCGGAACGATCTGTTCAGTCATATCCAGTCATTCTCGTTTTCGACGCTCGACCAGATGCAGACCGGCAGCCTGATGACGCGCATTTCCAGCGACATCGACATCATCCGCATGTTTTCGAGCAACGGGCTGTCGTTGATGCTGCGCGCGCTGCTGATGATTATCGGCAGCGTGATCATGATCATGGTCACCGATTTACGGTTGTCCCTGATCATGTTCGGCTGCCTGGGAGTAGCGGGCGTCATCATCTGGATTTTCATGCACCTGGCGCAGCCGCTGTTCGTCGTCGTCCAGCAAAAACTGGCGGCGTTGAACACCGTCGTGCAGGAAAACCTGGCAGGGATACGCGTGGTCAAGGCGTTTGTGCGCGAGACATTCGAGATCACACACTTTGAAGACCATAATATCGACTACACCGATCAGAATATTAAGGTCGGGCAGCTTCTGGCGCTGGTCATGCCCACGCTGACCCTGCTGACCAATGGCGGGATCGTCGCGGTGATCTGGTTCGGCGGATCAGACGTGATCAGCGGGCGGTTGACGATCGGTGAACTGGTCGCCTTCAACAACTACCTGATGATCGGCATGACGCCGCTGCTGCTGCTGGGTAACATGTTGAACATGGCATCCCGCGCGGAAGCGTCGGCGGTGCGCGTGCTGGAACTGATGGATACGCCGTCTTTGATCCAGCCGGTACAAAACCCCTACATGCCCGGTTCCATGCGCGGGCACGTGGTCTTCGAGAACGTATCGTTCCGCTACAATGGCGCAACACCAGCCGGCAACGGCGCTCATAACGGGCGGGAAGACGTACTCGACGGCATCAGCTTCGAGGTGCAGCCGGGGCAGCGCGTGGCCATGCTCGGCGTGACAGGTTCCGGCAAAACCACGTTGGTGAACCTGATCTCGCGGTTTTATGACGTGACACACGGGCGGATTGTGATCGATGGGGTCGACGTGCGCGACTGGGCACCGGAGGCGCTGCGTTCGTCGATTGGGCTGGTGCCGCAGACGACGACCCTGTTCAGCGGCACGGTCCGCGAAAACATCGCTTACGGCAGGCCGGATGCATCTCTGAACGACGTGATGGCCGCGGCCAGGGCCGCCCAGGCGCACGACTTCATCATGTCCATGCCGGATGGGTATGACAGCATCGTGGAAGCACGCGGCGCGAACCTTTCCGGCGGGCAGAAGCAGCGCCTGGCGATTGCGCGCGCCCTGCTGACCGCGCCGGGCATCTTGATCCTGGACGACAGCACGAGCGCGGTTGATCTGACGACGGAAATCATGATCCAGGAAGCGCTAGACGGGCTGGCCGGTATGACGACGTTCATCGTCGCCCAGCGGATCAACAGCGTGCTGAATGCGGACCAGATCATCATCCTGGAAGGCGGGCACATCGTCGCTCAGGGTACCCATGCGGAGCTGCTGCGCGACAGCCCGGTCTACCAGGAGATTTACCGCTCGCAATTTGGCACCGAAACCGTGTAAGGCTGCGCCATGAAAATAAGCGATCTTTCGCCGGGAATAGACGACCCGGCGGGTGAATTATTTTCTGGAATGGCCTGATTGACCTGTAACGAGAAACCATCATGGCGAGTCAAAGCTCACAACCCCCACGTCTCCGTTTAGGCTATGGAGGCGGGCACAACTTAACCGGCGAGAGTGCCGCCGATGTCCGCACTACCGTGCGGCGGCTGTTCGGCTTTTTGCGGCCATTCTGGCGAAAGCTGGCGGTTGTCGTGGTGCTGGCTGTGCTCGGCACGCTGGCCTCATTGGCCGGGCCGATTTTGCTCGGCATGGCGATTGATAAGTACATCTCGACGGGCGACCGGCAGGGGTTGGTCCGTATCGTGGAGCTGATGCTGGCCGTCTACGTGGGCAGCGGGGTCGCCGGGGCTGTGCAGGGCGTGATCATGGTCACGATTGGGCAGCAGTTTGTCGCCAGTTTGCGCACCCGGTTGTTCAGCCATCTCCAAATGTTGTCGATGGCCTACCATGATCACCACCGGGTCGGGGACCTGATGAGCCGCGTCTCCAACGACACGGACGCGATCAACCAGGCGCTGTCGAACGGCCTGGTCGAGTTCAGCACGAATATTCTGCTGCTGGGCGGCATCATGGTCGCCATGTTCGTCTTGAACTGGCAGCTCGCGCTCGGCACGCTGCTGATCATGCTGCTGATGCTGTACATCACCGGCAAGATCACCCAGTACAGCCGCAACGCATTTCGCAGCGTGCAGTTTAACCTCGGCCTGCTCAACAGCGTGATGGAAGAAAATATCGCCGGGGTTCGTGTGATCAAGGCGTTTGCACGCGAGCAAGATTCCTTCAAGCAGTTTGTCGTGGCGAACACCGCCTACCGACAGGCAGGCACCAGGGCAGAAATTATCACCGCCGCCCTGGGACCGATGTTTTCCACCATGAACATCCTGACGATTGCCGTCACGGCGCTGTTGGGCGGCTGGCTGGCGGTGAAAGGTCACGTGCAGGTGGGCGTGATTGCGACCTTCGTCGTTTATATCCGAAACTTTTTCAGGCCGATGCGCGCGATTGCCATGCTCTACAACCAGTTACAGTCGGCGCTGGCCGGTGCCGAGCGTATTTTCGCCGTGCTGGAGGCAGCGCCGTCTGTCGAGGATGCGCCGGGCGCGCTCCCGCTGCCCAAGACACAGGGCGCGGTACGTTTTGACCACGTGAGTTTTGCCTACGAACCCGGAAAACCCGTTTTGATCGACGTCAACCTGGACGTGCAGCCCGGCCAGACGGTAGCCCTGGTGGGGCCAACCGGGGCCGGAAAAACGACCATTGTGAATCTGTTGAGCCGCTTCTACGACGTGAACGAAGGCGCGATCACGATTGACGGTCTCGACGTGCGTTCCGTGCAGCAGGCATCCATCCGCCAGCAGTTGGGCATCGTCCTGCAAGACACGTTCCTGTTTTCGGGAACGGTGATGGAAAACATCCGGTATGGGCGGCTGGATGCCACCGACGACGAGGTGATGGCTGCCGCGCGGCTGGCAAACGCCGACCGCTTCATCCGGCACCTGCCCCAGGGGTACCACATGCAGGTTTCCGAACAGGGCCACAACTTCAGCGAAGGGCAGCGCCAGTTGTTAGCCATCGCACGCGCCGTGCTGGCCGATCCGCGCATTTTGATCCTGGACGAAGCAACCAGCAGCGTCGATACGCGCACGGAGATCCACATCCAACAGGCCCTGCTGCGCCTGCTGGAAGGACGGACGGCGTTTGTCATTGCCCACCGGCTGAGCACGATCCGCAACGCCGACCTGGTGCTGGTGATCCACGACCACCGCATCATCGAACGCGGCACGCACGACGAACTGCTCGCGCAGGGCGGCTTTTACCACGCGCTGTACACGAGCCAGTTCCAGCGCGCAGCGCCTGCCGGGGCCGGGTAGCCGGTCACAGCCTCGTAAACACTTGCTAAGAACCGCCAAAAACCTCTAAAAAACGCTATCCTCAGCGCAGGGCTGTGTTATACTGCGATCAATCCTCATCACATCGGGTCAGTCGTTCCTCATAACCGCCTCATCGCCGCCGCCCCGGAACATAACACATCCGGCGATACTACGCTGGATCACGGAGAAAGGTATCACCATGAAAACCACGCGTTACCTGAGTCTGATTCTAATCGGCGTGATGCTGGCGCTGCTGCCGGCGGTTGTGATCGCCGCACCCTCACCAGCCCCCATGCGAACGGGCGAAGCGCTGCCCGCTGCGGCGTGGTGGCTGGTGATCCACGACCAGTGCAACGATACGCTGCACTGGATCAGCCCGTCCGGCGAATTTGCAGCCATCCCGCGCCCGGTGCTGCCCGGCGAAGCTGCCGGAACGCCGTGCGGGTATCGACCGCTGCACATCTCGCAGGATGGCCGCACCCTGGTGGAGATCGCGCCGCTTGCCAGCGGGCGGCAGGGCCTCGGTTTTTATGACCTGCAAAGCGGCACGTGGCTGGCCACTCACCAGACCGAAGTCAACGAGTTCGCTTACCTGGGCGGGCGTTATTCGTCAGCCGCTAACAACCACATCGCGATTGGGTTCGCCAATGCGGCGACCGCGCCGCGTGCGTGGCGCGTGATCCTGTTCGACATGACGACCGGCGGCCCGGTGGATGAACTGCGCAGCAACGGCAGCGAGATCGCCAGTTTTGTCGGCGGCGAGTTCCTGGCGACGGCCCCGGTGATCCCGCAGGTCGTGCTGACCGCACAAAACGGAATAACCGGCGCAGAACAAATTCACATCCGCCTGGATGGTTTCGACGGGGCCGATCCGATCGGGGCCATTGCGTGGTATCCCGCCGGGGTGCCCGGCGTCGGGCAGGAACTGGTCAGCAGCATCTACACCGAACAGGACCTCGACGTGCTGCCGGATGGACGTGCCATTTTCGCATACAACGACCCGACCTACCCGGTCGGTCCCCCGCCGCCGATGGGCAGCGCCGACACGAACGCGATCGGGCTGCTGCTGCCGACTTCGGTTGGCGATACCCCCGCCCCGCAGTTGTATTTTGCCGATGGCGTGAGCACGCTTTACCAACCGCTGTGGGCGGCTGATGGGACGATCGCGCTCTTCCGGCGCACGACCGGCGATCCACCTGTCGTCTATTGGATTAGCGTGGGAACCGCCGTGCTGGTGCCGCTCGCCGACCAGCCCGCGCAGATTTTCGGCGTGCCAACCGGCTTTGTCTACAACACGTCGGACGGCATTTACTTCCTGGATGGAACGACCGGGCTGGTGTCAGGGCCGATCTACAGCGCGCCCTCGCTGAGTGGCAGTGCCGCGTTCGTGTGGGCCACCGCGTTCGGCAATCCGCCGCTGGCGCTGGATACGATCGCCGCGTCAGCCGGGCCAGGCGGACCACCGCCCGCCACAGGTGGGCCAGACCTGTTCGTCAGCGAATTTTCGCTTGACCCTGCCACGCCGATCAAGGGCCAGACGGTAAACGTCCGTGTCGGCGTTTACAACCAGGGCAACGCTGCCGCAACAGGCAGCTTCCACATCGAGTGGTATCCCGGCGAAAACTACCCCTCCCCTGCTTGCGCATGGGATCTCGATGGGATGGTCGCCACCGGCGGACGCATCCTGACGTGCACCTATGTGGGTTACCCCAGCCCGTACGCGTCGATCAATACGATGGTCAAAGTGGATACAGGGAACACTATCGCGGAAACCGACGAAAGCAACAACATCTATTTGCAGCCGATCAGCGTATCCGATAGCGCCGCACCGCCTGCCGCCGGTCAGTCGGACCTGTTCGTCAGCGAATTCTCACTCGATCCGGCCACGCCGATCAAGGGTCAGGCCGTGAACGTCCGCGTGGGCGTCTACAACCAGGGCAACGCCGCCGCAACAGGCAGCTTCCACATCGAGTGGTATCCCGGCGAGAACTACCCGTCACCGGCCTGCGCCTGGGACCTCGACGGGATGGTCGCGCATGGCGGGCGCATCCTGACCTGCACCTATGCCGGTTACCCCAGCCCTTACGCGTCGATCAACACGCTGGTCCGGATAGATACCGGCAACGTAATCAGCGAGAGCAACGAGAGCAACAACAGCTACGCGCAGGCCATCAGCGTATCGGACAGCGCCGCGCCGCCGCCTGCCGGCCAGCCGGACCTGTTCGTCAGCGAGTTTTCGCTCGATCCGGCCACGCCGACCCAGGGCCAGCCGGTGAATGTGCGGGTGGGCGTCTACAACCAGGGCAACGCCGCCGCAACAGGCAGCTTCCACATCGAGTGGTATCCCGGCGAGAACTACCCGTCACCGGCCTGCGCCTGGGACCTCGACGGGATGGTCGCTCACGGTGGGCGCATCCTGACCTGTACCTATGCCGGTTACCCCAGTTGGTACGCGTCGATCAATACGCTGGTCCGGATAGATACCGGCAACGTCATCAGCGAGAGCAACGAGAGCAACAACAGCTACGCGCAGGCCATTAGCGTCATGAATGTCGCGGCCCCGACGGCTGTCCCGGTGCCGACTGCTGTCCCGACGGCGGTCCCGCCCGCCGGTCAGGCGGACCTGTACGTCAGCGAGTTCTCGCTCAGCCCATCGACGCCGACCAAGGGCCAGCCGGTGAACGTGCGCGTGGGCGTCTACAACCAGGGCAACGCCGCCGCAACAGGCAGCTTCCACATCGAGTGGTATCCCGGCGAGAATTACCCGTCGCCTGCCTGCTCGTGGGACCTTGACGGGATGGTCGCTCACGGCGGGCGCATCCTGACCTGCACTTACGCCGGGTATCCCAGCCCGTACGCGTCGATCAATACGATGGTCCGGGTGGATACCGGCAACGTAATCAGCGAAAGTAACGAGAGCAACAATACCTACAGGCAGAACATCAGCGTGAACTCGCCGTAACCCGCACCCCTGAACCACACGCAAAACTGCCCTGGTGATGGATCGCCAGGGCAGTTTGTTTTGGAGCATCGAAGGACCCCATCAACGAACGACTGCTGCACGGGAACAGTCAAACCTCCCAATATTCGGGCGGCCTGTCCCCTTCTTTCCACAGATGGCCGCCATACGGCAGCAGACTGCCGGGCACCGGCTTGCCAGCGATGCGCAACTGGCGGCGCTGGCACGTCTCGAAATCGCCCTCACAATACAACTCCATGTAGATTTTCTTTGCAATGGCACGAAAATATTTGAACATCGGACAGCCGTCGATGTACTCGCACGATTGACTCATATCTCTGTCTCCCAAATCCCGGCTTACTAAGATAGCCCTAAGCTTATACAAGAAAAAAATCCGGTGCAACTGCGTGTGAGCGCGGCCTGTTTTTCCAGCCTTACAAGACTGTTCGGCACCTGTAAGCAGCCTGTAATTCTGGTGGGCGATCCTGGTATTCAGCTTTACGGTAACGAACCGTTCGACCAACCGAAAGGAAAATCACATGTTCAAGAAAATCCTGCTTATCACGTCCGTGTTCGTGCTGGTATTTGCCGTTGGCGCGGTGAATGTTTTTGCCAGCCAGGAAAGCGGCAACACGCCCACCCGCGCAGCGATGGAATGCCCGGCGATCTACAACGAAGATGCCGACACCTGGGTGTCTGCATACTACTGTGACGGGCGACTCAACGCGTTCGACATCACGCAGACCGTCGCCGTTTATGACGACTATACCAGCGTCCAGACATGGGACGAAGACGGGAACCCGTTTTACATCGACGCGGTCAGCGGCGTCAGCCTGTGGGTCATCGATTGGAACGATGCCGGACAACTGGCCCTGTACGTCCCGGAGAGTTCGATCCAGGCGGCGGTGGCCGCCGGGACGGATACCGTCATCGCTGAAGGAAACGGCGTGACGCTGGGGTACTCCGCTTACGGCGTGCTGTGGGTCACCGGGCCGGGTGGGTATGCCTTTACCTGGGACGCCGGATAAACTCACGGGGCGCGGCCACGCCGGGCCGGATGGGCACTCTCATGAAGGCGCGAACAAACCCCGCGCCTTCATGGTTTTTGCTGCGTTTTGCGCATATTTCAAGACTGTAATGCAACTGTAAGGGCAATGTAATTTCACCGCATGATCATTGGGCGAAAATCACCGAAAGTATTCAGGAGGAAATCTGTGAATCGTCGTCGCACTTTCTCAAAGTTTTTGACACTGGGGCTAACCGTCGCGCTGGCGGTCAGCCTGCTGCCTCCCCTGGTGGCACGCGTCCAGGCTGAAAACTCGATCCCGCTGATCGTCAGCATACCGAATCTGTGGGAAAACACGCTCACCCCGGAGGTGTTGGCCGAGTTTGAGTCACAGCACCCCGGTGTCACCGTGCAAATCACGTTCACCGAATCGACATTCTTCGGGTTTGGTGGTGGCTCCAGCACAGTTGACGATCAATTGGACAGCACAGAGGAATCGGTCAGCGCGGCGGATGTGTTGTATATCGATTCGTCCAGCCTGACCACAGCAGACACCCAGGCCGGGTACTATCTCGATCTGGCCCCGCTGGTCATGAACGACCCGGCCCTGAATGCTGCCGATTTTTTCCCGGCAGTGTGGCAGTCCTACCAGTGGGATAACGGCATCTGGGCGCTGCCGCTGTCCACCGATGTGATCGTGCTGACGTATGATCCGGCGGCGTTTGACGCGGCGGGTTTAGCCTATCCCACCGAACGCTGGACGATTGACGATTTCGCCTACGCCGCGCAGCAGTTGACGCAGTATAACGCGGATGGCACAGTTGACACGCCGGGCTTCTCGACGGTGTCGGGCGGCTCGAACCAGGACGTTTTCTTGCGGGCGCTGGCGGGCGCGAGTCTGTACGACGCAGCGACCACACCCAACGCGCCGGACCTGTCGAACCCGGCGCTCGAACACATTCTGGAGGTCTGGTACCAGATGCGGCAGGATGGCGTGGTGCTGGCACAAGGTGGTGGCCGGGATACCGCGATTCCGCTGCGAGTTGAAGGCATCAACGGGTATGCGGGGCGCGGGTTTGGCCCGAATCAAGATCAGACCGAAACACGGTACGCATCACTGCT
The DNA here is from genome assembly GCA_964393335.1 of uncultured Anaerolineaceae bacterium. GTDB lineage: Bacteria > Chloroflexota > Anaerolineae > Aggregatilineales > Aggregatilineaceae > CAYMTN01. Next base: position 8,587 of record CAYMTN010000032.1, read on the forward strand.
GCCGGGCGGCGTCGCCGGGTTGAGCGTGCAGGGCTTCGCCGTCAGCGCCGGGACACAGTATCCCGAAATGGCTTACGAACTGGCGAAATTCCTCACCGACCAGCCCGCGTTAGCCTCCAACAATTTCAGCGCTTCCCCGGCGCGCAACAGCCTGGTTGGGGTGACGTCTCAAAACGGAAACAACAATAACGGCGGCGCACCCGGTGGCCCCGGCGGACCGGGCGGTTTCGGCGGTAATCGCACGATTCCCACCGAGATTCAGCCGGTCATCGATCAGGGGCTGGCGGCGGGCCTTCCTGTCGCTGAGCTGCGTTACGCGTCGTACCTGTCGGCGGCAGTGACCGAGATGGACTCCAACGGCGGGGATGCCCTCAGCGCGCTGCAAACCGTCGAAGCGCAGGCGGTCAGCGATGCACAAACGGCCCAGGCGCGGCTTGGCACGGTGGCGTTGTATGTCACGCCGCCCACACCTGCCCCCACCTTAGCGCCGGGCGAGATCGCGCTGACGTGCGCCGTGAACCAGGGGTTTGGTGGCGGCTTTCGCGGCGGCGACAATTTATCGAACCAGGATGAGTGGGACCAGGTCATTGCCGATTTTGTCGCCAGCGAACCGGCAGTCGGCGCGGTGAACCTGGAAATCGCCCGCAATACCGACCTGGCTACTTTGGCCGAAAGTTATGACTGCATCATCCTGCCGTCGAACGTCGTGCCGGACAGCGATCTCAGTACCATCCTGAATCTCGACCCGTTGATCGACACCGACCTGTCCTTTGACCGCAACGACGTGATCGGCAACACGCTGGCGCAGCTCCAGCAGGACAACAAAACATGGGCGCTGCCGCTGGCGATCCAACCGCAGATGTTGGAGTACGATCCCCAGCAATTCGCCCAGGCAGGCGTACCGGAACCGCTCAACGGCTGGACGGCGGATGCCTTCGTCGATGCGCTGCACACGCTCAAGCCGTACGACACCGACCCAACGCCGTTTGTGCCGAACGATCCCAGCGGGTCGTACCTGCTGATGTTGATCGCGGCATTTGGCGGCCTGCCCATCGACTATCGCACCACGCCGACAACGATCAACTTCACCGATCCAGCCACCGTCGATGCGATCCGGCAGGTGCTCGATCTGGCCGCGAATGGGTACATCAGCTACAGCAGCGACCAGGAACCGGTTATTGTGACTTCAGACAGCAGCCCGGCTATCACAACCAACACCCTGAACCAGTTTGCGCGGTTTGGCCCATTCCGGCCCGGCGGCGCGGCGCAGCCGACGATGGTCCTGACCACTTATCCGCAGGGCAGCCAGTACGGCGTGATCGCGTACGAAATCACGACCGGGTACGTCAGCGCGACGGCCCAAAATCCCGACGCGACCTATCGGTTCTTGAGCGCTGTCGCGCAGAATCCGCAGCTATTCTCCGGCATGCCTGCGCGCCGCTCGCTGGTCAACGATCCGGCGGTTGTCGCGGCCCAGGGCCAGGACATCGCCGCTGCATACCAGCAGTTGGACGCCCTGATGCGCGCCCCGAACACGATCGTGTTCCCGATGCAGTCCGGCGCGGGGGGTGCGGGCGCGCTCAACTTCATCCAGGAATACTGGCTGCGGCGCGCGTTTGACAATTACGTGAACAACGGGGCCGATCTGGATGTCGAACTCGCCGACGCACAGCAGTACACGCAGGCGTACATGGAGTGCGCGGCAGGTATCACGCTGGACACCACGGCCACCGACTTTGGGGACCAGTTCCGCGCTTCTGCCGAGCAGATTCGCACCTGCGCGACCAGCGTCGATCCAACATTCGGGCAGTAACATTCGCTTACACGTCACACGCCGTGCGATCAGGGGATCGAGTTACCCCTGATCGCACGTGGAAAAAACCATTATGCAGCGACTTATCGACTCTGTACTTTTTGCCATCGAGCGGTTATGGCAGCACCGCGTGCTTGTTTTTTGGACGCTGGTCGGGCTGTCGGCGGCGACGACGCTGGCGCTCAGCCTGACGCTGTACGTGGACGCGGTGAATACCAACCTGTTGACGGATAACCTGTCCGATCCGCCGTATGCCTTTCGCTTCCGCTACCTGGGGAGCTGGGAAGGTGCGATCACGCCGGCAGACGTGGACCGGGCGAGCGCCGTCATCGAGCATAACTTCGTAGACGCGATTGGGCTGCCAACCACGAGCACCGCGCGCTACATCAGCGGCGGTACGTGGAACGTCACGCGCCAGGGTGACGTCCCCGCCCCGTTTGGGGCCTACGCGCTCGGCACGCTGGACGGCATGGACGATCACATCCAGATCACCGCCGGGCAGTGGCCGCCGGATCAAGTCACCGACGCGGGGGCGACCGGGTACCTGCCGGTGCTCGCTTCCGAAACGATGCTGTATCAAACCGGCCTGGAAGTGGGCGACATCTTCAGCGCGACCCGGTCCGGCGCACCGGAGCCGGTCACGCTGAAAATCGTCGCGTTGTGGCGTCCGGTAGACGCCAGCGATCCCTCGTGGATTCTGACTCCCAAGTTTTTCGACCAGGTCTTTTTGATGACAGGGGACGATTTGTGGACCGCGATGGACGGTCTTACGGCCCCGGTCGAAGAAGCCGACTGGACCATCATCTTTGACGGCAGCACGCTGCGCACGTCGGACGTCGGCGGCCTGTTGGATGGCATCGTCAGCGGGCAGCGGATCGTCACGGCGGCGCTGCCGGGCATTCGCCTGGACCTTTCGCCTGAAGACGGGCTGAAAGCGTTTAGCAGCAAAGTAAACCAGCTCACGCAGCAGTTGGTGATCGTCGTCATGCCGGTCGCCGGGCTGATCCTGTATTTTGTCACGATGCTGGCGGGTATGCTGGTCAGCAGCCAGCAGCAGGAAGATGTCACGCTCAGCAGCCGGGGCATGAGCCGCCCCAAACTGCTGGGCCTGCACGTGTTGATGTGGTTGATCCTGGCCGGGCTGGCGCTGGGCATCGGCCTGATCGCCGCGCCGCCGGTCGTCCAGTTGATCGGGCGCACGTCGTCGTTTTTGACGTTCACCGCCGATACGCCGTCGCTCGACATCGTGTATACGCGGCAGGCGCTCATCGCCGGGGCGGTAACCGGCCTGCTGGCTGCCAGCAGCGGCCTGTACATGGCGTGGCGCACCACCGGCCAATCGATCAACCAGTTCAAGCAGGCGCAGGCCCGCTCCGGCAAAGCGTGGTGGCAGCGCATCTATCTTGACGTGATGCTGCTGGTGCCTGCCGGGTACGTATTTTACACGCTGCGGGCGCATGGCGGCCTCTCTACCGGCGCGCAGCAGCCGTTCAGCGATCCGCTGGTGTTCATCGCGCCGACGCTGTTTTCGCTCGGTTTTACGCTGCTGTTTCTGCGCCTGTATCCGTTTGTGCTCAACCTGGCCTCCCGCGTGTTGAGCATTACCAGCAACATCGCGCTGTTGATGGCGCTGCGCGAGCTCACCCGCTCGATTGGACGCTATCGCGGCACGCTGTTGATGATGTGTTTCACGTTGAGCCTGATCGGGTTCACGGCGTCGATGGCGAGCACGCTGGATCGCAGCCTGCAAGACGTGATCGAATATGACGTCGGCGCGCAGCGCGTGCTGGTCGTCGCCAGCGAGACCCAGACCGAAGAAGGCACGTCGTCCGACAGCGGCACGACGCTGACCGTCGTCGGGTACAACACGCTGCCCGCCAGCAACCTGCTGGAAATCCCGGACGTGTACGCCGTGTCACGCGTGGGCCGCTACCAGGCGCAGATCGTGCTGCCGGGGCAGCGCGCGCAGGGCACCGTGTTGGGCGTCGATCGTGCGTCGATGGCGGCTATCGCGTACTTCCGCCAGGACTACGCCCCAGAGCCAATCGCCGACATGTTCAACGAGTTGGCCGGGAACCGGACCGGCATCCTCTTAAACGCGCAAGCCGCCGAGGAGTACAACTTACAGGTCGGGCAAGAAGCCTCGCTGCAAATCTCGGCGCTGAACACGTGGTACAGCACCAGCGTGCCAATTGTCGGGCTGGTCGATTATTTCCCCACGCTCGATCCGCGCCAGGGCTTTTTTGCGATCACGAACATCGATCCGATCTTTGAACTGGTCGGCACTGAACTACCGCACGACATCTGGCTGCGCCTGAAACCCGGCGCAGATGGGGACGCCGTGCTCGCGCAGGTAAAAGACCTCGGCTTCCCGGTGCTGAAGTGGCTCGATCCGGCGCAGTTGATCTACGCTGCGCAGACCGACCCGACGCGGCGCGGCGTGTTGGGTTTTCTGTCGGTGGGCTTCGTGTCCGCGATCCTGCTGACGCTGGTCGGCAGCGTCATCCAGAGCACGGCCTCATTCCGCACGCAGGCTGTCCAGCTTGGATCGCTGCGCGCGATGGGCCTGGGCGGCGGCGCGGTGGCCTCGTACCTGCTGTCGTCGCAGGGGATCGCGGCGCTGGGCGGGATCGTGGGCGGGACGGTGATCGGCATGGCGACCACGCTGCTGTTTCTGCCGCTGTTGGATTTCAGCGGCGGCCTGCCCCCGTACCTGGTGCGGGTAGCCTGGGGCGATATCACGCTGGTGTATTCGCTGTTCGCGGCGATGTTGTTCGGCGTCACCGTGATGACGACGGCGCTGCTCAGCCGCCAGCAAGTTTCCGCGTTGGTGAAATTAGGCGATGCATAACACAAGGAACGACTCAATGACGCGTTACGGACTGATCCTATTGATTCTGCTTTCTCTGATCGTGGCGGCCTGCTCCTCCGCAAGCGAAACCCTCGACGGCGGCGCGGCGCGCGCGCAATCGGCCCCCACCTCGACTCCCGTGCCGACGGCGGAGATCGCCGCCAAACCGACGTATGTCGTCCAGCGCGGCACCGTCGAAGACATCTTTTCGTTCACCGGGCGGTGGCAGCCGCGCGACCAGATGATGTTGTCCTTCCCGATCAGCGGCACGATCCGGCAGGTGAACGTGCAGCGCGGCGACGCGGTGAGCGCCGGTGACCTGCTGGCCGATTACGACATCACCGACCTGGAAAACCAGCTCGCCAGCGCCCGCATCCAGCTTGAATCGGCGATGGCGAGCGTCGATACCAGCGCCACCGGCGGCATCGAAAGCGTCGAAAACGCGGAGATCAGCCTGGCAAACGCGCGCCTCTCGCTGGAAAACACGAAAAACAGCAGTCCCTGGACGAGTGTCGCTTCAGCACGCCTGCAAGTTAATTCAGCGGAACGATCGCTGGCGGACGCCGAGCGCAGTTACCGTGAAGCTCTCAGCCACCCGGAGAATTCCGCGTCAACCGTCGATAACGCCTACCAGCAGCTTCTCAGCGCGCAGGATCAACTCAAGAGTGCCCAGAACAGCTATTTTTCGTCGGCGCAGAACTTCAACAATTACCAGTACCAGGTGCAGCAATCGGAGAATCAGGTCATCCAGGCCGAACTCAATTTGCAGCGGGCGCTTGACAGCGCGGCGGGCGGCGTCAGCGATGAAAACGTGCAGTCCGCCCAGCTCAACATCGACCAGATTCAGCAGAAAATCGCCAATTCGTCGCTCTTTGCGCCCATCGACGGCGTGATCCTCGAAGTGACCATCGCGCCGGGCGACAGCGTTCAAGCATACGCGACGGTGATCGTGATCGGGCTGCCGGAGCCGAAAGAAGTGATCGCCACCCTGGCGATCAACGATGCCAACCAGCTCAGCGTCGGCATGACCGGCGTGTGCCAGATCATGAACCAGCCCGCGACAGCGGTAGGCTGCATCGTGCGCAGCATCCCGCTGAGCAGCCGTGACGCCGACCAGACGACGCGCGTTGCGGCGACGCTCGCCACCGCCACCGATAACCAGTTGATCGAAGTCGAGATGCCGCTCGACGTGCGCGAAAATGTCTTGTGGCTGCCGCCCAGCGTGATCCGCACCTTCCAGAACCGGACTTTTGTCGTACTCGATACGCCCGACGGCCCGCGCACGGTCGATGTCGTGTTGGGCCTGCAAACAGACGAGCGTGTCGAGATCGTGAGCGGCGTCAACGAGGGGGATGTGGTCATTGCACCGTAATGGAAAGGGGCACGGCATGGCGGCCACCAACGGCAACGGAACGGCGTACATCACCTGCAAAAACATTGTGCGCGCCTTTACGGTGGGCGATCACGAGATCGTGGCGCTGCGCGGGATCGATTTCACCATGCAGCGCGGCGAGATGGTGGCGATTGTCGGGCCGAGCGGCGCGGGCAAAAGCTCGCTGCTGAACCTGCTCGGCGGGTTGGATACGCCCACAGCAGGCCGCCTGACGGTCGGGAACCTGGACCTGGTCGACTTGAAGGGGCACGCCCTGGCCGATTACCGGCTGTGCCAGGTGGGCTTCCTGTGGCAAAACGTCGGGCGTAACCTGCTGCCGCACCGCTCCGCGCTGCGAAATGTGATGCTGCCGATGATGCTGGCCGGGGTCGGCTGGCGCGAGCGCCGCCGCCGCGCCAAAGAACTGATCGAGGCAGTCGGCATGACGGAGCACGCGCACAAACGGCCTACCCAGCTTTCCGGTGGGCAGCAGCAGCGCGTGGCAACCGCCGTCGCGCTGGCGAACCACCCCCAACTGCTGCTGGCCGACGAGCCGACCGGCGCGCTCGATCATCAGAGCGCGGTCCAGGTTATGGAACTGCTGGCGGACCTGCGCGAACGGTACGGGCTGACGATTCTGATGGTGACACACGACATGCAGTTGGCCGCCTATGCCGACCGCACGCTGACGCTGCGCGATGGCGCGCTCGGCCAGGACCTGACGCACAGCGCCCAGGAAGCGCCGCCGGTGCTGGACGGTGAAGGCCGCATTCAACTGCCCGCCGCCGTACGCTCACAGCTTGACGATGCGGCGCGAATCTCGGTGGAAATCCGGCCCGAAGGCGTGCTGCTGCGCCCCGAACACGAAGCCGAGGACGATACGGACCTGGTGCTGCAGGACATCCTGCCCCACAGGAACGGGCACACGCGGCGCGGAATCTTGCGCTTCCGGCGCAAAGGAGAGGAGGCGCAATCGTGAAAGACGAGTTGGGTATCAGCGTGCGCGGCGTCGAGCGCCACTTCGGCAGCCTGGACGTCCTGTGCGGGATCGATCTGGACGTGCATGTCGGTGAGATGGTCGCGCTGTACGGGCCTTCGGGCAGCGGCAAAACCACGCTGATCAACCTGATCGGCGCGCTGGACCGGCCCAACGCCGGCAGCATGGACGTACTCGGCCAGAATATCATCCGCCTGGGTGATCGGCGCCGCGCCCGGCTGCGCCGGACGCAGATCGGGTTTATTTTTCAAAGCTCGACGTTGCTGCCGACCTATTCCGCCATCGAAAACATCGATCTCGCGCTGCGGCTGCCGCGTTTGGGTTATTTCGAGCGGCGGCGGCGGGCACGCGCCGCGTTAAACGCGGTGGGTCTCAGCGCGTGGGCCGATCACATGCCCGAAGAACTGAGCGGCGGCCAGCGCCAGCGGATCGCCATCGCGCGCGCGCTGGCCCTGCAAGCGCCCTTGATCCTGGCCGACGAGCCGACCAGCGGCGTCGATATGACGACGACGCGCCGCATCCTGGCGCTGTTTCACGGCATCGCGGCGGCGGAAAATACGACGTTTGTGATTGTCTCTCACGATCCATTGGTCGTGGAGTTTGTGGATACGGTTTATGACCTGTCAGATGGCAAACTCGTCAAACGGTCCCCTGCATCTGAATCAGAAGAAGCCCCCCGGAGGGATGAAGCATGTTTAGAGCTATCGGAAAGTTGACTGTGGCGGTGGCCCTGGTACTCGGCTCGATCAGCGTCGGGGCGCTGTTTTCCTATCACAACACGCCCGGCCCCGACGATACATCGCTGGCGGAATCAGCGCAAAATATACCGGTGGCACCGCCAACCGAAATGCGTGCCCAACGCCGGTCGGTGATCCTGGCAACGGTTACGCCGCAGCCGAGTGCCACCGCGACGCTGCTCCCGCCGCCGACACTCGAGCCACCGACCGCGACCCCGACCCCGTCGCCGGTGCCCAGCCAGACGCCGGTGCCAACCGCCAACATCGACGTGTCGATTCCGGGGCTGCATGGTGCCGAGACGCCGACGCCGTCCACAACGCCCGGCTGTGAACCGCGCGCGGACTGGAAGCTGACGTACACCGTCCAGTTTGACGACACGCTGTCCGCCATTGCGTCACGCTACGGCACCTGGGTTGACGACCTGGCAGCCGGCAACTGCATCACCGATAAAAACCTGATCGTGATCGGGCAGGTGCTGCACGTGCCGGGCGAGGTGCAGCCCTACCAGGCTGAAGTCGAGTGCGTGCCCTGGGAACCCATGACGCCCTTCGACGGCTCGATGACGGTGCCCAACGATGGGAACATCACGTTCAACTGGCGCGGCCCGGCAGCGCCCATCAACCTGATCCGAATCTACCGGCCCGATGGCACGATCTACGAACGCGTGATCGAGCTGCGGCAGAACGAGACGATCAACGTCACCGACTACCTGCCGTTGGAAGGCACCTATACGTGGTACGTGTACCCGTTGGGGCGTGGCTTCCAGCAGATCGACTGCCTGGAGGGCGGTCCCTGGACGTTCTACAAAGGCGTATCGTCCACGCCCACGCCTACGGCGGCGGCTGGGATAAGCAAGTAGACGTACAATTCACTAAGCATCTATCCGTAACGTGCTCGCGCAGCGGCGCGGGACACAGCGCCCGGAAAAATGGGCGGATAGGGTGTAAAGGTCAACAATGCTCAAGGAGCAGGACCGATGAAACTGGCATGGTTCCGGCACAAAATTCTGGCTGTCTCATCTTCCATTCGGTGGCGGCTGCCACTGAGCTACGCCGGAATCGCGCTGCTGACGGCAGCGGCGTTGAGCGGCCTGCTGCTGTTCACGCTCAGCACCTACTACAATCAGAAGGAGCGCGAGTATCTGGACGTGAGCAGCCGGTCGCTGGCGCGGCAGATGGGGCCTATGTACGACGACGTGCTGGCCGCCGGAGACATGGAGTCGACCGCTCACATGCTGTCGTTCCTGGCGCAAGCACGCGTGCAGGTTCTGGACCAGGACATGCAGGTCATCGCCGATTCTGGCCCGGTGGCCGAACAAACGCAGGTTAATGTGAATTTCCTCCGGGAGAACTGGCCCCGACCTCCCGAAGCAGCAGCGGGCGGTGTCTCGACGGGGCCATACCTCAGCCTGGATCGAAAACCTGAGGACCCGCCGCCAGCGGACAGCATGACCATATACGAGGAGCCGCCCAACTATCCCTTTTTTGTGCGGCGCGGGCCGTTTGGCCAGCTTATGGCCGATCAGGACCTGTCCGGCGAACGGTCCGGCGAACAGGTGACCACGCCCATCAACGGGCCGGATGGCGAACCGCTGGCGTATCTGAAACTGTCAGAAGGTCCGGCGTTTGGCAACGAAATCGTCGGGGACGTGGCCGAAAAAGGCGCGGTTGCCGGGCTGATCGCGGTGTTGATCGCGGCCCTGGCCGGGATCATGGTCAGCCGCACGATCAGCCGCCCGGTGCTGGCCCTGTCGGATGCTACGCGCCAGATGGCGCACGGCGATCTGACCGTGCGCGTCGCGCTCAAACGTCGTGACGAATTTGGCCTGCTCGCCAACACCTTTAACACGATGGCGCAGCGTGTCGAGACAACGGTCAACACGCTCCGGCAGTTTGTCGCTGACGCCGCTCACGAAATCAACACGCCGCTCACGGCGCTGCGCACCAATCTTGAACTCATGACCATTCACGAGCTGCCTGGGACAGCGGGAGCCGACATCGACCAGGCCCTGACCGAACTGACTCGCCTGGAACGCCTGACGCGCAGCCTGCTGACCCTGGCCTGGCTGGAAGCGCCCGCCGCCCCCCTGCACCACGATCCGGTCGACCTGACGGCATTGGCCCGGCACATGCACGAACGCTATGCCTCCCGCGCCGAACAGGCCGCGATCAACCTGATCGTTGACCTGCCCGCCGAACCGGTCATGGTGGAGGCCAACACCGAGCAGATCACGCGCGTGTTCGACAACCTGCTGGATAACGCACTCAAGTTCACCCCGCAGAACGGGCACGTCACGCTGGGGCTGCGTGCCGAAGATGGTATGGCGCGCCTGTGGGTGCACGACACCGGCATCGGCATTCCCGAAGCGGACCTTCCCAAGCTGTTCCACCGCTTCCATCGCGGGCGCAACGCGGCGGCGTTTCCCGGCAACGGCCTGGGACTGGTGATCACAAAAGCGATTGTCACCGAACACAAAGGACACATTGAAGTTACCAGCGGCGACGGGACCTGTTTTACGGTCGTGCTGCCGCGCCTTGAGAATGAGCCATCATGACCACGTACCACATTTTGCTGATTGAGGACGATCCCGGCATCGCGGGCAGCCTGCAAACGGCACTGGTCCGCGAAGGGTACAGCGTCCATTGGAAAGCCGAAGGGCACAGCGGAGTCGCCTTCGCGCGTGACCACAACCCGCACCTGATTGTGCTGGACGTGCGGCTGCCCGATGGCTCCGGGCTTGATTTTTGCCGCCAGATGCGGCAGCTTGGCGTGCGCCAGCCGGTGATCATGCTCACCGTGCAGTCGGACGAAATGGACAAAGTCATCGGGCTGGAAATGGGCGCGGACGATTACATGACCAAGCCGTTCAGCCTGCGCGAGCTGCTTTCGCGGGTGCGGGCACACCTGCGCCGGACGTATGGCGAGTTTGCGCTGGGCGACAGCGACTTGCTGTACGCGGGCGATCTGGTCATTGATCGCGGACGCGGCAAAGTGCTGCGCGGCGACACGTTGATCAACATCTCGCCCACCGAATTACGCCTGCTGACGTATCTCGCCCAACACCCAAATCAAGTGCTCAGCCGCGCGCAGATTCTGGACGCGGTATGGGGCTATGAAAACACGCCCGATACCGACCAGGTAGTGACCGTCAACATCCGGCGGCTGCGTGAAAAAGTCGAGCTGGAACCCGGCAATCCGACGCTGGTCCTGACCGTGCCGGGCATTGGGTACAAGCTGGTCAACTGACAGGCAGGATGACTCCGTCCAGGGATCGCGCGGAACGGGAGACGAAAAAAACGGCACAGGGGGTTTTCCAGCGCCCCTGTGCCGTGATCGTGTTCGCCGGAACGTGTTACGAGGATCGTTTCGCGCGCGGATTCTCCAGGCGGACCGCGCACACCTTGTACTCTGGAATCTTGGCGACCGGGTCGAGCTTAAAATCCTGGGTCAGCATATTGGCGGGTGCTTCGCGCCAATGAAACGCCAGAAAGACCGTGCCCGGCGGCACGCGCTGGCTGATCTTGGCCCGCGTCCGCACGCTGCCCCGGCGGCTTTCGACGATGACGGCGTGGTTATCTTGCAGGTCGATAGCGGCGGCATCGTCGGCGTGAATTTCGACGTACCCGCGCGGCTCGCGCCAGTCCAGCGGCCCGCTGCGGCGGGTCATGGTGCCGGAGTGATAGTGATACAACACGCGCCCGGTGCTCAGAATCAGCGGGTAGTCCTCGTCCGGCATTTCGGCGGGATCGCTGGCCTCCACCGGGTTGAACTTACCCCGGCCCCGCGCGAACGTCTCCGTGTGCAGGTAGCGTGTACCGGGGTGACCGGCGTCCGGGCACGGCCACTGAATCCCCGTCCCGGCCAGCCGCTCGTAATTCATGCCCCGGTAGATGGGCGTCACGGTCGCCGCCTCGTCGAAAATGTCCGACGGTGACGCGTAGCGCCAGTACGCCGGGTCACGCTCGGTGCCCATTTTCGCGTCAAAGCGGCGAGCGATCTCCACGGTGATCTGCCAATCCGGCCAGGCTTCACCCGGCGACGGCAGCACCGGCGTGAGCAACTGGACGCGCCGTTCTGTGTTGGTGAACGACCCATCTTTTTCCAGCGATGACGCCGCCGGCAAGATGACGTGCGCCAACTGCGCAGTTTCGCTGGGGAAGATGTCCTGCACGACTAGCAGGTCGAGGTTGCGCAACGCCTGCTCGACGTGGCTGGTGTTTGGGTCGGACATCATCGGGTTTTCGCCCATGACGTACACCGCCCGCACTTTGCCCTCTGAGGCAGCGTGCATCGCTTCGACAATCGTCAGCCCGACTTCACCCGGCAGGCTCTCCACCGACCACGCCTCGGCCAGCGCCGCGCGTTTTTCCGCGTCCGTCACGCGCTGGTAACCGGGGAACACGTTGACCAGGCACCCCAGGTCACACGCGCCCTGCACATTGGACTGCCCGCGCAGAGGATTCACGCCGGTCGATGGTTTTCCGATCTGGCCGCACAGCAGGGCGAGATTCGCCAGCGTCATGACCATATCGGTGCCGTTGCTACGCTGCGTGATGCCCATCGCGTACAGGATCGTGCTGTGGCCGCGCCCGCCCGTTGCCGGTGACGCGTCACCGTAGATCGACGTCCCGCTGGCGCGCTCGCCCAGCGCGTACAACCGCGCGGCAGTCTCGATCTGCTCAACCGATACCCCGGCCATCAACGAGGCACGCTCCGGGGGATATTCTTCGATGACGGCCTTGAAGGTTTCGTATCCTTCCGTCCGCTCGGCGATGAACGTTTCGTCGGCCCATCCCTCGCGGATGATGGTATGCATGATCGCCAGAAACACGTAAATATCCGTGCCCGGCTTGACCTGCAAAAACAACGTCGCATGGTCCACCAGCGGGATACGCCGGGGGTCCACGATGATAACATTTGCGCCGCGCTGCGCGGCCCGCACTACTTCGTATCCGATCACGGGATGCGACTCAGCCGTATTCGAGCCGGTGATGAAGATACAGTCCGCGTCCCGAATCTCGCGGATCGAATTGGTCATGGCACCACTACCGAAGGCCTGCACGAGGCCTGCAACAGTTGAGCTGTGTCAAAGGCGGGCGCAGTGATCGACGTTGTTTGTGCCGATCCCCACGCGCATGAACTTTTGAAACAGGTAGTTGTCTTCGTTGGTGCAGCGTGCCGACGACAGACCCATCACTGCATCCGGCCCGTAGTCCCGAACCGTATCCGCCAGTGTGCCGGACACGACATCCAGCGCGGTGTCCCAATCGACCGGGACAAAACTGTCCTCCAGTTTGAGGTTCCTGATCGACAGCGGCGAGCGTTCGGGCAGTTCCCAGGGTTCGTCCGTCAGGCCCAGGCTGTACGCCACGTCACGGCGCAGCATGGGGCTGGTCAGGCGGTCGGGGTGCGTGGCAAAGTCCCAGCCATAACGCCCCTTGGTACACAGAAATTCGCCGTTGACCGGTCCGGCTGGCGTGCCCTGCGCATAGATGATCTCGCCATCACGCAGCGCGTATTCGATCTGGCAGCCGACGCCGCAGTAGCCGCAAATGGTTTTGATACGATCCAGTTCCCACTCGCGGCCTTTGCCCTTGCGCGACACCGGCATCAGCGCAGCCGTCGGGCAGACCTGCACACAACTCCCGCAAAAGACACACGTCGAATCGATCATCGGCCCGTCGAACGGCGTGGCGACGTGGCCGGTAAACCCGCGCCCGACGATCTCGATCGCGTTCGCGCCGACAATTTCCTCGCACGCGCGCACGCACCGCCCGCACAAAATGCAGTACTGGTGGTCCCGGATGAAAAAGGGATTGTCATCCTGGTACAACGAGCGGGACACATTCAGCGTATAGCTGGTTTCTGAAATGCCGTATTCGTACGCGTATTTTTGCAGCAGGCACGACCCGGCTTTGTCACAGATCACGCAGTTTAGCGGGTGATCCGATAGAAAGAGGTCGATGACCTCACGCCGCATGTCCGTAAGCTGCTCGCTCTGGGTGCGGACCACCATCCCGTCGGCGCAGAACAAGCCGCAGGCGGGGACCGGGTCGGGCCGCCCTTCCTGCTCAACCAGGCACAGGCGGCAGCCGCCTGATACGCTGAGGGCCGGGTGATAACACAAATGGGGAATCTCGATGTGGTTGGCCAGGGCGGCATCCAGCACCGTCGAACCGGGTTCGGCCTGGACTGTCCGCCCATCAATGGTTAGTGTAGGCATGTGATGCTCCTCGTGAAGTGCGCGATGATGGTTCGGTGCTGCCAGCACCGGAGCCAGCGGATTCGTCCGCCGCGACCAGCGCCTCGTATTCGTGTCTGAAATACTTCAACGTGCTCTCAACCGGGTTTGGCGCGGACTGTCCCAGACCGCACAGGCTGGTCTTTTTGACCAGCTTGCACAATTTTTCCAGCTTATCCAGGCCTGCCAGCGTGCCCTTCCCACCGATGATCGTATCCAATAGTTCCCGTATCTGGACGGTGCCCACCCGGCACGGCAGGCATTTTCCGCAGCTTTCATCCACGCAAAAATCCATGAAGAAACGCGCAAAATCCGGCATGAGTGTCGCATCGTCGATGATCACCAGCCCACCCGATCCCATGATCGAACCCAGGGCTTTCAGGCTTTCATAATCGACCGGGCCATCCAGGTACGCTTCAGGAATACAGCCGCCGCTGGGGCCGCCGGTCTGGGCTGCCTTGAACGCCCGGTCGCCCGGAATCCCGCCGCCGATCTCGTACACGATTTCGCGCAGGGTGATGCCCATCGGCACCTCGATCAGTCCCGTGTTGCGGAGCTGCCCGGCCAGCGCAAACACCTTCGTGCCTTTGCTCTTTTCGGTGCCGATGCTGGCGAACCAATCCGCGCCCCGGTTGATGATCGATGGCACGTTGGCCATTGTCTCGACGTTGTTGATGATCGTCGGCGCGCCCCACAACCCGGTGGTGGACGGGTACGGTGGGCGCATACGCGGCATGCCGCGCTGGCCCTCGACCGAATGAATCAGCGCGGTTTCTTCGCCGCACACGAACGCCCCGGCCCCGATGCGAACGTCTGCATCAAAGCTGAAATCGGTCCCCAGCACGGAACTGCCCAAAATGCTGCGCCGCCGCGCCGACCGGATGGCACGCCCGATGCGCTGGATGGCAATCGGATACTCGCCGCGAATGTACAGGTAACCATACGACGCGCCAATCGCATACGCCGCGATGATCATGCCTTCCAGCACGCGATGCGGGTCGTCTTCCATGACCGTGCGATCCATGTACGCGCCGGGATCGCCCTCGTCGCCGTTCACGATCATAAATTTCTGCGGGCCTTTTTCTTTGCGCGCAAAATTCCACTTCATGCCGGTCGGGAATCCTGCCCCGCCGCGCCCGCGCAAGCCGCTGCGCAAAATCTCGTCGCAGACCTGCTCAGGCGTCATGTCTGCCAACACCGTCGCCAGCGCCTGGTAACCGCCGTGCGCGAGGTAATCTTCCAACTTTTCAGGATTGATGCGGCCCGTTTCGCTGAGCACGACCTTCACCTGCTTGGCGAAAAACGGCGAGTCCAGGGAGATAACATGGCGGTCCAGGTCCTGGTTGCGCCCGCTCGCCCGGAAGTGCATAAAATCGTGCGGGGAAACGTCACCGTCCTGGTCGTCGGGATCGACCGCGCGATCCTCGCCCAGCGGGACATGCCGCGCGATGATCTGTTGGGCCACGTCGGCGGTCACGTCGGCATATAACACGGGGGCTTCGTCTCGTGTTTCCGCACGGACCAACGGCCCCCGGCTGCATAACCCCATGCAGCCCGTCTTGACCACTTCGACGTCGTGTTCTTCACAGTGACACGCGGCGACGGCCTGTTCCAGGCTGGTCAGCACCTGCCCGCCGCCCGCCGACAGGCAAGCCGTGCTCGTGCAACAGAAGATGCGGCGGTCATACACTGCCTGCCGCGCACGCTCTTCCTGGGCCAGCGTCTCAAGTAGCTCGTTATTCATCCTGCCCCCGTTTCTTGCCGAAGCGTTTCGTCAGACGTGGCCATGATCTCTTTGACGCGCGTCGTAATACCTTCTGGCGTTTCTTTGCCACGCACCACGCCATCCAACACGACAACCGGGGCCAGGCCGCAGCTACCCAAACAGCGCGCCGTCGTGATGCTGAACAGCCCATCCGGGGTTGTTTCGCCGGAACCGATCTGTAATTCGTCGGACAGGGCCTGGGCGATTCGATCCGCCCCTTTCACATAACACGCCGTGCCCGCGCACACGATACAGTTATGCTCACCAAGCGGATCAAAGGTAAACATGTGGTAAAACGTGGCCACGCCGTATACGCGGCTGAGCGGGACGCCGAGTTGATTCGAGACATAGATCAGAAGGTCCTCAGAGAGATAGCCAAATGCTTCTTGGGCGGAGTTGAGCACTTCGAGCAGCGCGTCTTTTTCGTATCCAAACCGTTTCATGGTGCGGTCGATCGTTTTATACCGGTCGTCGCCGCTGGGGTGATCCTGCGTTTTTGGGATGTCAGCCATGTAGTTCTCTCTCAAATCAGTCTATGGGAGTGGTGCACAACGATTTCTCGGAGGGGATCGTCGGACGCGCGCGCGGATGGCTGCACCAGGACCCAATCGGGCGCAAGCGTCTGTAACATGCTGGCGCACAAGGCGACAAAACAGCGCCGTGCGATAGCTGTTCCCCTGGAAAGACCGGTCTTCAGGGCCGTGTCGTGCAGCGGGCAACAGGCAAACTCAAACCGGATGCCGTTCGCCCCGCGTTCGACCGTGTATGCAACCGCCATTGACCGGAGAATGCATTGAAATGCGCCGGATACTCGATCCGCATCGGGCACCGGCATGGCATCGTGATACAGCCGTGTTGCCAGGATTTTGCCGAGGCGCTCCCCCGTACATGTCACCAGTTCCCCCGCCCTGGCCTGATCCTGGCAGCCTTCACAACTCAGGGCGTACTCAAGCAGCACCTGGCTCAAATCGGCATACTCGCCTGGGCCGCAGCCGACCAGTTCCCCGCGCACGACAGGCCCGCTGACCGGGTCGGACCGCAGATAAACGGCCCGTTCGCCGATGGCGTTATAGCGCATCTCGGCGCTGGCAATCGCGTACGTAAACAGGTGCGCCTCTCGAACTACAACCGGTTGGGGAAACATGGCCTGTGCTCCTATTCTCAAATAAAGCATTAATTTGGCGGGTCCAACAATAACTCTTGAAAGACTTTGGGTCCATTATAGCCCGAAATCCGGCTGTGTGTCACAAACATCATCCTGCGGCACGGCGAAGTTGCCGAAATCAGCGGCCCGTTGTTGAATTATGCTGCGCATGATCGCCATGCGGGCTGGTGGGCGGCCCTGGCCGCCAACGGGATCGAACCCACCTGAGCGCGGAGGGCGATGTCACAATCGACGGTGGGTACCGGGCCACGCGCCAGTTGCCGGGGTCAACAACCGTCGGCCAGGACTTGCAACTGCCGGGCAAACTCGCTTTTGCTGATCGCCGCCAGCTAACGGCTGATCGTTATATTCGAAGGAAAGATGAAGATCATGAAATTCAACTGGGGACATTGGCATTTGCTGCCGGGAACAGACGCGATCTTCCCGGCAACCGTGACGGATGTGCAGCTCGAACCGGATGCGCTGGTCGTCACCGGCTATGATCGCCCGATTCGCGGGCGGTGGGATTTTCTGGATGGGGCCATTATCACGGCGCGTTTTTCGTCGCCGATGCCCAATGTGATCCGCGTCCAACTCAGCCACTTCAAGGGGCGGCGCGAGCGCGTACCCGCGTTTGACCTCGACTATGCGCGTGCCAACCCGGCGGTGTCCACCCGGCGGGACGAGCAGCACGCCCGGTTGGATAGTGGCGATCTGTCGGTGGTCGTGCCGACGGACGGCGAATGGCGATTCACGTTCCTGCGCGGTGGCAGCGCCCTGACCGAGAGCGAGCCGCGTGCGGTGGGGTTGTTCACGCAGGACGGCAAAACCTACATGCGCGAGCAGTTGTCGCTCCAGGTAGGTGAAACGGTGTACGGCCTGGGCGAGCATTTTGGGCCGCTGGTGAAAAATGGGCAGTCCATCGACATCTGGAACGAGGACGGCGGCACCGACTCGGAATACGCCTACAAAAACGTGCCGTTCTACGTCACCAGCCAGGGGTACGGGGTGCTGGTCAACCACCCGGGCCGCGTATCGTACGAGGTGGCGTCGCATCACGTGCAGCGCGTGCAGTTCAGCGTCGAAGATCACAGCCTGGACTACATCATCTTCGGCGGGCCGACCATCAAGGATACGCTCGAACAATACACGGCGCTGAGCGGTCGCCCGGCGCAACTGCCCGCGTGGTCGTTTGGCCTGTGGCTGTCTACCTCGTTCACCACGAATTACGACGAACAGGACATTCTCACCAACATCAACCGGATGGAAGCGCTCGGCATCCCGATCAGCGTGTTTCATTTCGACTGTTTCTGGATGAAAGAACTTACGTGGTGCAGTTTTTTGTGGGACCAGCGGTTTTTCCCCGATCCGGCTGGTATGTTGAGCCGCATCAAAACCAGGGGGATCAAGATTTGCGTGTGGATCAATCCCTACATCGCGGAAGCATCGCCGCTGTTTGACGAAGGCATGGCGCAGGGTTACCTGCTGCAAACACCCGACGGGGACGTATACCAGGTGGATCACTGGCAGCCCGGCCTGGCGTTTGTGGATTTCACCAATCCGGCAGCGCGCGCCTGGTATGCCAGCAAACTGAAGGCGCTGATCGACATGGGCGTCGATGCGTTCAAAACGGACTTTGGCGAACGGATTCCTACGGATGTCCGTTATTTCGACGGATCAGACCCGGAACGGATGCACAACTACTACACGTACCTGTATAACCAGACCGTGTTCGACCTGCTGCGCCAGGAAAAAGGCGACGGCGAAGCGGTCCTGTTTGCGCGGTCGGCCACGACCGGCAGCCAGAAATACCCCGTTCACTGGGGCGGGGACAACAGCTCGACCTACCCCTCGATGGCCGAGACGCTGCGCGGCGGGCTGTCATTGTGTTTGAGCGGCTTCGGTTATTGGAGCCACGACATCAGCGGGTTCATCGGCACGGCAACCCCCGATCTGTACAAGCGGTGGGTCGCGTTTGGCCTGCTGTCGTCGCACAGCCGCTTACACGGTAACGCCAGCATCCGCACGCCCTGGTTATTTGACGACGAAGCGATCGACGTCTTGCGTTTCTTCAACCGCCTGAAAACGCACCTCATGCCGTACCTGCTCGACGTGGCCCAACAGGCGCACGACCACGGCTGGCCGATGATGCGCGCCATGATCCTCGAATTTCCCGACGACCCGGCCAGCCGCTACCTCGACACGCAGTACATGCTGGGTCCGGCGCTGTTGGTCGCCCCAATTTTCAGCGCAGAGAGCGAGGTAACGTACTATCTGCCGGCGGGGGAATGGCGCAACCTGTTCACCGGGGAACTCGTCCAGGGGCCGGGCTGGCAGCGCGAAACGCACGATTATTTCAGTTTGCCGGTGTGGGTCCACGTGCGGCGCGGTGACGCGTGGGGCTGCCTGCAAGGGCTGCCGCGCGAGGTGATGTCTTGACCGACCGGCGGCGTCATAAATCCTTACGGGCGAAGTGAAC
>CAYMTN010000032.1:27996-34435 GCA_964393335.1 uncultured Anaerolineaceae bacterium
GCGATCACGGCGACCGATACCAGCGTGAAGCCGAGCAGGATGTTCCATTCGTCACCGGCGGCATAGTTACCCACCAGCACGTCCGGCAGGGTGTCTACGACGTGCAGCGGCGAGAGAAACTCGACCTGGAACAGGGCCGCGATGCCGCCTGCCGAATACCAGAGGAACCACACGACGATCAGCGCCGCCAGCGTGCGGTTAAAGAGCGTGCTGAGCGCGACCGACACCGTCGTCAGCAGCACCAGCGTCATGCCAACCAACACGATGCCCCAGGTCACACCCGCCCAGTCTAACGCGCCGTTCCCATAGCGCGAGATGAGATAGGCCGCCGGGATGGTGATGAGCAGATACAGGCCGATCACCATCAGCAGCCGCGCGGCCATCTTCGCCAGCACGTAATCGTAACGGGTCACGGCTTTGCTGAGGATGCTGTCGGCCACCACGCCTGCCTCGGATGACACCGCGCCGCTGGTATTGATGATGATGAACGTACTCCAGATCACCGGGAACGCGCCCAACAGCGCGGCCAGCGCATCGGCAGCGGTGCCGTCCTCACCCGTCGAGACCGCGATCATGAACATCGCCTGGAGGGCCATCAGGATCAGCCAGATGCGCACCGCCCACGAGCGGGCCATGCCGATCAGGTCGGCTTCCAGCAGGGCCTGAAACGCCATTGTTCTCCGGCTCAATTCGGAGGATTCGCGCAAAACCATGAGATCGTTCCTCTTCCAGTAATTGAATGAACGCGTCAACCATTTCGTCGTGCAGCGAGTGAATCGCGTAGAGCCGCGCCCCGGCGTCGGCCACCAGCTGTAAGACCTGCCCCAGTTGGGCGGCGATAGGTCCATCGTGATCAAAATAGAGCTGGAGTCCGGCCAGGGTGCGCTCCCAGCGCACCGGGAGCGTGCTGGCAGCCAGCAGCGCACCGACCCGGTCGAGATCGCCCTCCAACTCCAACTCGATCCCGCCCGCCCGCGTAAACCGTTTCATCTCACTCACCGGCCCGGTGAAAATCAACTTACCCTCGCTCAGGATGCCGATGTAATCACACACTTTTTTGATGTCGCCCAGGTTATGCGACGATACCAGGATCGTCTTGACCTGCCCCAATTCCTGAAGCAGGTCAATGGTGTACTTGCGGCCTTCGGGGTCGAGTCCGGCGGTTGGCTCGTCCCAGATCAACAGGTCGGGATCGTTCATCAGCGAGGCGGCGATACCCAGCCGGGTCGTCATGCCGGTCGAGAAGTGTTTGATGCGCTGCGAGCTGGCCGAGAGCAGCCCGACCGCCCGCAGCAGCGCCGCCAGCCGGGGCCGGCGCACCTCGGCAGGCACGCCCGACAGTTTGCCCACGAAATCGAGGTACATGATCGGGTTCATATCCCTGGGGAACTGGGGATTGGTCGGCAGGAAACCGATCCGGCGGCGCAGGTGGACGGCGTTGGGCGTCATCGGCTCGCCAAATACTCGCACGCTGCCCGCCGTTGGGCTTTGCAGCCCCAACAGCAAGCGGACAGTGGTCGTTTTCCCGGCCCCGTTTGGCCCCACCAGCCCAAACACGACCCCTTGCGGCACGACCAGGTCCGCGCCGTTGAGCGCGATATGTTTGTTGGCGTAAATCTTGGTCAGGTTCCGGGTTTCGATCACGTTCGGAGGTGCATTCATCGCGTGCTCGCTTGAAACTTCAACACAGGTCTACGTTGATCGTAACACAGCACAGCGCCGGTGGGTGTGATCGGCCCGGATCACCAGCTTACACAACGCTGCAACCTATCCGTGAATCACGCCGGGCGCGGGCGTACCGGCGGTTCGCCAACAGCGCTCCTACGAGCGTCATTTACGGATAGATGCCAAACTCATAATTCGATGAGGTAGATCTGCACTCGCCCGCCGAAGTCGGACGCATACAGGATACGGCTGCCGTCCCAACTCCACGTCGGGTGACAGTGGCTGCTCTGCGTGTGCCAGGACGTTTTGTGCGTGCACAACGTCTCGATCTGCGCTTTTTCGCCGGAAATGTCGATCAGGACGAGATCGTCCACGTCATCCCCGACCAGCCGCGAGTGATCCGGGTTGGCATGGTAATGATTGCAGTAGTAGGGCATCTCGATTTTGCGAACCAGATGGCCGTGTTTGTCCATCAGCCCGACAAACGGGATCATCGCGTTGACGTTGACCGGCACGTCGGTGACGACTGCCTGCGTGCGGTGCGACGTGATCGTGCCATCGTGGCCGGGGCCGCGATTGTCGAAGAAGATCAGGCCGTCCCGCGTCCAGAATTCGTGCCCGATCGAGTCGGCTTCATCCTGGCGGAAACACGGTTTGGCCTCGCGCGAGATAAAATCCATGTACCAGATGCGCTGAGTCACCAGGTTCCAGGGGCCTTCGTGGCAAAACATGCCAAAGGTAGCGTCGTCGGGCGCGCACTGGAAATGCCCAAGCTGGTGCGTATCCTTAAAAACGTCAAACCAGCCGGAGCCATCCAGATAGGCGACCGTGACGCGGCCATCCTTGATCTCGTAAAAGCGCTCTTTGAACCCGCCGTAATTCGCGCTGTCATAGTGACTGTGCGCCTCGGTGGTTTCGTTGCGGCAAAACGCCACGTAGCGGCGGTTGGCGGCGATAGACGGCACGCTCGCCAGCTCAAAACCCGGCACATCTTCGTACAGCGTCGTGATCTGCCCGGTCTGCGTATTCAGCGCCTTGACTTTCGAATTCGCCGTGCGGTAAGCGATGATCTGGCTATCGGGTGTCTTCGTCGCGGAGCCAGCGCCGTGCAGCGCATCGTCCGTAAGCTGCTCCATCTCGCCGGATGCCAGGTCCATGCGAAACACGTTATATACGGGGTCTTCGTGCGGGGCTTTGTCTTCGCCGGACGCGCGATCCGATATGAAATAGATCGCGTTCGTGTTCGAATCGAACGAGTTTTCAGTGAAGTAAAAATGCACATTGTTGCCGGTCGTGGTCAGTTGTGTGATCCGCCGCCCGGTTTTTTCATCTACGAACGCGCGTTTTTCTGACGGCCATGTCTGCCCAAGCATTAACTTGTCGTTTCCTTTCCGGTGTAAACCGGTCTACTGAATCGTAATACGCATGTGGAACCGTTTGGTTCCTGCCGGCAGCGCGGCGGTCAGGCGCTTCAACACGCCGGTCCCGTGCCCCTGAGCGGTCGTTTTTTCGCCTTTGGCCGCGATCACCTTGTTTTCACGGCACTCCTTTTCGAGCGACTCGACCTCAAAGCGCGCGTCCGCCGGTTCCACGATCTCCAGGCTGATACCCTGCTGCTCGCCCCGAATCCAGGCCCGGTTAGCCTCAGCCCGCACGGTATGCCAGCTCACGAACGCCTCTTCGACCGCCAGGGCTGCCGCCGAGTCAAATTCGTCAATGAGTTCGACCGCGCCCGTGTTCACGTCCAGCGTGAGGGTGCGCCGCGCGGCGGTCAGGGCCGGGATATCGTAGGCGGTGTGGAAATCGATCACGGCGATCTTTTTGCCGTCTTGCTCATCCGGCGTAACCAGTGTACCGTAAAACTGGCGCGTCCCGCCGAATTCGGGACCTGCCGCTTGCAGCGACCCATCGATACGCGGGACGTTGTGCGAATAGGAGTTGTTGAAGATGTTCTCGTAACGCTGCTGGCGGAAATACTGCTTGCTGTACAGGCCGCGCCCCGCATCCGGGATCAGGCTCTCGTCGCCAACGGTGAGGATGAACGACCCGATATCCGTGTGGCTGTGGTGGCCATCGTTGTGCCCGGCTTTGGCGGCCAGAATCACCTGGGGGCCGTTGGCGGGCCGGGCGACATATTTGATCACGGCGCTGGCCGGGAGCGTGTAGTCGTGCAGAGTCAGGGCCGGGATCGGCTGAGTCTCGTCCCACCACGCCGCGTGCCGGAGCATGACCGGCAGTTTGGCGATACTGTGCGGATCGAGGCGGTTCGCCTGGTCCAGCGGCACGAACAGCGCGCGCAGCTCATCGACGCCGGTCCGTTCCGCCAGCCGGTTGGCGATGCCCACCGCGATGCGCTGCCGCTCCGTCGCGTCACCAAAATTGATGAACCGGTCCGGCGGGACGAGCGCCATCCCGACCGGATAACGCGCAATATCCCGCAGCTTGGGCTGCGCCAGCAAGTCCAGCTCGCCGCCAGTCAGCTCGCGCAGCAGTTCCGCCACCGTGACGTAGTACATCAGGCCGTAATTCCAGTAGCCAACCCCTTCGATTGAGCCGCCATCCGGCTCGAACCCGGTTTCGATGTAGGCTTCGAACCCTTCCAGCACCAGGGCCAGCGCGTCGGCCAGCGTATTACGATCGGTTTCCAACCGCAAAAACGCCAATCCAATCGACCCGTTGCAGACGCCGTTCCAGTTGAGAGCGCCCTTGAACCACCAGTGATCGCGCGCGCGGGCCAGGTAAGGCTTGAAGATATGGCGCTCGACTTCCTGGCGGGCGCGCTGGCGCACTTCCGGCACCAAAACATCGCCCAGCAGGTACACCGTCTCGGCCAGCGCTGCGCCGGTTTCCGCCGCAAAGAGGTCAATCGAGTCCGGCTCGCGGGTGAGCATGGTGTGCGCGCCGAACGGCTCGGATCGCACGCGCGGCGGGTGAATGTCCCAATAGTCGGGGCCTTGCTCCTCGTGGGCGGGAAGCAGCCAGCTCGTCTCCTCGCAGATGCTCCACATCAAGTCGTGGACGGCATCGAGCATAACCTCATCGCCCATGATCGTTTCGAAGACGGCGCGCGTCAGCCGGGCACGCTTCAGAAAATAGGGCATCTCGTACCCAGCGCGGAAACCGGTACGCTCAAACTCCCGGTAAAGCGTATAGGTCAACGCCGGGATCGCAGCCGTGTCGCGTGTCGCGTCGTGAATGGCTTGCAGCAGGCGGGGGGTGGTCGGGGACTGCCGGATGGATGCCTGGAGGTCTTCTACCGGCTGGGGCACCGACAACCAGGCTTTGAGCTGCGCTTTGGTCGGTCGTATCACGCTAATTGACTCCTGAAAGAGATAATTCTTCTGCGAAATGACACGCCACGCCATGCCCGTTGAAGCTGCGCCAGGCCGGGTCTTCCTGGGAGCAGATCGGCTGTGCATAGCGGCAGCGGGCGTGGAAATGACAGCCCGGCGGGGGATTCGCGGGGTTGGGCACATCGCCCGTCAGAATGATACGTTCGCGGCTCATGTCAGGATTGGTTGACGGCACGGCGGACAGCAGCGCTTCGGTATACGGGTGCAGCGGGTTATCGTACAACGTCACCGAATCGGCCAGCTCGACAACACGGCCAAGATACATCACGGCCACGCGGTTGCTGATGTGCTGCACGACCGACAGATCGTGTGCGATGAACAGGTACGTCAGCCCCAGTTCCGTCTGCAAATCTTGCAGCAGATTCACCACCTGGGCCTGGACGGATACATCCAGGGCGGAGACCGGCTCGTCACAGACGATCAGGCGGGGACGCAGGGCCAGCGCGCGCGCGATCCCGATCCGCTGGCGCTGCCCGCCGCTAAAGGCGTTTGGATAACGGTTCATATATTCCGGGCGCAGTCCAACCCGCCGCAGCAGGTCACCGACTTCCGATTTCAGCGCGTTTCCTTTGGCCCGCTTGTGAATGACCAGCGGCTCGCCGACGATATCCAGCACGGTCATGCGCGGATTCAGCGACGAATACGGGTCCTGGAAAATCATCTGGATTTCGTGACGGTACGCCATCAGATCGCGGTGGCTCAGCTTGGCGAAATCAATCATGTGCCCTTCACTGGCGCTGTCGGTTTTACTGGTGTGGTGGATATGGACGCGTAATTTCTTCAAATTATCGGTTAGGTTTTCGTCTTCGTAGTAGAAGATCTGGCCCTCAGTGGGTTTGTAGGCGCGCACCACACAGCGTCCCAGGGTGGTTTTGCCGCACCCGCTCTCGCCAACCAATCCGAGCGTTTCCCCTCTGAAAATGTCAAAACTGACGCCATCGACCGCGCGCACATGGCCCACCGTGTGTTTGATCAAACCGCGCCGGATCGGAAAATACATCTTCACGCGGCGGACAGAGAGCAAAGTCTTTGAGTTGTCTTCCATGGGCTTCATTCCGTATATAGTGTGCAGCGCACCATGTGGCCGGGTTCCACTTCAATCAAGGGGACGCCTGCCGGATCGGTGCATGCGCTCGGCTTGTTTTTGACCGGGCAGCGCGGATGGAACGTGCACCCTTGCGGGATGTTGAATGGGTCTGGAATCATGCCGGGGATCGGGTGCAGGCGCGAATGTGTCTTGTTGCCCATTTCCGGCACGGACTGCATCAAGCCCACCGTGTAGGGATGGGCGGGACGCTTAAAAACAGTTTTGCGATCGGCGATCTCGACGATCTTGCCCAGGTACATCACGGCGATGCGGTCGGCTGTTTCGTTGATGACGCCCAGGTTGTGCGTGATCATGATGATCGCCGAGTTGAACT
>CAYMTN010000033.1:0-33752 GCA_964393335.1 uncultured Anaerolineaceae bacterium
ACAATTTCCCGATCCGGGGCCGCAGCGCGGACGGTGCGTGGTGGCAGGTCGATGATGACGGGGTGATCGCATGGATCTCCGCCGAGATTTCGAACGTGCTCACGACGGGCGACTGCGGCGCGGTGCCGGTCGTGCCGGAGCCGTAGGTTGCTCCGCGCGGCTGGACGCACTGGAACTCAAGTGATGGACGATGTAAGGAATAACGCCATGCAAGGTCTTGACCGCATTTCGTTTGATCGACACATCATGGGAGGGCAAGCCTGCATCCGAGGTATGCGTATCCCTGTATCGCTGATTGCGAATCTCATCGCGTATGATCAGCGGCCTACCGACATCATCGCAGAGTATCCTGACCTTGAACCGGACGATATTCGCCAGGCGCTAGAGTACGCTGCGTGGTTGTCACGCGAGCAGGTTTATCACGAGCAATCCGCATGAGGTTCTTAGCGGATATGGCGCTTTCGGGATAGCGCGAAACTCGCGCCGCTTGCGCCCTGCCTGTGCCGGATTACAATCCAGGTTGTATCCAGGAGGCAGGCACAATGGAATTACGTCCGGCGCACGGGCCGCGCCTGGTTTTGCAGTTGCTCCCCCGCGACGAAGGCTTGGCCGTCGAAATTGCCGACTCCCCGTTGGGCGCTGGGGCGGCGGCTGATATCATGTTGCAGCGCATCGACGACGTGCTGCGTCTGGTCAGCCAGCCGACCTTTCACGAGGACGTGGGGCGGGGCCTGTTCCGCGCGCTATTCCCCGGTGAGTTGGCCGCACTGTACCGTGCCGCGTTTACGCAGGCGGCGGTCGAAGGCGAGCGCCTGACCATCGAGTTACGCTTCGATCCGGCGCTGGTGCGCTACGCGCAGTATCCCTGGGAACTGCTGCACGACGGCACGCGCTTTCTACTGCAATCCGGCGCGGTGAACCTGGCGCGATGCCTGCCATTCCCCGAACCGCCGCGCCCGCTGGTTTCCCCCGATCCCCTGGAGTTACTGGTCGTCTCGGCGCATCCCACCGATCAGCCCCCGCTGGTGTCGGAATACGAGCAGTTGCAGGTCTCCTTCCGTGACCTGATCCGCGATCAAAAACTCGATCTGGCGTACCTGCTGCCGCCCACCTGGGACGCGTTGATGGATTGGCTGTTGGCAGGTGCGCCGGGCGTGCTGCATTTCGAGGGATACGGCGCGTTCACACGGACCGGGCTGCTGGTCTTTGAGGGCGCGGACGGCCAATCCGACCCGGTAGACGCGGCGACAATCGGCAGCGCGTTCTACAGCACCGGGCTGCGGCTGGCCGTGTTGAGCGCCTGTGACTCGAAGACGGGCGGCGAACCCCTGTCCAGCGTCGCCGCGTCGTTGATCGTGGCGGGCATCCCGGCGGTGGTGGCGATGCAGCAGCGCCTGCCGGGTGACATCGCCGCGCAGTTTTCGCGCGGATTTTACCAGGCGCTGCTGGACGGGCACGACATCGAGTCGGCGGTGGCTGCCGCGCGGCGAAAACTGGCACGCACGATGTACTGGCACGTTCCGGCGCTGTTCTTGCGGACCGGGCAAACATCGCCTGCCGGACAGGCCCCGTTTGAGCGCCGGATCGACGTAGCCGGGCCGCGCAGCGCGCCGCCGGGGTACCCGCTGCGTCTCTGGTTGTGGATTCGCCCCCTCGACGCGCCCCTGCCCGCCGGTGACGATCTGCGCCGTTTGGGGTTGGAGCCGGGCGAACGCGCCAGCCGCGCGCCGTCCCCGGAGGCGGGGACGGTCCCGGCTGAGCCGCCGCACATGCTGCCCGGCCTGGTGGAGGTGCGCCTGATCGCGCCGGGCTGCGAAATTCACAGCGCCGCGCGCTGCACGCTGACCGTCGATGCGGACTTTGATCCGCCGCCGATCTGGTTTGCGCTCACGCCGCGCCGCGCCGGGCCTGCGGAGCTGGTCTTTGAAGTGTGGCAGGGCGGTCTCGTGATCGCCACCGCCACGTTTGACCTGCGCGTGACGCCGGGCGTCGATGGTGCGCCGGTCGCGGTGATTTGCTCGTATCCGGACGCGCCCGACGTGGCTGACGCGCCTGAAGTGCCTGACGCGCTCGAACTGGCGGATGTGCCCGAACCGGTGAGCGAGCCAGCCGCCGCTCATGCCGAGTCCCAAGACGAGCAGCCAGTTATCCGGCTGGAAGCGGCATCAGAGGCGTTGGTGGATGTGCCGGACGAATTCGACCTCGGCGAGCTGGGTGATTACGGTCGCGGGCGCGCCCCCGAACAGCCCGACATCCGCCTGGCGCGGCGCGAGCCGGTCTTGCGGCAGCGCACGCTAACCGCCAGGCCAAAACTGCTGGCGCTGGCGGCGTTTTTGCTCGTGTTGATCGTGATCGCGGCAGCGGCGGCGCTGGTGCTGTTGTTGGGGGCCGGTTGAGCGCGTTTATTGTCCTAGGTTCGGAGCCTGGATCGTCACCGGCTCATCCAACGCGTAGGGCCGCATGCTCTGCGTGACGTTCTGCACCAGGGGCAGGCTGCCCTCGTTGAGCGTGGGATCGTTCGCGTACGCTTTGCTAACGTCCGCGTCTGACACCATTTGGAGGGCATATTCGACCAGCGTATGCTGCGCGGCGTCGATGACGAAATCGGCGGTGATGTGCGTGTTGGCGTCGTTGTAGAGCAGGTCGATCAACGTGGGGATGTCCGCGGTCGTCTGGTCGGCGTTGAACATACCTTCGAGCGCCGCCGGTCCCAGGCTTTCGACGACCTGCGCCGGGTCGAGCACCAGCCGGTAATGGTTGGTCGTGTTCCCGGCGGCGGTTTCCGGTTCGAGGATTTCCACGTCCAGCACGGCATCGGCCAGCAGTTCCAGGCTGGCCGTGCTGTCCACCTGTAACAATCCCAGGATGTCAAAGATCGCCATGCCGGGGTAGGCGCTCGCGCCGCCGGTGACGTCGTGCCAGCCCTTCGGGAACGCGTTCGCCAGTTCGGGCGGCACCTCGTAATTGAGGTACATGTGGTCGTCCACCACGATCAAGGTCGTGTGGATAGCTTCGACGTCCTGGCGCTCGTTCAGTCCTCCGCCGGTCAGTTCGACATGCAGGGTTTGCGTCAGCGTGAGCGCGCGGTCATTGTAGGCGCCCGCCGTTTTTTGGACCTTGAGCATGCCCTCCGACTCGACATTCTGCACCATGCGGATCGTCTGGCCCTGGAACGACATCGAAACGGCCTGCTTGATGACCTGCGAATAGTCCGCGCTGTAGCTGTCCAACGCGTCGAACTGTTCGAGCGCGGTCTGAATCTCGTCGAGCGCGGCCTGCTGCTCGGCGCTGAATCCCTCCTGCGCGCGGGCCGGCGTCCTGATTCCGGCCAGCGCCAGCGCGGCGGCGACTAGAATCAGGATGGCAGCGGACATGAATCGTCGCATGGTGTGACCCTTTCTGATCGTGCCGGTTGACATGCGCTCATTATAACCTGGATACGCCGGAAATGACTCCGTTCATCACCTGGCCAGCAGCAGCGCCAGCACGATCAACGCCGCGCCGGGATCGGGCGGTTGGGTCGGGCTGAACGGCAGGCGGTGGACTCGCCCGGTTTGCACTGCCGGGACGCTCGCATAGGCGGGGTTGGCGACGAACGCGGCGCGGGCCTCGTCGCTCCACGCCGGGCTGAGCAGGATCACGCGCGGGGCCAACGTGCGGATCGTGGAATCGTCGATCTGGCGGAAATCGTCGTAGCCTGCCGCCACGTTGATCCCGCCTGCAGCCACGATCAGGTCATCGATCAGCGTGCCGCGCCCGAACGTGTAGCCCTCCGGCGTCAGGACCAGGACCGGCAGCGGGCCGTTTTCGCCGGTCAGGTGGACGATGGCCCGCGCGGCGGCACGCTGCCATCGCAACCGGCACAGCACGGCGGCGGCGCGATCGTCGCGCCCGGCTGCCCGCCCGATCTGCCGGATCGCAGCCTGCCAGCCGTCCAGCGACGTGACCGGCGCGGTCTGCAAGACCGGCACGCCCGCCGATCCGGCGGCTGCGCGCCAGGCGGGGTAAACCGCCGCGTAGGGAGCCGGAATCAGCAGCAGGCCGGTGCCGTCCCAGCCCAGCGCCGGATCATCCCGCACCGGGTCGATCATCCGGCGATCTGCCGCCGCGATCACGACCTCCGCTGCCGGATTGCGGCCCAGCACGGCGACGACCACCGGGCGCGCGGGAATGGTCACGATCTGGCCGGTGGCATCGGGGATATGGCGCGGGAACCCGTCGCCGGGCTGCGCGGCGGCGAGGACGACCGGCAGCAGCGCGATCAGCCCGGTCAGGACCAGGTGCGCGGCGTGCCGCGTGCGTTTGGCGGTGTATTCGAACAGGAGTTGCGTGATCATGGGCGTAGTATACGCCGAACGCGATCAAAAAACCCGGCCTGTGAGGGTCACAAGCCGGGTGGTGATGGTGCGCTAACGAGCCGCCAGTCTACTACCCGGTGACAGACAGTATGCTGGTGTCGAGGTCGCTGTGGCCCATGGCGTCGACGAACAGGTAATCGCGCATCCAGCCGCTCACGCCGTTGAACGGGAAGTCAACCTCGTCGAACGGGATCGAAACTTCGACCCAGGCCCCTGACGCGCTGACGCCCTTCACGATCACGGGCGTGCCAGCGGGCAGCATGGCGATGGCGTTATACAAGTTGTCGTTGGGACCGGCGCGAACGATGGCATCTGCCGTCTGGTTGGTCGCAACGGCGTAGATGCCGCCGAACTTGTTGAGCAAGCCGTAGCCCATGCCGTAGGCCGGGGAATACAACTGCGCCCAGGAGTCATCGACCGCCGCGACGTAGGTCACAGGCGTGCCCGCGTCCAGCATACCGAGCAGAGTCGCGCCGAGGTCCGGCGCATCGTACAGCGCCGCGTTCGACTGGCTGCCGCCTACTGCGTCAACCATCGTCGTGGGCAGCAGCTCCAAGTCCGAGGCGAGGGCGTACCCCATGCTGCCGTCATCCAGCAGAACCTGGTCCCATTGACCTTCCGCCGGACCCATCAGCCAGACCACCGAGCCGTCCGGGACGGTCGTCACGAGGTCCGCGCCGGCTTGCGCTTCGGCAAAGATACCCAGGTTGGGGCTTGCGCCCAGGCTGACGACAGCCTGTGCCGACCCGTCGGGCATCGCCGACCAGTCCGACGCGAGCGACCAGCCGGTGCCCATCGCGGTTGAGACGTAGGACCACTCGGCCCACGTGCCCAGGACGGTGGCGACCGTGCCGTCATTCAGCGCCGTGATGAAGTCTTCACCCAGGCGAGGGGTGGCGAACAGCGAGGTCGCGCCAGCGGAACCTGTCGCTACGTAGGCCTTAGGGGCCAGCAGCGGCAGATTTAGCGCGATGAAGCTGTCAACCGGGGCGTACCCTTCGCCGTCAGCGGTTTCGACGTGCATGAACACGCCGGATTCGTCGGTTCCCAGGATCATGACCTCGCTCCACACGGGTAGCTCGGTCACCACATCAGAAGTCGTACCGGGTGAGGCGTAGACGGTCAGCGTACTGACCGATATGGCCTTCAAGTCCGTACCGTCCCCCGCGGCAGCTATCCCCACGCTCATCAGCGAGAGTGCCAGGACGACCAGTAAGATTAGTAGATATTTTCTCATGCTTGTCTCCAGTCCTTCTAAATGTTAGATAAACGCCAACGCCCTATCTATTGGCGTCAGAACAGCACCTGCTGTGACACCTTCCTATTATACGCCAATCCGCCACTCTGTGCAGACTCAGTTATGGTGTTACTATGTGTTCGTCTTTGTTCTTGCGCAGGTCCGGCGTGGGGTCCGTTGACGCCGCCTCACGGCGTTCCGGGGGCCGGGTGCAGCGTGCCGTAATGCTGGCCGACAATCATCTGCCCGGCGCTGCTTTGCATCCAGGCGAACCAGTCGCGGTAGACATCCTGATCGCCCGGCGCTTGCAGCCCGACTACCAGGACCGGCGCGCGCAGCGGGTAGAGGTCCTGGCTGACGGTGGCCGGGGTGGGCAGGTAAGACGGTTCGCCGGAGTGCCCGGCGAGCGGCACGGCGCGCACGCTGTCGGTGAGAAACGCCATGCTGACATACCCCACCGCGCCGGGCGTGCTGCCGACGATGTCAACCACGCTCTGGCTGGAAAGCGCCAGCCGTGCGCCGAGAGCCGGTTTGTGGTCGCCCAACACCAGTGCCTCGAAGATGTGCCGCGTATCCGCCCCGCTGTCGCGGCTGACGATCGTGATCGGCTGGTCGGTACCGCCCAGGTCGGCCCAGGTGGCGATCTGGCCCTGGAAGATACGGCGCAGGTCGTCCAGCGTCAGGGCAGGGGTGAGCGTGGCGGCATGCACGATCACGGCGATGCCGTCCTGGCCGATGGGGGCCGCCCATAGACCGGCGTCGGGCGGCAGGTAGGTTGTCAGGGCGTAGGGGACTTCGCCTGCCAGCAACTGCCCGTACACGGTGTCCCAACTGGCGGCGGCGCTGTCGACGGTGAGCAGAAAACCGGGGCGCACGTACCCGGCTGCCAGGTCTTGCAGCAGCGGGTAGGTGGCCGTTGTCGCCACAAAACGCACAGTCAGCGTCTGCGGCGTCGCCGTCGGGGAGAATACCGGCCCGCGACAGCTTGCCAGCGCCAGGCTCAGGATCACAATAGTGTGTTTGGCCCGCTTCATCCCTTCCCTCTCAAGAGAAGAGGGCTACCAGCAGACTCAGTGTGCCGAACGCTGCACAATACACCGCAAAACCGACCAGCCGCCGCCGTTGGAGCAGCCGCAGCAAGAACCAGATACACACAAAGCCGACCACTGCTGCCGCACAAAAACCGGCGATCAGTGGTGTGACCATATCCTGCCCAATCGTCAGATTGCCCGTCAGGAGATCGAGTCCTTGTTTGGCACCCGCGCCTGCGATGATCGGCGTGCTCAGCAGAAAGCTAAAACGCGCTGACACCGCGCGCGGCAGCCTGCGCCAGATGCCTGTCGCAATCGTGCTGCCGGAGCGGGAAATACCCGGAAAAATGGCGCACGCCTGGGCCAGGCCAATGATCAGCGCATCACGCGTGGTAAGGTCGTCCAGAGTCCGGTCTGCGGTATAGACGCGCTCGCTGAGAACCAGCACCAGCGCCGTGACCAGCAGAAAACCCGCCACCAGCGGCGGATCGGAAAAGGCCGACTCGAACAATCCTTCGAGCAAGGCTCCTGCCAGGGCGGCAGGAATCGTTCCCACGATTAACAACAGCAGGAGACGTGCATCGGGGTCTTGGAAGGTGCGATTTCGCAGCGCACGCAGACCGGCACGCAAAAGAGTCAACCAGTCGCGCCAGAAATAAATAAGCACGGCCACCAGGGTACCCAGGTGCAGCACGACGTCGAAGGTCAGCGGCGGCTCATCCCAACCAAGCCACCAGGGCACCAGGACCAGATGACCGGAACTAGAGATCGGCAAAAATTCTGTGGCACCCTGCACAATGCCCAGAACAAGCGCTCTTAGCAGGTCCAAGCAGAACGTCCTTTCGCATGAGACGACTCAGCGTTCACAGTGCGCCGCGCGCCTCGGTGTTGGGCCGCCTAGCCGACCGGAAACGCCCGGACGACGGCATGCTGCGACCTGACGGGTTGATAAGTCGCCAGGAACGCGGCGGCGTAGTCGGCAAAAGTGCCGTCCAGAATGGCGGCGCGCATCTCACGCATGAGCGTGAGCAGAAGATGCAAGTTATGGATGCTGAGCAGTTGGTGGCCCAGGATTTCCGACGCTTTGACCAGGTGGCGGATATAGGCGCGCGAAAAGTGCGTGCAGGCGTAACACGTGCAGCCCGGCTCGATCGGTTCTGGATCGCCGGTATAACGCTGGTTGCGCATGTTGATCCGGCCCTGCCGGGTCAGCGCCGCGCCGTTGCGTGCGACGCGCGTCGGCAGCACGCAGTCAAAGATATCGACGCCGCGCGCCACGCCGTGTATCAGGTCTTCCGGACTGCCAACGCCCATCAAATAGCGCGGCTTGTGAGCCGGAAGCAGGGGCGTGGTTTGTTCGAGGGTGGTGTACATTTCCGCTTTGGTTTCGCCGACGGCCAGCCCCCCAATGGCATAGCCGGGCAGGTCCATTTCGCTCACAAACCGGGCCGATTCTGCGCGCAGGTCCATGAAGATGCCGCCCTGCACGATGCCGAACAACGCCTGCCGGGCCGGGTCACCGCTGCGCGCGTGTTCGGCGGCGCAGCGTGCCAGCCAGGAATGCGTGCGGTCCAGCGCCGCGCGGACGCGGTCGCGTTCGTCGGGCACGGGACATTCGTCAAAAGCCATGATGATATCGGCCCCCAGATTATGCTGAATCTGGATGGAAACTTCAGGCGTAAACCGGTGCTGCGAACCATCGAGGTGATCGCGGAAGGTCACCCCGTCGTCGTCGATTGCGTTCGTTTCCCCCAGGCTGAACACCTGAAACCCGCCCGAATCGGTGAGCATCGGGCCATCCCAGGCCATGAAACGATGCAGCCCGCCCAGGTCGCGGATCAACGCGTCGCCGGGGCGCAGGTGGAGGTGGTACGTATTCGCCAGAACGAGTGAAACGCCCAGCTCGCGCAGCTCACGCGGCTCAACGGCCTTGACGGTCGCCTGCGTGCCAACGGGCGCGAAGACCGGGGTATGCAGCGGGCCATGCGGTGTATCGAACACGCCCGCGCGGGCCTGGCCTTGCTCTGCTTCTAGCGTGAAGGTAAACGTCATAGTGTGAGCTTTCGATGCCGGGCCGATCTATTTATGAAGCCCTGACAGGTGTCTGTTTTTCACATATCAGGGCACCATTATAGCAGGTGGTCGAAATTTGGCGAATTCGGCTTGAGGCATAGTACTCACGTCCCGAAAGCGGGCAGCGCCGCGTGGAAGGGGGCGTCGTATCCCGGCGAAAACAGACGCTCCGCGCACTGGCGCGTTTCCTGGCTCCGCCCTACACTACGGGAAAACGGATCATGATCGACGACGGATGACCGGCGGAATCGCGCCCAATCAGCGACAGGCGGCCCCATGATCAACTTATATGACATTCTTGAAGCGGCAGACGGCCAGCTTTTTGGCGAGCCATCGGCCCAGATTTTCAGCGATTTTTGTTTTGATGCGCGTAAAGTGCAAAAAGGCGAGTTGTATGTCGCGCTGAAAACCGATCGCGGCGACGGGCACCACACCATGCCGGAGGCGGTCGCCGGGGGCGCGACGGGCATCATGTGCACGCACCCGCCCAGTTTTGACACCGAAGGGCTGACCGTGATCGTGATGCGCAGCGTGGAAGATGCGCTGATGCGCTGGTCGGCGATCATGCTGGAAAAATACGGCACGACCGTGATCGGCGTCACCGGCAGCATGGGCCAGTCGATCACCAGGGCCGCGATTGCGCAGGTGCTCGGCACGCAGTTTCGCGTGTACACGCACGGCGATATCCCCGATGGGCGCTTCGGGCTGCCGCTGGCCCTGGGTCGCCTGACCAAAGATCACCAGATCGCCGTGTTGGAATTCAGCGCCGAACGGCCTGGCGAGATGGCCGAGATGATCGCCATCACCCAGCCGATGGTCGGCGTCGTCACGTTCGTCGGGCACGCACATACCGACCGGCTCGGATCGCCAGAACTGATCGCCCAGGAAAAAGCCGCCCTGATACGCGGGCTGCCCGCCGAAGGGCTGGCCGTGCTAAATTTCGACGATCCGCTGGTGTACGCGATGCGGGCCGAGAGCAGCGCCCCGGTGCTGACGCTTGGCCTCGACCTGAGCGGCAGCGCATTCGGCGCGGACCTGCTGGCTTATAACCTGCTGGTGGACCGTCACAAGACCGGTTTCGATCTCAAACACGGCACCGACCGGTTTCCGGGCCGGTGGGTGCCGCTGTTGGGCGTTCACCAGCTTTACGGCGCGCTGGCGGCGCTGGCCGTTGGGCTGAGTTACGACGTCTCGCTGGCCGACGGGCTGCATGCCCTGACCGAGTTGGAGCCGCTGCCGGGCCGGATGCGTCCCCTAACCGGACCGTATGGCAGCCTGTTGGTGGACGATAGTTACACGTCCACCCCCGAAGAACTGGCCGCCGCGCTGGACTGGCTGCGCGCCGTGCGCGATGATCGCGGGCGGGCCGTGCTGGTCATCGGCGACATGGAAAACCTGGGCGGCTACGCGTCGCTGGCGCACATTGAGGCGGGTCAGCGGGCCGCCAGCGCGGTCGACCGGCTGGTGACGCACGGCGATCTCGCGGCGGATGCGGCGCGCGTGGCGCTGGAAAACGGCCTGGACCGCGAGCAGGTCGCCGTGACGTTCAGCGCCGAAGACGCGGCCAGGGCGGCAGCGCTCAATCTCGGCCCGCACGACATCGTGCTCGTCAAGGGCGGCCCCTCAGGACGGCTTGAGCGCGTGGTCCGACGCCTGTTGGTCGACGAGACGGACGCCGGGTACCTAGTGCGGCAGACCGGCCTGCACGAGTCGATCCAGGTCGAACGGCAGGAGCGCCCGACCTGGGTCGAAATCGACCTGGAGGCGATTGCCTACAATGCGCGGCGCATCAAAGAAATCGTCGGGCCGGAGGTCGCGCTGCTGGCGGTGGTGCGTGCGAATGCCTACGGGCACGGCGCGATCCCGGTCAGCAGCACCGTGTTAAATAACGGCGCGGAAATGCTCGGCGTGGCGTCCTTGAACGAAGCGCTCGAACTGCGCGAGGCCGGGATCGACGCGCCGATCCTGGTGCTGGGTTATACGCCGCCCTGGGCTGCCGCCGAGGTGCTGCGCCATGACCTGACGGTCACGCTGTATGACGTGGAGATCGCGCGCATTTTGGACCGCGCCGCCCGCGATCTCGACCGGCAGTTGCGCGCCCACCTGAAAGTGGATACGGGCAGCGGCCTGATGGGTATGCTGCCGGAAGACGTCACGCTGTTTTTTCGCAGCATGCGCAATCTGAACAACGTGCAGGTCGAGGGCGTGTATACCGAGCTGTCCGTCGCGGCGGAGAACACCGAATACACGCTGTGGCAGGTGGCGGGCTTCGAGCGCGTCGTTGACCCGCTGCTGGCGGCTGGATTCCGCTTCCGTTACATTCACGCCGCCGACTCGGCTGCCGCGATCCACCTGCCGCAGGCGCGTTTTAACATGGTACGGCCCGGCATGGCGCTCTACGGCCTGAATCCCGGCCCGCTGGCCCCGATCCCGGCGGATTTCCGGCCCGCGCTGGCGTGGAAAACGACCGTCGCGCAGGTCAAACGCCTGCCGCCGGGCAGTTTTGTCGGGGACGGCAATACGTACCGCACGCAGACCACGCAGCAGATCGCGCTGATCCCGGTCGGTTACGCGGACGGCTTCCGGCGCGCGCCGCTCAACTGGCCATATGTGCTGATCAAGGGTGAAATCGCGCCGCTGGTCGGGCAGGTGGGGATCGACCTGTGCGCGGTGGACGTGACGAGCCTGGAAGACGTGCAGATCGGCGAGGAAGTCGTGTTGATCGGCAGGCAGGGGCGGCGCGGCATCAGCGTGGAAGACGTCGCCGACGCGCTCGATACGTCGCCCTACGAGGTGATTTGCACCGTGCTGGCGCGTGTCCCGCGTGTGAAGTAGGGTCTTGAGCGCGTGCGACTTTCGCGTTACCCCGCAGATGTCACACAAACATGAACCGGGACCGTTCGGTTCTCCATTCAAGTTCACCGGCGAAATGATGGATGCTAATGACCTGCTCTACCTGCGCGCCCGCTACTACAGCCCGGCGCTGGGCGCGTTTACGAGTCTCGACCCGATCGAGTCGGGAAATCGGTATCAATATGTGGGCGGGAATGTGGTCAGCGTTGTCGATCCGAGCGGGATGGTTCTGGAAGACCCTGGTTACTGGGATACTTGCAAAGATCCTCGTCCCCCCTTTGAATGCCCGTTTAATGAAAACGATGTAGCTCGAATGGCCCATGTCGCTAGAGGTGAAGCACAGGGAGTCGCTTCCTCATCTGACATAATTCATGGTGGCAAATATTTTGCTGCTGTGGCGGCAATTACTTTGACCATGATTAATCGCGAAGCGCGCCTTGGTCAGGTGCCATATGATTACGACGTTTTAAAAGGGTTTGGTGGCATATACGTTCCCAAAGTAGATTATATTCCACAGGAAGTTGGTGAGAGAGTTTACAAATTGGTGGAAGGCTTGGTGGCAGGTCTTTGCAGTTTTTGCGATGATCCACTTGCCGTGTTCAATGGCTGTCCGCGAGATGCAAGTTTGATGAGTAAATACAGCGACTTTGCTGATCAATTTCCGGGTGTGGTAAACATCTTGAGTGGTTTGCGATATGTTTCAGATAATCATACCATTATCTATGAACACAGTTTCGTATCAGACAATCAAAACGACGATCTCTCTTCAGTGAAACCTGGTGAAAGACTCGGTAGAAACATGGTAGAAAATGTCTTAAATCAGCAGGAAGAGTTTAAGCACTTAGTCATACGAGGTTTTGGTAAGTCAGTCGTTGTATCCAACGATTTTAACCCTGTTCCTTTTGAATGGAATTGCTCTGTTAATCAGAACAGAGTAGCGAACCCATCCTATAACCCCAATAGCGACGGGGGAGCAAAATTCAACCAGGGCGCTAGCTGCAAGAGCTGTACAAGTGAAAGACGCTGGTGGTGGTATAACCCCAGTGCTGGGGTATTCGAGGATTTAGACGAAGCCACTTTCCAATCTTACGTCAATCCCGGTAGTCCACAATACAGAGGCGGATCAGGCTGGGTAAAAAGTTGCCAAGAATAAGATTCGTTACAGCTTGGCGAGGTAACACTCGCCAAGCTGTAAATTTAGCCGAAAGGATACAATATGAAGAGGCTTTTCCTTGCTAGTGTTATTATAGTTGTAGGTGTTGTAGTTTTGATTATTACAGCAAACCGTTCTTCATCTAGTGTTGACGCCGAGGAAAGTGATCTACAATCCCTGATTTCAGATCTGCAGCATAAATCAACTCTAAAAGAAGAATTCATCTTTTCCATAGTTCTCGCTCATCCTCCAAATTCACAGTTTTTGGAGGTAACCATAGGTACTGATGATGGTTTTGTGATAAGTGATATTGGTAAAGATTATGTGTGCGTAGTTCGAGTTGCCGGAGCAGCACTTCCTAACACATGTATACCATTCTCTAATATTTCAAACATCAACTATCTTGGAAATTAGATGAACACAAAGATGAAGAGATTGTGGAGCGACTTCGCGCTACGTAACTGGGTTGAACGAAGCGCTACACATCAAATAGATGCTTTCTGCCCTCGAATTGGCTGCTAATAGACACAATCCTCATTCTGTCCAGTAAACCCCGTTTTTCCCCTCAACATGACCCCGTGAACAGAATGCCGATGTGGTCGTAGTGGACATAATCGGCGCATACGCATAATATGTATGGCTGCCAATCACTCCTCGGCTGATGGCCCGGCCAAACGTCTATTCCACCGTAAACCCCAGCGACAGCTCCAACGCGCCATCGACGTAAATCTCGACGAACCACGCGCCCGGCTCCCACAGCTCGCTCAGATACTCCCAGTCCAGGCCGAGCAGGTACGGGCCGCCCGCGTCGAAGGAATCGGCTCCGGCGTCCAGGTAACTGCCGCTCGGCGGGCAGAACACCCCGGCCACCGAGAGCGACTCGGTCGTGTTCTGCACGCGAAACACGACGTTCAGATCGTCGTCCTGGGCAAACGTCGTCGTGCGCGTGAGCTGATCGGCGTAGTAACTGTCTCCGGCGGCGGTGTAGACGTCGATCAGGCGCGCGCTGCTGCCGAGGCCGGTGATCGCGTCCGCGCCGGACTGGCACGGGTTCGCCAGGTAATCAGCCGGGGCGGGCGCGGTGCCGGAGTCTGCCGCTGCGCCAGACCCAGCCGCCGCCGTGTCAATTGACACGGTCAGCCAATACGCTGCCGTCGCGCCGGGGGTTTCGTCGGAGCGGGCCACGATCAGCGCCAGCGTGGAATCGTCAAACAGCCCGGCGTCCGGCACGCGGAACGTCAGGCGCAGCGCGGCGACGGCGTCCGGCGTGGTGGCGCTGGCGATCAGGCCGCCGCTGGCATCGACGATACGCAGCAGCGGCGCGGCGTCCCCGCCCGTGCGCTGCCAATCGACCGCCATCACGTCCCCCGCGCTGGCCGGAAAGCGGTAGACAGTCCCGGCGTCGGCGGTGATCGTCCCGGCAGCCGCTGCGCCGATTGCCAATGGCAGCGGCTCAAGCGGCGCGGGCGTGTGCAGCCCGCCGAACAAACCGCCCGGCGCGGGCGTACTGGTCGGTACCGCAACCGGGGCCGGAGTCGGGGACGCGCCCGCCGGGAATACGCTTTCCGACAGGCCGCCGGACGCGGGCGGAGTCGGGTTGGCTGCCGGTGCCGGGCCGGTCAGCGTCAGGTCATACGTGCCGGTCGTGACGCGCATCTGCTCGTGCTGCAAGCGGCAGGCCTGGATCGTGTACCAGTCGTCCGCCGGAAGCGTGACGCGGATCAGCGGGTCGAGTTTGCCGCCGGGCCGGTCGTCATTCTCGGCCAGCGGCGGGGCAGTGGTCGTTTCGCGCTGGTACAGGCGCAGCACACCATCCAGGCTGCCGGACGTGCGCGTCATGTCAATCGTGATCGTGTCACCTGCGCGGCCTTCGAACCAGTACGGCTGGCACGCGGTGTCTTCGGTGATCGTGCCGGACAGCGTCTGCCCGTAGCGGATCGGCGTCCCGGTTTGGGCCGGGGGCGCGGCGCTGGCCGGGGATACGGCTAGAAGCAGCGCCACGATCAGCAGGGGGACGGCCATGATCCGGGGCCGGAAATGCGCCATAGTCTGATCTCTCCTGGTGCGTGTGAATTCGCTGCCAGTATAGTGCAGAGTCGGGCCGCGTCACAAGCATTGACCCTTGTCCGGTGGGCCGGTATTGAGTATACTGCTGCGCGAAGGAGTCAACGGCAACCAATGGTTCGGTAGGCAGTACTTTTCCGCGACAAGGTGTTCAGACCCGTGCCCGGAGCGGCGGCGGGAGTTGTCGCGCTGCGCCTGCTGTCATTGGGAGCTTCGTCTCCCGGTTCTACATACTCCATGCGGTAATGGACCGCAGGCGCGATGCCTGCGGTTTTTTGTTGCGTTGCAGATGGCTCAACGCGCGTTGCAGATGGTTCAACGCGTATCGTTTTGAACGTCAGGAGGAGATCATGACCGCATCGACAGACATTACCACGCCACGTTTCGTCACGCGGCCCTACACCAGTTGGGACGATTATTGGGCGGTGCGCCGCCTGCTGATCGAGACGTACCCGATCACGCCGGTCGATTTCAACTGGGAGATTCGCCGCTGGGATGGCATGCACCACCACCACACGGAGCCAGACTGGAAACCCGAATGGCCGGATACGGTCCGGCTGTGGGAAACAGACGACGGCCAACTGGCCGGAGTCGTGCATCCGGACGGCATCGGTAACGGCGTTTTGGAGATTCACCCGGATTACCGGCACCTGATCGAAGAAGAGATGGTCGCCTGGGCGGAGGATCATCTCACCACGCCGGAGGACGGCGGGCGGCGGCTGGATTTTTTCGTCTATGAGTACGACGCGCCGCGCCAGCGCCTGTTGGCCGGACGCGGCTACGAGAAAAAGACGTGGAGCGGCGTCATGCGGCGGATGCGTTTCGGCAAAAAACCGCTGCCGGTGTCCGTGCTGGCCGAGGGTTACGTGATGCGCGCGCTCCGTCCCGGCGACGAGACGGAAGGCGACCGCATGGCGGCCCTGTTGAACGCGGCCTTCAACCGCACGTGCCACACGGGCCGTGAATTCATCGTGTTCACGTTGAACGCGCCGTCGTTTCGTTTCGATCTGCACCTGGTCGCGGAAGCGCCGGATGGATCGTTCGCGGCGCACGTCGGCATGACGGTCGAAGACGTCAACCACTACGCGATCTTCGAGCCGGTCTGCACGCATCCCGATCACCGCCGCAAGGGATTGGCGCAAACCCTGATGTTCGAAGGACTGCACCGCCTCAAGGCGCTCGACGTCACCGACGTCTACGTCGGGACCGGCGACGCGGTCGCCGCTAACGCGCTGTACGAGTCGATTGGCTTCACGGAAGCGTACAAGGGCTACGTCTGGCGTAAGATGTTTTAGGGAAGGTGCACCAGACTGGCCGCACCTCTATCCTGGGCCGCGCCCGGCTGCGAGGTGAGGTCGCATCCCGGCGCGCACCGCGCGGGGTCCAGGGGCGGAGCCACCGCAATTCGATGCAATCACCCTACCGGCGCGTCCTCTGAAAGCGGCAGAACCGGCGGGGATGGGTATAATCGTGACCTTGTGTGACAAAAATCAATACACGAGGGAACGCATGGATAGGAAAAACGCGGTTGGGTGGCTGGCAGGCGTGATGCTGATCGCGGCGTTGGGCGCGGCGGTCGGACCGGCGGCGGCGCAGGACGGCGGCCAGCAGAGCGCCGCGGATAGCTGCGCGGCGCTCTATCAGGCGGCTACCATTGACCTGATGGCGAATTGTTTTGACAGGCCGGTCGAGACGGTTTGCGCGGCGTCCGGCGACGTGACGATCAACATGGTATCGGGGCAGGTCGTCAACGGGGCGGGCAGCGCGGCGCACGTGTCCGGCGTGGCGACCGTCAGCGCGGCCAGCGGTGGCGCTGCGTGGAGCGTGGCAACCATCGCGCTGCCGGACATGCTCGACCGCACCAAAACGGCGACACTGGTCGTCCTCGGCCCGGCGGACCTGGCCTTCGGGTCGGATTCGAGCCTGCCGCCGGGGGCCGTGTTCACGATCACGGGGCAGGGCGCGCCCCTGTGCGGCGATCTGCCGCAGCCCGGCGTGTTGATCCAGTCGCCGGAAAAGAGCCTGACGCTGCTGCGCGTCAACGGCGTGGACCTGGCGGTGAACGGCATGGCCGTGATTCAACCTGCGCCGGACGGCGGCCTGACGGTTAACGCGCTCTCGAACGAGACGATTCTCGGTCAGAGCGGAACGGTCGTTTTTGCCGGGTACGGCGTCACGGTGACGGGTGAG
Source organism: uncultured Anaerolineaceae bacterium (assembly GCA_964393335.1). Taxonomy (GTDB): domain Bacteria; phylum Chloroflexota; class Anaerolineae; order Aggregatilineales; family Aggregatilineaceae; genus CAYMTN01. The sequence continues at coordinate 16,960 of CAYMTN010000033.1, forward strand.
ACGGTGTCCGCCGTCGCGCCATATGACCCGGCGGCGGTGGCGAATCTGCCGGTCGAGATTTTACCGCGCATGCAACGCGTGGCGCTGCCCGGCAACGCGATGGTGCGCGAACAAATGAACCTGTTTTCGCGGCCCGCCGCCGAAGCGTACACCAACACGCTGGTTCCGGCGGGCCTGCCGGTCAACCTGTTTGGCCGCAGCGCGGATGGGCAGTGGATGGTTATCCGCACCTACGACGGCGTGACCGGCTGGTTCCCGGCGTATGAGCTGGACATGAGCGTGCCCGGAACGATCCCCGTATTGGACGCGCCGCCGCCCGACCTGATCCGCCCGTTTGGATCGGTGCAGGGTTATGTCGTGACGAGCGCGGAGTACAACAACCTGCGCGCCGGGCCGGGCGAGCAGTACGAGATCGTCGTAACGGTGCCGCTGTGGACCGAGTTGGCGCTCTACGGGCGCAGCCTCGACGACCAGTGGCTGTACGTCGAAACGTCAGACGGCATTCGCGCGTGGGCCAACGTGGTTTTGATCAGCCCGTCGTCGCCGTATACCTTGAACGAGCTGCCGTACCCGCCCGGTTACGGTGACTAGACATGACAGAACACGTGAATCGGCGGCGCGTCGAGCGCGTGCATGTAGTCGTGAACCCAGCATCCGGCCAGCCGGCAGCGGTGCTGCATCCCCTGAACGCGGTGTTCAACGAGCGCGGGATCGCCTGGGACGTCTCGATCACGCACCGTTCCGGCGACGCCGAACGGATGGCCCGCCGGGCAGCGGAGAGCGGTGCCGACGTGGTCGCGGTTTACGGCGGGGATGGCACCGTGCTCGAAGTCGCCAGCGGCCTGCACGGCACGGACGTGCCCCTGGCGATTTTGCCGGGCGGTACGGCGAATCTGCTGTCGGTCGAGCTGGGGATTCCGCGCAGGCTGAACGACGCAGCGGCGCTCATCGCCAGCCCGGACTCGGCGGTGCGCGCGGTGGACATGGGCCGCACGGGCGATTACCTGTTTTTTCACCTGGGATTGGGCATCGAAGGCGAGATGATCCGCAAAACGGATCGCAAAGCCAAAGACAACTCTGGTATTCTGGCGTATGTGCTGGCGGCGCTGCAATCGATGCGCGACCATCCCCCCGTGCAGTACCGGCTGACGCTCGACGGAGCAACGGTCGAGGTGGAAGGCGTCAACTGCATGATCACGAATTACGGCAGCCTGGGCGTGGCGGGCTTGTCGCTGTCCCACCAGATCGATATGAGTGATGGCCTGCTGGACGTGCTGGTGATCCGCAGCGCCGATCTGCGCCAGTTCATCGCGGCGGCGGCCAGCGCCGTCGTGCGCGGTGACCTGACCCAGTCGCTCCAGCAATGGCAGGCGCGCGAGGTGCGTGTCGAGGCGAACGCCTCGCAGACTATCACGCGCGACGGCGAACTGCTCACGCTGGAGACGATCACCGCGCAGGTCGTGCCGGGCGCGGTGCACATGCTTGTGCCGGGCGATTGAGGGGCCAGTGTTTCGTACTCGAATTCATATCAACGCTTCTTGATGGTTTTCTGGCTGGATTATAGTGTGTTTGGGCGTCGAGTGGGGCGCGTGTAAGTCGTTGTGACAAAAGTCACCACGGAAGTGCGCGTTTGTAAACTAGGAAAACCGGTTGCTTTGCGAGTATTCTAGGGACGTGTGACAGCAGGCTGGTGTGACGATCTCTCAGTTGATAGTCTCATTAGCTGAGATGGTGTTTCTCTTCTGCCTCCTTAAAATATTTTTTGTGGCGAATGCCGTGTCCGGCTGGGGAGTCTGGGCACGGCATTTTCATTAAGGAGGACCAGGAAGTGACAGCTTTCTCCATTCTTTGTGCATACTGTCATACGACAGATCGTCCATTCTGCTGTATGATATGCGTGTAGCAAACAAATAGACTTTGTTTATAAAATAACCACCACTTTTTGCGCAGAGTTGCGCCAATGTTTTCCTCCTTGTGCTTCAGCGCACGACCTGATCTCAGAGTCGTGCGCTGAGTGCTTATAGGGCGCAGTCCCAGTTAATGCCCCCCAAAAAGCGCGCCTCACCCCCCGACTGTAACAGCCGGTGGTTCAGGCCGATTCCGGTACGCGGTCGGCCAGGCGGCGCACCGCCGGATCGTGCAGAATGGTGTAGAGGCGCTGCGCTTCGGCGTAATGCCGGCGCGCGGAGTCGTCGTCACGCGCGGCAGCGACGTCACCCAGGACAGCCGCCGCGTCCGCGATGCCGCGCTGGTAGCGCATTTTACGGGCGCGGTTGTCCGCCTGGGTCGCCAACTCGAACGCCTCGTCAAGCTGGCCGAGGCGCACGTCAAGCTGCGCCAACCCCGTCTGGGTGCGGACCAGCGTTTCCAGGTCGTCCAGTTGTTCGCTGCGGGCGAGCGCGGCGCGGTACAGCGTTTCGGCTTCGTCCAGCCGGTCCAGCGCGACAAGTGTCGTCGCCATGTCCGATTGAAACGCCGCCAGCCAGCGATCCGCGTCGATGGCGGTGGCAGCCGCGACGGCCTGCTTGTGCAGGGTGCGGGCGGTCTGGTAATCCTCAAGCTGGTAGTACGTGCGCGCGAGGTTGTTGCTCTGCACCGCGATCATGAGCGTATCGTCCAGCGCCCGGCTGAGCTTGAGCGCCCGTTCCAGGCGGTCGATGGCCGACTGTGGGCGGCCCGTCAGCGCGAAGAACCACCCCAGGTTGCCCAGGCGCAGGCTTTCGGCGTGCGCGTCGCCCAGCGAACGCGCGATCTCGATTGATTCGTCGTAAAACGCCTGCGCGGTATCCACGTCGCCCATCTCGGTATACACGGTGGCCGCGTTGGAAAGCACGAGGCCGCGCGTCGGCAGGTGGTCGATGTGGTTGAGCAGCAGCAGGGCTTTTTCATACTCGTCGAGCGCCGCGCCAAAATCACCGCTCTCTTTGCGCATCCCGGCGATGTCACACCGCAACTGCGCGATCTGCGCGTACTGCCCATTGTCGAGCAGCTTGAGCGCGTCGTTCCAAAAATCGAGCGCCGCGTCGCGGTTGCCCGCTTGCAGCGCCAGCTTGCCGAGCAGGTGCAGCGCTTCGGCCTGGCGGCTGGTGTTTTCGCGGCTGCGGGCGCGTTCGAGTCCGTCGTGGGTGAGGCGCTGCGCTTCCTCCGTCTCGCCCCGGCGCATGGCGATATTGCCCAGCGTGAGCAGAATCTGCGAGCGGTCGTCGTCCTGGACGGGATTGTGCTCGTCGTAATAGACCAGCGCTTCGGTGAGAAAACTGGTCGCGCGGGTCAGGTCGTTCATGGCGTAGGCCGCCATGCCGAGCCGGGTGAGCGCCATCGCCTCGTGGGCGGCGTTACCCGTGCTGCGCGCCTGGGCCAGCGCGCGGGTGGCGTATTCTTCGGCCTGGGCGCTGTCGCCGCTGAGCTGGTAGGCGGTCGTCAGGTCCAGCGCGCTGTTCATGAAAAACTCCGCCGGTTGGTTGCCCAGCCGCAGCGCGAGATTTTCGGCGGTTTGCAGGTACTCGATCGCTTTGGCGAAATTGCGGTTTTCAAGCTCGATCTGCGCCAGTTTTTGCAGCCAGCGAAATTGTTGATCGGTCTGGCCGGTTTGCTGCGAGATATGTGCCGCCTGGCTCAACAGGCGCTGCCCGGTCGGACGGTCGCCGCTCGCCAGCGTGGATTCGGCCAGCAGCCCCAACACGCGCGGGGCGAGGTCGAGCAGGCCGCTGGCCTGCGTGACGATCACGGCTTCTTTGAGCAGGTGTTGGGCATAACTGGGGTTATCCTGCTGCATGTAGTCCTGCGCCAGGTTTTCGAGCGCCAGCGCGATCACGCGCGCCTCGCCGGTTTCGCGGGCGGCGTCGAGCGCCTGCTGGTGATACGTCTGCGCCACGCCCCACTGCTGCTGTTTGGCGTAGTATGACCCGAAGTTATTCAGGCAGCGGGCCAGGGCGCGCTGGTCGTTGGTTTCGCGCGTGATCGACAGCGCTTCTTCAAGGACCGGGTGCGCGGCGTCGAAATTATCCTGCGCGACGTAAACGGCCCCGATGCCGCTCAAACAGTGCTCGACGCTGGCCGTAGCGCCCAGCGTGCGCGCCAGCGTCAGCCCGCGCTGGTACGTTTCCAGCGCCGTTTCATGATACCCCTGTTCGAGCGCCGTCGCGGCGGTATCCAGCAGGCTGTTGATTTCCTGCTGGGCCGGGGAAAGCGGCGGCGGCTGGGGGGTGGATTGGTTGCCAAAAAGCCGGTTAAAGAGGTTTTGCATGGGTGTTCCTTCAAGACTCACAACTCATAAGACGCGCATCAACAGCGGCACCAGCATTTCACGCTCGCTCAAGCCGCCGTGACGGCTGACCGACGTGTTGCTGTGACGCGGGCGATCCCCGATACAGGCTCCTTGCCGGGCGATCAGGGATAGATCGCCCAGGCGCGGCCCCGTTTCGCGGTACGGCGGTTCCGGGCCAAATAGCCCGGCATCCAGTGCCTCGGACGGGAGCAGCGGGGCGACGGTCGCGCCCAGGTGCGCGCGCACGTAATCGATGGTTGGCTGGCGGTAATCGTGGCGCAGGTACAGGTGCGCGAAGCGCCCCTCACCGCCGACGCCACGCAGCGCGTCCACCAGCGCCGGGTGGTCGTTGACGTCGGTATAGTCCGGTACGGGCGCGTGCCCGTGATCGGCAGCCAGCATGAACAGCGTGCGCCTGTCGGCCACGCCCTTCGCCGCCAGCGTATCGCGCAGATCGGTGAGCTGGCGGCGGATTTCGGTGATCGCCTGCTCGGACACGCTGCCCGACAGGTGCGATACACCATCAACTGCGCCCCAATAGATATTAACAAAACATTTGTTGCGCCGCGTCTTGTGCAGCAAATTGCGCAGCTCGATCCATAAATCCGTGTAGCCGTAGTGGCGTACTACGCGTTTGATGCCGCGATGCATGATGCGCGACAGGCCGCTGCCATACAATTCTTTTTGCAGCAGCAGGTAGGCCGGGATGCTGCGGGCCTTCAACGCTTCGCCCAGCGTTTCCAGCGGCAAAAACGTGTCAAAATCCAGCCCCCAGTCTTCCAGCACTTCGCCGCGATGCCGTCCCTTGAGCGGGAAATAGTGCAGCATACTCGCCAGCACGCCGAATTCGCGCAGAAACAGCCGCGTGCCGATCATACCGGTGGCGGCGGGACCGGCTCCCGTCCAGATGGCGGGCAGCGCGGCGGCGGTCGTGCTCGGCGCAATCGACGTGATCGGCGTCAGTGTGCCGTCGCCCGTCAGGTCCGCCACGACCTGCGCGGTAGCGGGGTCCTCGGCGATGATCTCTTGCAGCAGCCGCCAGCCAAGCCCATCCGTGACGAACAACACCACGCGCCGGACGTTGCCCTGCAGCCCTTCCCACAACTGCCCGTCCAGCGGCGACGTGCCCAATCCGGCGGCGGGCGGCTGATCGTCCAGCAGACGCACGACGGTATGTGCCAGGTTGCGGATCGACAGGCCGTGATAGTACGGAAACACAATTTCGTCTGCCCAGGGCGCGTCGATGTCCATCAGGTGGTGATCGCGGATACGCTGCTCATAATCGGCGGCGAGTCGGCTGCTCATGCAGGCTCCTTGTGTGTCGGCAGGGTAGGTAAACGGTCATTATACCGCATCTTTCCACGTTGCCGGGTATAATAGGGGAGTTAGTAGGGTGAGCAAAACGCGTCAGCCGTTTTTTGGGCGGTGAGGCTCGTCAAACGGATCACGGACAGGTTTTGCACGCTTTTGGGTACGTGGTCGTTCGACGTCGGGCCATGCAGGCCGGATACCAGTCATTCAGGGTCGTTGTGTGGATATGGATAATAATTACGGCGACAACAACGAATATCATCCCATGCCGAAGGTGCTCCAGCTCTATCTCGTGATCTCGCAGTACCCGGTGCTCAGCCGGACGATCCGCACCCGGATGCGCGAGGAGCTTTTTACGCGCGGCATCATCACCGAAACGGCCTTCGAGCGCGAGGTGGTGCAAAAATCCATCGAGTCGCAAAAACGCGAAGGGTTGGTCAACCCGCTGTTCCAGGAATCGCCGCAAGACTGGGACAAACGCGTGCGTTACATCCGCGCGCACCTGACCGATTTTTACTTCGCCTATAACTTGCCCTACGCGCTGTTTGAGCAGATTCTGTCGAGCGCGCTGCAAACACGGCAGCCGGACCGCGAAATACGCCTGACTTTCAACCCGGAGATCGCGCCCTGGGATATGCTGTTTGCCGAAGGCGAGCACTACAGCCGCATGCCGCCCGATGAACGCGCCCAGGTGCAGCATCACCTGCGCGAGATCATCGTCGTGCTGCTCAAGGGCATGATCAGCGATCACCTGGCGTTGGTCGGCATGGCGAAAGAAGTGTTCACCATCGACGATCTGAAAGATATCCGCGAACGGCGCATCGGGCGCGGCAAGATCGGCGGCAAAGCGGCAGGTATGCTGCTGGCCTGGAAGCTGCTGCAACAGGCCGGGGAAGCGTCGGGCCTGGACCCGGCTATGATCACGATCCCCGACTCGTATTACGTCGCGACGGACGTGTTTTACGAGGTCCACGAATATAACGATTTTCACGGGATCATGAACCAGAAATACAAGTCGCGCGATGAGATCATCGCGGATTACCCGATGATCTACGACAAATACCGCCGCGCTGAACTGCCGCCGCACATCATGGATCAACTGGCTGAATTGATCGCCGAGATCGGGCAGACGCCGCTCATTTTCCGCTCGTCCAGCCTGCTCGAAGACAACTTCGCCACGTCGTTTGCGGGCAAGTATGACAGCTTCTTCCTGCCGAATCACGGCACGCCCGAAGAAAACCTGATCGCGGCCAAAGAAGCGATCATGAACATTTACGCCAGCACGCTCAGCCCGGACGCCCTGATTTACCGGCAGCGCATGGGCCTGGTCGATTTTGACGAGCGGATGGCGATCTTGATCCAGAAGGTCGAAGGACAGCGTTACGGGCGCTACTTCTTCCCGATGATCGCGGGCGTCGGCTTCAGCCGCAACCCGTTCCGCTGGAACCAAAAAATCCGGCGCGAGGACGGGCTGCTGCGGCTGGTATGCGGCCTGGGCACGCGCGCCGTCGAGCGCGGCGACAACGATTACCCGCGCCTGGTGGCGCTTTCGCACCCGCACCTGCGCCCGGAAACACGCATCGAGCAGATACGGCGCTATTCGCAGCACCTGATCGACGTGATCGACCTGGAAGAAAACGCGGTCAAGACGCTGCCGATTGACGCCGTGCTGGACGAAAACTTCCCCGCGCTGCGGCTGGTCGCCGTGCAGGATTTGGGGCAGACGCTGCAACCGTTCATCTCCAAACCGGCCAACGTGGACCCGACGCGCCTCGTGTTTTCGTTCGATGCGCTGACGCGCCAGCCGGTTTTCACCGATACCATGTGCAGCTTGCTGGCGTTTTTGCAGGCGAAATACGAGCGCCCGGTCGATATCGAGTTCACGATCAGTATCACGAGGACGTGGCCGCAGCCGGAGTTTCATATCTCGCTGCTGCAATGCCGTCCGCTGAGCGAGTACGAGGCCGAACTGACGCGCCACGTGCCCGAAGACGTGCCGGAGGCCGACAAGCTGTTTTCGGCGCGCCGCCAGGTGCCCGAAGGCGTGGTCGAGGGCGTGCGCTATGTCGTCTACGTCAGGCCGGACGCGTATCATCGCATCCGTAACCCCCAGCGCCGCCTGGAAGTCGGGCGGTTGATCGGGCGGCTGAACGAACGCCTGCGCGGCGAAGTCTTCGTGTTGATGGGGCCGGGGCGCTGGGGTACGTCCGACATCGAGTTAGGCGTCAAGGTTGGCTATTCGGACATTGACTACAGTTATGCGCTGATCGAGATCGCGTATGCGGACGGGACCGGATCGCCGGAAATGGCCTACGGCACGCACTTTTTCCAGGACCTGGTCGAGGCGAAAATCTTCCCGCTGGCGTTGTTCCCCAAGGACTCCGGCGTGATCTTCAACTGGGGCTTTTTTAACACGACGCCCAACATCCTGGCCGACCTGCTGCCCGACGACGCCGATTTTGCCGACGTCGTGCGTGTGATCGACGTGCCCGCCGTGACACATGGCCGCCTGATGGAGATCGTCATGGATGGCGGGCAGGATCAGGCGTTGGGCTACCTGCGCTATTACGACGGCGCGGAGTAAAACGCAGCAGGCGGCTCTGCTGAAAACCGCCTGCCGGAGCGCTCACTGAATAAGGTTCTATCCGCAAATCGCCTCGTAGGGGCGCTGCTTGCCGCGCCCGGCATAATTTGCGGATAGGTTGCAGATCGGTCGTTTATTCGACCACGTCCATTGGCAGCGGGGCACCGTTCCACACGGCATCGTAGTTCGGCCCGAGAGTGCTGGCCGGGACCCACAGCAGGTCGCAGCCCCACACGATTTTGCGGTACAGGCCGCTGGCGTCCACGCCGATCACGCGCGCGGAGTTCCCGGCGGTGATCACGTACTCGGTTTTTGCGTCGCTCTCCGGTGCCCAGTAGATCGGGGCATCCGCCACGAACGTGCCGCCGACTGCCTGGGGCGGGATGTTGAGCAGCACGTCACACCCGGCGCCGCCGCACGAGATGGTCTGCGGCTCGATGAACATAAAACTGGATGCGAGCCACGTTCCTCCACACCCATCATCTTCAAACACCAACCCGCTCCACGTGCCCGGTCCGGGAATCACGAATTCATGGGGCAGAACATACCCCGTGGTCGGCAGGTTCGGGCCTGTGCCGTTCACACGATAGTTATACGTAAGGTAGGATGTCGAGTTCTCTACGTGAAGATCGTTACCGACGCAGTAGGCCTCAAACGTATAGGTGCCGACTGAGAGCCCGGCGGCCTGCGGGATGCTGTGACCGGCGAATACGACCACCAGCCCCAGCGTTACGAGAATCAAAACGCGAGGTGAATTGAGTTTCATGGTATTTCCGCCTTTTACTGATCCGTGCATTGAAAACTAAACTTCTAGATATTGACAGCAAGCCTCACCCCTTAACCCCCGGCCCCTTTTCCCCTCTCCATTTTGATGGAGAGGGGCCAGGGGTGAGGCTAACCAGCGAGCACCTATGACGCGGCCAGTTTAGTAAGATAGGCAAGGCTCAGTAGAACCGTACGGTAAACATAATTGGAGACGACGCGTTTCGTTTTTGAGTCAGAGGAAGATGAGGGATAACGGGAGCACCACGCAAACGGCAGGGAGGCTCAAAAACCCTTCTGCTTTTATTGAACACCAAACGACGCCGGTTGTAAAGCTGTTGGTTAGTGGGTTGTTCGCCGTCCCGCAACAGAAGAATCAGGCGCGGCGCTCGTTCACTCCGGGCTGGCGAGCAGCGCCGTGATCGCCGCGATCACGGCCTCCGAGTCGGTGAACAGCAGCCCGTGCATCCCCAACCGGCGGGCGGCTTCGACATTACCCGTGCGGTCGTCTATGTAGATCGCGTCGGTCGGCGCGACGTCCAGGCGGGCCAGCGTGCGACGGTAAATTTCCGGGTCCGGCTTCTGGATGCCTTCCTCCGCCGAATACACGATTACGTCGAACAGGTCATCCATGACCGGCGTATTGGCGATGCGCGCATCCGGCCACGCATCGCTGAGCACGCCCGTTTTGACCGCCGGTTTGAGCGTGCGGATAAAATCGAGCAGCGCCGTGTCCCACACGCTCAACCCCCAAAAGTCCGCGATGAACGCGTGCAGGTCGGCGTCCGGTAAACCAAGCTGCTGCCCGACGAACTGCCACACCTCCTCGACGGTCGCCCGGCCAACGGTCGCCCGCCGCGCGACCTCGTTCTCGAAGATGGCGGTCGCCAACTGCCCGGCGTTCATGCCCAGCCGCGCCGACCACGCGCCGACCGGGGCCGAGTCATCGCGGCGGGAGAGCACGCCGCCCACGTCAAAAATCACGGCGCGGATCGTCATGGCTGCGTTCCTTCCGGCGTTACGGTTTCAGGATCACTTTGCCGATGTTGCGCCGCTCGTGCAGATAGCGGTGCGCGTCGGCGGCGGCTTCCAGCGGGAACACCTGATCGACGTGCACCGGCAGGTCGCCCGCCGCATACCAGCCGAGCAGCCGGTCCATCCAGCCGCGTAACATCGTTTCTTCGCCCCACAGCGTCGCCATGTTGACGCCGCTCACGCCTTTGTTGTCGTTGGCCAGTGACGCGGGATTGAAGCGGAACCAGGGCGTCGCCAGCGCAAACTTGAGCAGGCCCCACAGCGAGCGCCGAGCGCCGGGGGCCAGCGCCGTGACGCCCGTGATCACCAGCCGCCCGGTCGGGGCCAGCGCGCGGTAGCTTTTTAACCACGACCGCCCGCCAATCGAATCCAGCGCGATCTGCACGCCGCGCCCGCCGGTCAGATCGCGGACCACACGCTCGAAGTCGTGATTCCGGTAGTCGATGGGGTGCTGCACGCCGTGCTCGCGCAAAAACGCGTGTTTGCCGGGTGAGGCCGTGCCGTAGATCGTCGCCTCGTGAATCCGCGCCAGGGCGACCGCCGCGAGTCCGAGTCCGCCCGCTGCGGCGTGGATCAGCACCGAGTCGCTCGCCTGGATGCGGGCCTGCGCGACCAATCCCGCGTAAGCCGTCAGGTACGCCACCGAGAATCCGGCGGCCTGCTCGACCGGCATCGACGCGGGGCGGGGGAAAACCTGGGCGGCGGGCACGCAGATCATGTCGCTGTAGCCGCCGAAACGTGCCAGCGCGATCACGGGTTGGCTGCGCAGCGACTCGTCCACGCCCGCGCCGAGCGCCTCGACGCGGCCTGTGACTTCGTAGCCGGGCACGTAGGGGATTTTGGGCGCATCCCGGTACACGCCCAGCCGCCCGACCACGTCCGCGAAGTTGACGCCAATCGCCTCGACCGCGATCCGCACCTCGCCAGGGGCGGGCTGCGGCGTGGGGCCGTCGCGCAGTTGCAGCACGTCGGGCGGGCCTGGTTTGGTGATCCATACCTGGCGCATGTCAGGAATCTCCTTTGCGATAGTTGTCAGGGATCGGCTCGAAGCAAACCCTATTCCAGATACTTGGCATTCTTGATCTTGGCTCGTTTCTTGCGTGGTTCATATGCCTGCCAGTGGACGCGATATTCGTCATACTGGGTGCGCGGGCGTTTCTCTTCGGCAGGAAATCCTACATACGCCATAGCTAACGGCGTGACATGGTCTGGAATGTTCAACACGGCGCGAACTGGCTTCATCACACTTGGCTGGGGATACAGCCCGATCCAAACGGAACCCAGGCCCAGTCCAGTCGCCGCGATCAGGATATTCTCCATCGTGGCGCAACAATCCTGCACCCAGTAATGCTTCGCCGCCGAGCTATGCGCAATGTTGACATTGCCGCACACCACAATTGCCGCCGGGGCGTTATAACGCGCAAATTGCAGTCTTTCGCGCAATTGATCCAGCTGCTCTTTTTCGGTAATGACCACAAACTCCCACGGCTGGCTGTTACAGGCATTGGCGGCCGCCATCGCCGCCTGGAGCAGGCTTACCAATAAATCGCTGCTGACCGGCTGATCGGTGTAATGGCGAATGCTGCGCCGCTTGAAGATGATGTCCAAAATCTCTGTCATGTTGTGTATCCACGTTTATCGCTTGTTTGACCGCACGCCGCAAAACCCGGTATAACCTGTCTATCGGCCACCTATCATACCCGATCCATGCCCGTTTCCGCTGGAACGATCCGCCACCTGGCTGCTGACCTGGGATTCACGCAGGTCGGGATCATCCCGGCTGCGCCGTCGCCGCGCCTGGATGCCTACCTGCGCTGGATCGAGGCCGGGATGCACGGCGCGATGGATTACCTGGCGCGCCCGGACCGCGTGGCCCGCCGCCGCGACCTGAACGTGATCCTGCCGGGCGTGCGCTCATTGGTGATCGTCGCGCTGGACTACGGCACGCACGCCGTGCCGGACTCCGTGCTCAGCGATCCCCGGCGCGGGCGCATTTCCAATTACGCGTGGGGCGTCGATTATCACGACCTGATCGCGGCGCGATTGGAAATCATCGCGGCGCATCTGCGCGCCGGGTCCGGCGATGACACGGCCTGCCGCGTGTACGTCGATACCGGCGCGATCCTGGAACGCAGCCACGCGCAGCAGGCCGGGCTGGGCTTCACCGGCAAAAACACGATGGTGATCCATCCCCGGCGCGGATCGTACCTGTTCCTGGGCGAAATTTTGACGACGCTGGCCTTCGACGACGCCGATCAGCCGTTTGCGCTGGGCGGCCAACCCCGCCAGTCGATGTGCGGGACGTGTACGCGCTGCCTGCACGCCTGCCCGACGGCGGCTTTCCCGCGCCCGTACGTGCTCGACGCGCGGCGCTGCATCAGCTACCTGACCATCGAGCTGAAAGGCGCTGTTCCCGACGACCTGCGCCCGCTGATGGGCAACTGGGTCTACGGCTGCGACGTGTGCCAGCAGGTATGTCCGTTTACGCGGTTTGTCCAGCCGAGCGCCGAGTCCGCTTTCTGGCCGGTGAACGTGGATCGCGCCGCGCCGCCGCTGGCCGATCTGCTGGCGCTGGACGACGACGGGTTCCGCGCGTGCTTCCGGGATTCGGCCATCTGGCGCATCAAACGCGAGCGGCTGGTGCGTAATGCGTGTATCGCGGCGGGTAACAGCGGCCTGCCGGAGTTCGGGCCGCCGCTCGAACGGCTGGCCGCAGCGGACGGCTCCGCGCTGGTCCGCGAGCACGCGGCGTGGGCGCTGGCCCGCCTGGATTCTTGAACTGTGCAGCCCAAACAAAGGACCTGACCATGCCTGTTTCCCAATCCGACCCGCTGCGTGACCCGCTGCGTGATCCCCTAGGGGACCTGATCGCCTCGACGCTGGCGTTCTACGCGCGATTCGGCGTCACGCAGCAGATGCCGGACGCGATCCGCAATTTCCAGGAGGAAGTGGGCGAGTTCGTCGAAGCGGCCCAGGCGGGCACCGATCCGGATCACACCGCCGAGGAAGCCGCCGACGTGATCGTGACGATCATCGGCGTGTGCCAGGCGGCGGACGTCAGCCCGGAGCGGCTGATCGCGCAGCTTTACGCGGTCGTCGCCAAAAACGATGCGAAGACCCATGCGACACACGTCGTCCGTGATGGCAAAATCCGGCGGCGGACATAGACTCGGACGCGCTCATCTGGCCTGGGGCGGCGCAGCCGCCGGATGCGCGGGCAGCTCATCCTTGTCCACCCTGCGGATCGGGCGGACGAGATAACCGCCCAGCCCCACTATGCCGCCGACCACGCCCGATAACACGATGACGAGCGCCATGCCTGCGCCGGGACCGGTGCCTACCAGCCAGCCGAAGGCTCCGCCCAGCAGGCCGTCTGACCGCATCGCAGGCTCGAAGACGTGATCGGTCAGCGGCCCTGCGACGAGCAGCACCAGCGGATAGGGCAGCAGCAGCAGGACGCGCCGCGCTGCGAAGACGCGGCCCTGCACCTCCGGCGCGACTCGCACCTGCCAGATCGCTTCGTCGGAACTGGCCACGATCGGGATGAAAAACGACTGGGCAAACGCGCCCACGCCCCAGATCCGGGGATCTCGCCCCAGCCCCAGGCAGATACGGCCCAGGCTGGCGAGTCCCAACCCGGCGAGCACCCCGTGAATCCGGCGTTTGGGTCCGCCCCACAGGCTCAATACCAGGCCGCCTGCCAGCCCGCCCCCGGCCATCAGCGACCGCACGAGGCCCAGCGTCAGCTCGTTTTCGTCACTGCGCACCAGGATCATCGGGGCGATGGCCGGGGTCCCGAATCCCTCGCTGGCGAAAAAAACGAAAAACAGCGCGGCCAGACCCAGCAGCCCCGGTCGAGCGGCCACATACCGGAATCCAAACAGCGCAGCGTGCAGCCGTCCCTGCCCGGCGGCGTGGTCTGCGTGCCTGGGGGGGCGTGGGATGGCGATCCCCAACAGCGTCAGGGTGCCGAACGCAAAGGTCACGATGTCGATCAGCATGATGTGGCCGAGGCTTAACACGGTCAGCAAAGCCCCGGCCAGGCCGGGCGCGATGATCAGCGAAGCCGACCCAGCCAGCCCCAACAGCGCGTTGGCGCGTGTGAGGTGGCGGGCGGGCACCATCAGCGCCACCGAGGCGGACATGGCCGGTAGTTGGAATGCCTGGGCCGCTCCTGCTGCCGCTGCCGCGAGGTACAGGTGCCAGATAGCCAACTGATCGAGGGCAAACAGCAACCACAATACGCCGGTGATGCCTGCCGCGAACGCGTCACTGCCGGCCAACACGGCTTTGCGCGGCCAGCGATCGACCAGCACACCCGCCAGCGGACCGATCAGGATGCCGGGCAGCAGCGAGAAAAACACGATCAGCCCCAGCGCGGTGACCTCTCCGCTGGTCTGCCACGCCCACACGGTCAGGACGAACTGGGTCATGCCGGTACCCAGGATTGAAACGAACTGGCCAAGCCAGAATAGCATGAATCCGCGCATGGACGCCGTGCCTTTCTGGGCTTGAGTATAGTGATTCTTGTCCGTCAGAAAAGACGGTGTGGGTTGGCACGAGTCACGACACCGTTTGCCACGCCGATCACGTGTGGTATAATCCGCCGCTGGTGAGTGGGCTTCGGCCCGCATGGAGAAACAAGGCGATGCGCTTCTATCAAAAGCTCGACAGCATCAGCCACGACGCGTCGAACGACACGCTTTTGCTGAACTGCTCAGAAGGTCCCGAGCGCCAACCGGCGCTGTGGTTGGGGCGCGAGGGGATGTATGTCAGTGTGTCGGCCAATTACGGCCCGCTGGAAATTGCGCTGCGGCCCCGCCAGCGTGACCTGGTGACCAGCCTGGCCCAGCTCCGGCCTACCGAGCGGCTGTCGGTGATGCGGTTGGTCGGCACGGGGCAGGCGCATATCGAGTTAGGGCTGTCACTTGATGGCGAGTTACTGTTCCGCACGGTGATCGTCGCCGACGCGACCGGCCATTTTGCCATGAATATGGTCATGGCTCCGGAGGTGCGCGCGCGGGTGTTCGAGTGGTTGGAGGTCCAGAACCCAACGTTCGTGGTGTCGTGACGGCGCGGCGGTGCCGCACCCGAACCATAACCGGCTGTGGGGAGAGCGCCTGCGCGACAGCAGGCCACCGAAGGGGCAAGCGGGGGTGGTCCCGTGACTGGGGTCCTCGTGAAACTCTCAGGTTGATGTACTCACAGCCCGGAAATCCTCTGGAAAGCGTGTCAACGCGCCGACGGGGCAAGCTCACCTCAGGGCGAGCATAATCTCTCAGGCTCAACAGACAGGGGCAAACAGTCACTTGGTGCTGTTTGCCTTTTTGCTTTGTGATACACTCAGATCAAACGCGTTTGTGACCATATCGGATATGTGAAAGGATGTGTCAAATGGCAGACTGGAAGACTCCCGCGAATGCAAAATACACCGAGAATGACGAGTGGATTATCGTCGACGGTGATACGGCGAAGATCGGCCTGACCGACTATGCCCAGGATCAGCTCTCGGATATCGTGTTTGTGGACCTCAGCGAAGTTGAGGTTGGTGGTACGGTGACCAAAGGGGATACGATTGCGACGGTCGAGAGCGTAAAAGCCGCCTCGGACGTGTACGCCCCGGCCAGCGGCGAGGTAGTCGCCATCAACGCGGCGCTCGACGACGAGCCGGAGGTGATCAACAGCGATCCGTATGGCGCGGGCTGGATGATCGCGATCAAGCTGACCAACACCGCCGATCTGGACGATCTGCTCGACATGGACGCGTATGCCAAACACTGCGCGGCGCGCGAGGGGTAGTCCCGCCCACCGGCGCGCGGACGGGCAGAGGTAGGGGCGCGGCAAATGCCCCTGCCGGCCTGCTACTTGCTGAAAGCTGACCGCTACAAGCTATTTCTTCAGGAGTTTTTTCGATGACGTATGTTCCACACACGGATGCAGACCGGGACGCGATGCTCAAGGCGATTGGCGTCAGTTCGTTGGAGGATTTGTTCGACGCCGTGCCGGTCGAGCAGCGTTTCCCGGCGCTTGATCTACCGGCGGGAATGAGCGAGATGGAAGTCGCCTGGGAAATGGGCGGGCTGGCCGGGGCCAATGTCGCGGCCAGCGATTACGCCATCTTTCTCGGCGCGGGGGCCTATAACCATTTTATTCCCAGCGTGGTGAACCATATCCTGCTGCGCGGCGAATTTTACACGGCCTATACGCCGTACCAGCCGGAACTCAGCCAGGGCACGCTCCAGGCGATTTTTGAGTATCAAAGCATGATGTGCGCGCTGACCGGCATGGAGGCCGCCAACGCCAGCCATTACGACGGCGCGACGTCGCTGGCCGAGGCCGTGACGCTGGCCAACGCGCAGTTTCGCGGCAAGCGCACCAAGGTGATTCTCAGCCCCGGCATCAACCCGCAGTACCGCGCCGTCGCCCGCACGTATCACCAGAACAGCGGCATGAAATTCGTGGGCGATAAGGGCAGCGCGACGATCCCTGACCTGATCGACATGCTCGACGGCGACACGGCGATGCTGGCCGTCGCCTACCCGAATTTCTTCGGGCAAATTGACGACTTCGCGGGGTTGGCGCAGGCCGTACACGAAGCGGGCGCGCTGCTGTGCATGGTCGTCGATCCGCTGGCGCTCGGCCTGTTCAAGTCGCCGGGCGAACTGGACGCGGATATCGTCGTCGGCGAGGGGCAGCCGCTCGGCATTCCGCTGAGTTACGGCGGCCCGTACCTGGGCTTTTTCGCCACGCGCGAGAAGTACGTGCGGAAGATCGCGGGGCGGATCGTCGGAGAAACGGTGGACGTACATGGCCGCCGCTGTTACGTCATGACGC
>CAYMTN010000034.1:0-26115 GCA_964393335.1 uncultured Anaerolineaceae bacterium
GGCGTGCATCTTTTGACCGCCAATTGCATCCAATCCCCTGTAAGCAACCAAAACGCACTAGGCAAAGGATCGAAACACACATGGAAATGGAAATCGTATTCCCTGGTGGATTGCAGGTTGATGCCGTGATGGGTCCCGGTATGGTCGTCGAAACCAACCAGGACGGATCGGCCCCTGCCCCCTTCGGCTTATTCCTGGCTTCGATTGGCACCTGCGCAGGCATCTACGTGTTGAGCTTCTGCCAGCAGCGCGGCCTGCCCACCGACAACATCAGGATCATCCAGCGCATGAAGTCGAATCCCTTCACACGCATGATCGACGAGATCGAGCTGGACATCCAGGTGCCGCCCGACTTTCCCGACAAGTACAAAGATGCCGTGATCCGCTCGGCAGAACTGTGCGCGGTCAAAAAACACCTGGAAAATCCGCCGTCATTCAACGTGCATACGTCGGTGGTCGAAGGCGAACTGTCGAAGTAGTCCGATCAACCGCTCACAACAAAAACGGCACCCGCATCGAATGGGCGCCGTTTTTTGCGTTTCTGCGGAGTCTGACACCGCGTTACAGGCCAAGCCGCTGTTTGGCCTCATCCAGAATCGCCGCCGTGCGCGTCGCCCCGGCGCGCGTGACGCCCAGCGCCCGCACTTCTAACAAGCGGTCGAGCGTGCGCACGCCGCCCGCCGCCTTGATCTGTACCCGCTCCGGCGAGTGAGCACGCATCAATTTCAGGTCGTCGTCCGTCGCGCCGCCGGAGCCGTACCCGGTGGACGTTTTGACCCAGTCCACGCCCAGATCGCCGCACAGGCGGCACAACATGATTTTTTGTTCCTCGTTGAGATAACAATTTTCAAAAATGACCTTGACCTTCTGCCCGGCGGCATGCGTCAGCCGCGTTACGGCCTGGATGTCGGCGCGTACATAATCCCAGTTCCCGCTGAGTACCTGGCTGATGTTGACCACCATATCAAGCTCTTCGCCGCCGTCGCGGATCGCCTGCTCGGTTTCGAGCACTTTGACGCGCGTGGTGTGCCCGCCGTGCGGAAAACCGATGGTCGTGCTGGCTTTGACCATGCTGCCCGCCAGCCCGTCGGCGCAGCGTTTCAGGTAATAGGGCATGATGCACACGCTCGCCACGTCGTAGGCCAGCGCCAGCTGAATACCGTGATCCAGCTCGGCCTCGGTCAGCGTTGGATTCAACAGCGAGTGGTCGATCATCTTGGCTACATCGTGATACGTGTACTCCATCGTCGTCGCTCCTTGCGTACATACTCAGCCCCCATTATGCCCGGAGTGTTCCGTTTGCGCATATCCTGAGTATTTTTGTAACTAGGCATGGGTCTACGGCAATGCTAGACTGGTCGTACCATCAACCACACGCGCAGCAAGGAGAGAACCGGGCATGTCATAGAATTCACGGGATGCACCCGGCGCGACATCCTACCCCTACATACTATTTCGCCGCGCCGACCAGAGAATTTTTGAAAATAGTTACGAGGGAGCATTATGCCAAATTCAGAAACAATCACCCACGACGTGATCATCGTCGGGGCCGGTCTTGCTGGCACATGGGCGGCGATGACCACCAGCCAGCAAGGGATCGAGAATGTCGGCGTGCTGTCCAAGCTGCACCCGCTGCGCTCACACAGCGGCGCGGCGCAGGGCGGCATCGCCGGCGCGTTAAACAACGTGCGGGCGGTGCCCAACACCGGCCCGCGCGGACCCCTGGAACAAATTCCCCCCGGCGATGACCCGGTCGATAGCTGGGAACTGCACATGTTCGATACGATCAAAGGATCGGACTGGTTGGGTGACCAGGACGCGATCGAGATCATGGTCAAGGACGCCGTCGAGATCGTCTACGCCTACGAGCACATGGGCTGTGTCTTCAGCCGCACGCCGGATGGACGCATCGCCCAGCGGCGCTTCGGCGGGCACAGCGTCCCGCGCGCCAATTTCGCCGCCGACTGGACCGGGCATGTCCTGCTGCACACCATCCACGAACAGGCGCTCAAACACGGCGTAAAATTCTACAGCGAGTGGGCCGCCCTGGAGCTGATCGTAGAAGATAACATCTGCCGGGGCGTCGTGGCGATGGACATTCAGACCGGCGCGATTCACACCATGCGGGCCAAAGCGGTCATGTTCGGCACGGGCGGGTATGGCCGTGCCTGGAAAATCACCTCGAACGCCACCGCCAACACCGGCGACGGGGTCGCCATTGCCTACAACGCCGGGGTGCCGCTGATGGACATGGAATTCGTGCAGTTTCACCCGACCGGCCTGTACCGGCATGGTATCCTGATGAGCGAAGCCTGCCGGGGCGAAGGCGGCTACCTGCTCAACAATGCGGGCGAGCGTTTCATGGAAAAATACGCGCCGGACAAGATAGAACTGGCCCCGCGCGATCTCGTCAGCCGCTCCGAGCAAATGGAGATCGACCAGGGGCGCGGCGTGGAAGACGACGGGCAGGGCATCTACCTGGATTTGCGCCACCTGGGACGCGAAAAAATCATCGAGCGCCTGCCGCAAGTGCGCGACATTGCGATCAAGTTCGCCGGGGTGGACATCATCGACGCGCCCGTATCGATCCAGCCGACGGCACACTACAGCATGGGCGGCATCCCTGCCGACGCCAGCGGCCAGGTAATCGCTGACGCCAGCGGCACGCCGGTGGTCGGTTTTTACGCCGCCGGGGAATGCGCGTGCATCAGCGTGCACGGCGCGAATCGCCTGGGGACCAACAGCCTGCTCGACGCGTCCGTCTTTGGACGTCGCGCCGGATACGCCATCGCCGCGTTCGTCAAAGGCGGCGCGGCGCTGCACCCGATCAGCGGGGACCCTGCCGCCCGCGCCCGCCAGCGCATCGAGCGCCTGATGTCCGAACCGGAAAGCGGCACCAGCGAGTCCTGGGCAGGCATCGCGCGCGAGCTAAAAACGACCATGACCAACAACTGCGGCATCTTCCGTGACGACGAGCGGCTGCGCACGGCCCTGCGCGACGTCCGGCAGCTTCAAGCGCGCTTCCAGCGCGCGCGGGTGATGGACACGAGCAAACGCTTCAACACCGACGTGCTCGGCGCGCTCGAAACCGAAAATCTGCTGACCTTCAGCGAGGTGGTCGTGACCAGCGCGCTGGCCCGCACCGAAAGCCGGGGCGCTCATTCGCGCACCGACTTCCCCAAGCGAGACGATACCGACTGGCTGACGCACACCGTCGCCCATCCCGGCGCGGATGGGCCGGTGCTGAGTTACAAGTCGGTGACGATCGACTGGGAAAAATACCCGCCGCAGGAACGGAAGTACTGAGAGCGAAAAAATGTAAACCGTTTTCCGTTCACCGTAAAGAGCGTAATCGAGAGACACGAACCATCAGCAGCGGTGGCAACTGGTTTTACCAAAAACCAACAACTAACGACCACCAACTAGCTTTTCACGGAAAACGGTTCACTGTAAACAACAGCAAAAAAACTTCTTCGGAGGCTTTTTACATGACTGAAACCGTAACACTCCGCATCCAGCGTTTTAACCCGGATGCCGACAAAAAACCCACCTGGCAGGTGTACCGGATCGATCGCACGCCGGGCCAGACGATCCTCGATGCCCT
The DNA here is from genome assembly GCA_964393335.1 of uncultured Anaerolineaceae bacterium. GTDB lineage: Bacteria > Chloroflexota > Anaerolineae > Aggregatilineales > Aggregatilineaceae > CAYMTN01. The sequence continues at coordinate 3,605 of CAYMTN010000034.1, forward strand.
GCACCAGATCAAAGAGGAACAGGACGGCAGCCTGACCTTTCGCCGCTCGTGCCGCCACGCCATCTGCGGAAGCTGCGCGATGAATGTCAACGGCTCGAACATGCTGGTGTGTGACGCGCCGCTGCGCGAATTCACGGACAAAAACGGGCGCGTGACGATCCGCCCGCTGCCCTACCTGCCGGTCATCAAGGACCTGGTGGTCGACCGCACACGTTTTTGGGAGCAGTATCTACGCGTCAAACCCTGGCTGATCCCGCCGGATGTCGTGCCGGAACGAGAATTCCGCATGAGCGCGGAAGAAGTCGCGGCGCTCGCCAACGCCGAACGCTGCATCATGTGCGGCGCGTGTTATTCGTCGTGCCAGGTGATCGCCATGAACAAGCGGTACATCGGCCCGCACGCGCTGCTCAAAGCGTTTCTGCGCGTGTTGGACCCGCGCGACAGCGCCCCCGCTGCCCGCCTGGACGATCTCGACCAGGGCGACGGTGTGTACCGCTGCCACACGATTTTCAACTGTATCGACGCCTGCCCGAAAAACCTGAATCCGACCCAGGCGATTGAAACGCTGCGTAAGCTGGCGATGAAACGGCAGGCGTTCGAGGCCGCCCGTGCTGAACGGCAAACGTCGCTGGACAAGCCGGTTTCACCAAAATAGACTTTGAAGGGCTGAAAGGAGATTCTTGAGATGTATCGAAGCACCGGTTTTATCTCGTTCGTGCTGCGACGCCTGACGGGGGTGGCGCTGGTCATCTACCTGCTGCTGCACATCTGGGTGATCGGCGGCATCAACGGCGGCGCGGACACGTTCAACGACCGCATGGAGTTCCTGGGCAAGCCGGTTTTTCGCCTGTTAGAGATCGGACTGCTGGCGGCGGTGATCTATCACGGCATCGAAGGCATCCGCCTGTTGATGGTGCATTATCTCGACGTCACGGACTATCGCAAAAGCCTGTTTTACGCGGCGATAGTCGTCTCAGGCATCCTGATCATCGCGGGCGGCCTGCCAATCCTGCTGTTCGCGCTGGAGTGAGGGAGAAGCGGAGCTATGCGCATTTTTCTGATGCAACGACTCAGCGCGATCGCGCTGCTGGTTTTTTTGACGCTGCACATGGTGGTCGTGCACTACCCGCCGGGACACATCGACGTGAATCGCGTCCTCGAACGGCTGGACGACCCGCTGTGGAAGGTAATCGACATCGCGTTTTTGTTTTTTGTGCTGGTGCACGCCCTGACCGGCGCGTACATGGTCATCACCGACCTGGACCGCTTCGACGTCTATAAACGGGCGCTGGCGTGGGTATCGGTGATCGGCGGCGTGCTGCTGTTCATCTATGGCACGCAGACGATCCTGGCGTTCTGAGAACCCGGCATGGGTGCCGGTACGACACAGCGCGGCCCGCACACACGCGATCCGGATCATTGCCGGAAGGCTGCGTATTGAGTATAACCGGCTCACTGCTTGTCGATTGATTCACCAATGTCCATGACAGGACCAAAACATGACCGTACCTTTCTTTCGATTGATTCCATTGGTTGAGCGGCGCTGGCTGTACTTGCTGGCGGCGGTGGTGTGGGGTCTGGTCGGTCTGATGTTGTGCGGACGTGCGGCGGGCTGGCTTGCGCCGGAAAACACGGGGCACGCCGCCGCGCTGGCGCTGGCCGGGGCCGGCAGCGGGGCGCTGATCTACCGCTTCAAGTTTGCCAGACTGGCCGATAAAAACATCAAGCGTATCGATCATCTGGACGCACGCGCCAGCATCCTCGCGTTTCAGTCGGCGAAGACGTACATTTTGATCGTCTTCATGATGGGGTTGGGCGTGGCGCTGCGGCACTCACCGGTCCCCAAGCCGACCCTCGCCGTGTTGTACATCGGGATCGGCCTGGGGCTGTTCCTGGCGAGCCTGCGCTATTACGCGCATCTGCTGGGGATGTGAAGCAACTCCCAAAAAACGCACCGGGATGCTCTTCGCGTGCAACCTGGTGCGTTTGATTACGAGGTCTTGAAAACCGGCCAGTCGATCACTATCAGTCATCGCTCCCCCAATGCCGGTCGATTTGATGTTCAACTTCCATGATGCCCTGGCGCTGCGCCAGGCGGCGATACCACTCGCGCTTTTGAAGCTGCTTCTGCTGTTCTTCAAGTGACAAATGCGCAATGCTGGCCAAAAAATCCCGTTCACTGTCCCCGGTTGTGCCTGCCGCAGCCTGAACAGGGTGGCCCTGCGGGACAGGCTGCCCGCGTAGTAAGCCGCGCAGAATTCCATTCGTGATTGCCATACGATATCGCTCCAGCTATATGCTTCAATGAGAGTTGATGTTAAGCATCTCATAGCATAATGCCGGAGCGGGTAGCCTGTCAATAGTTATTATGATAAAATAAATAAAAATTGTATAAATTATCGTCTCAAAGCCTGCCAGCGGGTGATCCGGCTGCACCTACGGCGGCGGCAGATAGGCTCCAGGCCGCGCAGCCACTAACCCGCCGCACGGTCCTGCACACGCACGCGCGCGTCGACCGCCCACGCGCCCCCGCCGGATTCCATCACCAGCAGCGGGTTGATCTCCATGTCGGCCACCTGCGGCAGATCGGCGGCCAACTGCGCCAGCCGCACGATCACCTCTACGACCGCGTCCGCGTCAGCAGGCGGCGCGCCGCGAAAACCGGCCAGCAGCCGTCCTGCCGCCGTGCGATCCAGCATCGCCCTGGCCTGCGCCACCGTAATCGGAGCCAGTTCAAACGTCACGTCGCGCATCAATTCGACCTGCATGCCGCCCACGCCGACCATGATCAACGGGCCGAACTGCGCATCGCGCACCATGCCGACGATCAGTTCAACGCCGGGCGGGATCAAACGCTGCACGGTCACGCCGTCAATCGCGGACTCCGGCACGTGCTCCCGCGCGCGGGCCATGATGCCCTCAAAGGCGCGACGCAGCGTCTCCGGCCCGTCGATGCCCAGCGCCACGCCGCCGACGTCGCTCTTGTGGACCACGCCCGCTGCGGCCAGCTTGAGCGCGACCGGATAACCGGCTTGCCCCGCCAGATCGAGCGCCGCACCAACGTCAGCGGCCAGCCCTGCGCCCGGCGTGCGGATGCCATACGCCCGCAGCAGATCATCGGCTCTGGCCGGGGCCATCCACGCGCCCGCCGGGGCGGATTCCAGGATCACACGCGCGGCGGCGGCGTCCCCAGGCTGGGCTGGCGTGGATGCTGGCACGTCGAGGGCTGCGAGCCACTGCCGCCGGTGCCACATGGCCGCCAGCGTGCTGCCCACGCGCTCCGGAAACGCAAAGTTCGGGATGCGGCGGCGGTGCAATACAGCCGTCGCGTCACTGACCGACGCCAGCCCCATGATCACGGCCAGCACGGGTTTGCCGCGCCCGGTAAATTCCCCGATCACCTCGGCGAGACTGACCGGCGCGAACCAGTCTTGCGGCGCGGTGATCGCCACCACCGCGTCAACCGTCGGATCGGTGAGCAGCGCGTCGAGGCACAGCGCATACGTCGCCGGACCTGGACCCGCCAGGATATCGACCGGGTTGTTGACGCTGGCTGCCGCCGGAACCCGCTTGCGAATGTAGGCTTTCGTCTCGTCGGTGAGCGGCGCAAGCTGCATGCCTGCCGCTTCGAGCGCGTCCAGCGCCAGGATGCCCGGCCCGCCGGAATTGGTCAGGATCGCCACGCGGTTGCCTTCCGGCAGGGGCTGCCACGCCAGCGCGCGCCCCCAGTCGAAAAGCTCCTCCATCGTGCGGGCACGCAGCACACCCGCGCGGCGAAACGCCGCCTCATACGCTTCTTCGCGCCCGGCCAGTGCCCCGGTATGGCTGGCGACCGCTTTCGCGCCGCCGCTGCCGCGCCCGACCTTCAACGCGATGATCGGAATCCGCCGCGCGACGTCCGCCGCCGCCTGGACGAACGCGCCGCCATCCGACACCCCCTCGATGTAAGCCGTGATCACGCGCGTCTGCGTATCGCGCCCGATGGTGCTCAACATCTCGGCCTCATTCACGTCAGCCTGGTTGCCCAGGCTCACCAACCGGCTGAAGCCGACGCCCGCGCCGCGCGCCCAGTCGATCACCGCCGCACACACCGCGCCGGACTGCGACAAAAACGCGATGTCGCCTACAGCGGGCATCCCTTTTACAAACGTAGTGTTGAGCGGCGTGTGCGTGTCAATCGATCCGATGCCGTTCGGCCCCAACAGCCGCATCCCGTAACGCTGCGCAATCGCCACGACCGCATCTTCGCGCGCCTTGCCCTCCGCGCCGACCTCGCGGAACCCGCCGCTGATGATGATCGCACCCTTGACGCCGCGCTGGCCGCACGTTTCCAGCTCACCCGGCACTTTGGGCGCGGGCACGACCAGGATCGCCAGGTCGAGTGGGTCCGGCGCGTCGAGAATGCTGGGATAGGCGCGGCGCTCCAGAATCTCGGTCGCGTGCGGATTGATCGGGTAAATCGGGCCGTCATAGCCATACTTCACGAGGTTGCGTACCACGCCGTGCCCCAGCTTTTGCGGATCGCGTGATGCACCGATGACGGCGACCCCGCGCGGCTGGAAAAACACATCCAGATTGGAAATGGTCATCAAAAAGCGGCTCCTGGTAGAAATCAGCCAAATCTAGCGAACCGGCGGGCGTTTTTCGCTGCCGGGTATGGGTATCACGTGCGGTACGTCAGCGGACCGTCCCTGGATGGGACGATCCGCTGTCAGGCAGCGCCGGTCAGTGCGTGATGGGAGCAAACGGCGGCCTGCACTGGCGGTTGATCGTGCGGGCCAACGGCGCGTCGAGGAAACGCGGCACGGCCAGCGTCAGCGGCGGATCGGCACACACCGCGTCGTGCGTCAGGTAAAACGCGATGTTCATGCTCAGCACCGGCGCGGAAAACGACGTCCCGATCAGGTACAGGTCCCCCAGCGGGAACAGCCCACCGGGCAGAATCACCTGCCCCCGGTTGCTGCTGACCCAGGGGGCGTATGTCCCGATCCGGGCGCTGGCGCTGGCGACTTCGGGCCATGCCGCCGGGGCAAACGAAGCGACGCTGCGACCCATGTCACCCGCCGATCCAACCGCGAACACCAGCGGGTCAGCGCCGCTGTTCCAATAGGCTCCCGCTCCAGTCAGGCTCCGGATGTAATCGTGGAGCGGATCGAGTGCCGCGCCGGGGTCCGGCTGCGCCAGCCGCAGCGCATAATTGGTAAAGGCCACCGTCACGGCCCGGTACGCCGCGTCGTCGTTCAGGGCCTGGTCCACCACGTCTGCCGCCGGACGATCCAGATTGATATCCACGTGTCTCGAACGCGCGATCTCCCCAAGCAGCGAGACGTGATCGGTTTCTCGCTTGACACGCCCTTCGCGCAGCGCGTTCAGGTCATAATCCGGCGTGACGCACGGAACCAGCATAAAACTCATGTTCAACACCAGGCGGTTGATGCCGAACTCCTGGCGGACCATCGTCACGACGCTCTCGATCCGGTCGCGCAGGTCGCCGGTATTGAAATTTTCCGTATCGACCTCGACGATCAGCAGTGTCCCGTACCCTTCGCCTGGGTCCCAGACCCACACGTTCGAATGGCGGACCGGCTGCGACGGCTCAAAATCGTAGACCGGGTTCGCCTGGATCATGGCCTTGAGCAGGTCGGACACCAACCGGCCATGCGGAATCTCGTCACGGTATTCAAAAAAGTCGTCGATCACCAGGATCGCCACCGGCTGCGGGCCGATCTCGGTGACGGTTTGCAGCGCGGGAACGCTCGCGTCGACGACCTGGTCGGGCGCGATGCCCGGCAGCAGCGCTTCACCGGATGCCCCGCCGACGGAATAATTCCCCGGCCCGGCGATGTCAAATGACGTCACCGCGCAATTTTCGGCGCTCACGACGTCCTGCGCGCGGGCGCGCGGCGTGGCGCTTCCCAACGGCTCCGCCAATGGCGCTGCTGCCAGCGCCGCCACCAGCGCAAGAATCAATAAACCTAACCTCAGTCGTTTTACCATGCTGCTCACCTCACTCGCTACACCGGCTGATGCAAACAGCCGTTTGTCGTGAAACCGCTCACTGCGATCTTATACCGGTTACAGACCTTGAACAAACACCCGGCGGGGGCGATAGACTTCCGGCCCGCCTGACGTTGCGCGATTCGCGGTTTCTGCCGATACTATAGACAAATTTTTACCATCCGTCCCCAGATTTTTTAGGCGGCCTGCACCCCAACGATCCAGCACGCGCCGGGAGGAAAATGATTGTATGAGTGATTTAAGCGGTCAAGCTATTAAAGGGTACGAACTGCACGAGTTGATCGGTGCGGGTGGCTTCGGGGCCGTCTATCGTGCCTACCAACCGGTCATCAAACGTGACGTGGCGATGAAGATCATCTTGCCGGAATACGCCAACCACCCGGACTTCATCCGCCGCTTTGAATTTGAGGCGCAGCTTGTCGCACGGTTGGAGCATATCCACATCGTCGCCCTGTACGATTACTGGCGCGATCCGCAGGGCGCTTACCTGATCATGCGCTGGCTGCGCGGCGGCAGCCTGCGAAATATGCTCAAAGAAGGGCCTGTCTCCAACGAACAGGCTGTGGGCATCGTCGATCAGGTCGCATCGGCGCTGGGGACCGCTCACCGGCGCGGCGTCGTTCACCGCGATTTGAAGCCGGATAACATCCTCTTTGACGAAGACGGTAACGCCTACCTGGCCGACTTCGGCATCGCCAAAGACCTGCGCGAAGCGGCACGCAGCGCCGAAGACCGGGAAGATACGAACGAAGGCGCGCTGACCGGGTCGCCCTTCTACCTTGCGCCGGAACAGGCGCAAAACAAACCCGTCACGCCGCAAACGGACCTTTACAGCCTGGGCATCGTGATGTACGAAATGTTGACCGGACAGCCGCCGTTCCTGGGGGACCAGGGCCTGATGGCCGTGCTGCTCCAGCACATCCAGGACCCGGTGCCGTCCCTGCAAAAAAAGCGGCCCGATCTGCCTGCCGATGTCAACGCAGTGATCCAGCGAGCGACGGCGAAAGACCCGGCCAGCCGCTACCCGGACGCCAGCAGCCTGGCCGCCGACTTCCACCGCTCGATGACCGGCACCGAGAAACAGGCCGCTGCGCCACTCCTCGACGAAGCGACCCCGCTGGACGAAGTGCTCGTCTTCACCAAGCCGATCTCGGCTTCGACGCTGATCATCGTGGCCGAAGAAGAGGTCGCCAACCCGTACAAAGGCTTGCAGCCGTTTGAAGAAGCCGACAGCGAGGACTTTTTTGGGCGCGACCTGCTGATCGAAAAGCTGCTGGACCGGCTCAAAGAAACCGAGGCGAATCACCGCTTCCTGGCCGTGATCGGTCCGAGCGGCAGCGGCAAGTCGAGCGTGGTCAAAGCGGGCGTGATCCCGGCGCTGCGCCGGGGCGCGCTGCCGGACTCGGATCGCTGGTACATGGTCGAGATGGTGCCGGGGCATGACCCGTTCCGCGAGCTGGAATCGGCCCTGCTGACCGTCGCCGTCGATCCGCCGCACAACTTGCAGGAACGGCTGCGCACCGACTCGCACGCGCTGGTCGACGTAGTCGACGTCATCCTGCCTCCTGACGACGACGCGCTGCTGCTGCTGACCATCGACCAGTTCGAGGAAGTCTTCACGATGGTCGATGACGAAGCGGCGCGGGCGCAGTTCCTGGACCTGTTGTTGACCGCCGTGCAGGAATCGGCACGCTTCCGTCTGATCATCACGCTGCGCGCGGACTTTTACGACCGCCCGCTGTTATACCCCGGCTTTGGCGAGCTGGTGCGCGTGCGAAACGAGGTCGTGCTGCCGCTTTCGCCGGACGAAATGCGCGAGGCAATTGTCGGCCCGGCAGAACGGGCCGGAGTCAACGTCGAAACCGGGCTGGTGGCGGCCATCATCGCCGAAATCGCGGAGCAGCCGGGCGCGCTGCCGCTGATGCAGTACGCCCTGACCGAAGTCTTCGAGCGGCGCGAGGGCAACATCCTGACCCTGGACGCGTACCACCAGAGCGGCGGCGTATTGGGCGCGCTGGCCCGCCGGGCCGAGGAACTCTACCAAAACACCGCCCCGGATGGGCAGGCAGCCATGCGCCAGATTTTCTTGCGGCTGGTGAACGTCGGCGAAGGCACGGACGACACCCGCCGCCGGGCGATGCAGTCCGAACTGATGGCGCTGGCCGAAGATGAAAACGTGGCGAACGCCGTGATCGAGTCGGTGGGCAAATACCGGCTGCTGACCTTTGATCACGATCCCGACACCCGCGCCCCGACCGTCGCCATCGCGCACGAAGCGCTGATCCGCGAATGGAAGCGGCTGCGCGGCTGGTTGGACGAAAGCCGCGAGGACATTTTGCTCCAGCGACGGCTGGCGCTGGCTAACGAAGAATGGCAAAAACAGGACCGCGACCCCAGCTTCCTGGCGTCCGGTATGCGCCTGCACCAGTTCGAAAACCTGATGGCCGGTCACAACATCGCGCTGACGCTGGAAGAACTGGACTACATCAAAGCCAGCGTGGCGCAGCGTGAAGCCCGTGAAGCCGAAGAACGCGCCCGCCAGGAGCGGGAAGCCGCGCTCGAAAAACGCTCGCGGGACCGGCTGCGCGCCCTGGTGGCTGTGATGGGTGTCGCGGCGGTCATTGCGACCGTGCTGGCGCTGATCGCGCTGGTCTTTTATCAAAACGCGGAAGACGAGCGCAAAAACGCCGATCACCAGCGCCGTATCGCCGAACGGAACGCGCAAATCTCCGACAGCCTGGCGCTGGCATCCAGCGCGCAGACCGAGTTGGTCAGCTTTGACAACGACCTGGCGATTGCGCTGGCCCTGCAAGCCAACCAGATTCCCGACCCGCCCATCGAATCGCAGCTTGTGCTGGCAAAAGCCGCGCTGGCCCCCGGCACGCGGCGCGTATTCGAGCGGGACAGCACGATCTATTTCGGCGTGGCATTCAGCCCGGATGGCACGCTGGCGATCTCCGGTTCGTATGACAACCTGCTGACGCTGTGGGACGTGGCAACCGGCGAACCGATCCGCAACTTCGAAGGCCACGAGAGTTTTATCCGCTCGGTGGACTACAGCCCGGATGGCAAAACGGTGCTGTCCGGCGCGATGGATGACACCATGATCCTGTGGGACGTCGAAACGGGCGCGATCATCCGCCGCTTTGGGCCGGATAACCCCGACACGCCCGACGTCATCGAAGGGCACAGCAACTCCGTGCGGACCGTCGTCTACAGCCCGGACGGCACGAAAGCCGTCTCCGCCTCGGATGACTACACGTTGATCTACTGGGACCTCGAAACCGGCGACATCATTCACCAGTTCGTCGGCCACGATGAACGCGTGCGCGGGGCCGACATCAGCCCGGACGGCACGCTGATGATGTCCGCGTCGTATGATGGCACGCTCAAGCTGTGGGACCTGGAAACCGGCGACGAACTGCGCACCTTTACGGGTCATACCGACAAGGTCGCGTGTGTGGCCTTCAGCCCGGATGGCACGACAGCGCTGTCCGGCAGCGCGGACCGCACCATGCGCCTGTGGGATGTCGCCACGGGCGAGGAAATTCAGCGTTTTCAGGGGCACGGCTCGTGGGTCAAAAGCGTGAGTTTCACGCCGGATGGCCGCCAGGCCCTGTCCAGCTCGGATGACGGCAGCGTGCGCCTGTGGGATGTCGCTACGGGCGACGAACTGCACCGGTTCATCGGGCACAGCGATTTTGTCGAGCAGGCCGTGTTCAGCCCCGACGCCTACCACGTCATGTCTGCCTCCGGTGACAGCACGCTGCGCCTGTGGGACCTCACCAACGGCGCGGAGATTCGGCGCTTTCGCGGGCACAGCGAAGGCGTTTTGAGCGTCGCCGTCAGCCCGGACGGAAAAACCGCGCTGAGCGGCGGCTATGATACGAAGGTGTTGATCTGGAACCTGGAAACCGGCGCGCAGATCGGCGAATTCGACCAGCACACCAGCTTCGTCGCGCCGCTGTTGTTCAGCCCGGACGGTCAATTTGCCGTGTCGAGTGACGCCAGCGGCGACCCCGGCGACAGTGAAAACAACGTCGCTTTGATGTGGAACGTCGAAACCAGTGAGGTGGTGCAGCGGTTCGTGGGCCATTCAGACTGGATCAACGTGGCCCGCTTCACCCCCGACGGCACCAAGCTGCTCACCGGCTCGAAGGATAACACCGCGATCCTGTGGGACGTCGAAACCGGCCAGCCGATCCGCACGCTCGCACGCTCCGATGCCACTCCAGACGACCAGTTTTGGATCTGGGGCCTCGCCATCATGGGCGACGGCCAGCGGGCCTTCTCCTCGACGCAGGACGGCAGGGTGATCGAGTGGAACCTGGCAACCGGCGAAGAAGTCCGCCGCTACTATGAGGACCAGACCGCGTCGATGAACAGCGTGTCGCTCAGCCCGGACGAAACCATGCTGCTGCTCGCGTCGGATGACTCGTTCGTCTATCTGCTGGACCTGGCAAGCGGCGACACCGTCCAGCGCTTCCAGGGGCACACCGCCTCCGTCCAGCGGGCGCTCTTCAGCCCGGATGGTCAAAACGCGATCTCGGCCTCCTACGATGGCACGATTCGCCTATGGGACATCGTCACCGGGCAGCAAATCCGCCAGCTTGACAACGGCGCGGCGGTGTGGACCATCGCCTACACGCCCGACGGCACGGGCGTGTTGTCCGGCTCAGAAGATGCGACCGTGCGCCTGTGGGATGCTACCCCGCTCAGCCTGGACGAACTGCTGCAATGGACGCGGGCTAACCGGTACGTGGCCGAATTGACGTGCCGCCAGCGCGAGCAGTTCCGCATCGAGCCGTTGTGCGATGCGGAAGGTAACCTGCCCTCCTGAGCCGTCCATCTCTGGCACAAAACAAACAGGACTTTCGCCCCGGTGGCGAGAGTCCTGTATTTATTTCGAAGGAACAGGCCAACTATCATCGGCCATACTCTTTTTTAATTAGAAAACTAAAAAATGTAAAAAATACTGCATGATCGCTTGCTAAACCGCTATGGAATGCCGTATTATAGATAGTAGAGTGGAGTAGCTTTCTCACATCAACCCCTGGATGCCGTGTTATACGACATAAATGGTAGAGACATCACCGGTATTATCGTCAATATAAGGAGAATCTCTATGCACCAAAAACCTATCACCTTGCTTGTGATCGCCATGCTCGTCCTGGCAGCCCTGCCGGTTATGGGACTGTCAGCGGCGGCGGCAAAAGGCGAAGCTGTATCGATCGGGCTTTCCCTGCCCTCAGTCGACGATCCGATGTACGCGGGCCTGAGCAACGGCGCGCAGGCCGCCGCCGACGATCTGGGCATCGACCTGGTTGTGACCTCGGCGGATAACGACGTAGACACCGAGCTGGCGAATGTGCAGTCGCTGATCGATCAGGGCGTCAACGCGCTGGTCATCAGCCCCATCGATCCGGAAGCCAGCCAGGCGGCGATTGCCGCGGCGAATGACGCGGGAATCCCCGTGTTGTTGACCGGCTTCGATCCAAATGTGGCTGTGCAGGACGTGGACGTCGTCTCGACCATCGTTCCCAACGAAGTTCAGGGCGGCTGGCTGGCGGCCAGCGTGTTGTGTGAAGCCACCGGCAGCACCGGCACCGTGCTCGAACTGGTCGGGGCTGCGGCAGACGTCGTCGCGCAGGCGCGGAGTGAAGGCTTCAATATGTTCATGGCCCAGGAATGCGCCGGCGTGAACGTGATCCAGATGGCAACCGCTGACCTGGACCGGGATACGCTGATCGCAAATTTCACCGCCCAACTGGACGCCCAGACGATCAACGGCGTGTTTGCATACAACGACTCAACCACGCTGGCAGCGCTCGAAGCTTCGATCATTGCTCGCAAAGGCGGCATCGTCTTCGTTGGCTTTGACGCCACCGACGACGCTATGGCCGCGCTTCAGCAGGGCCGGTTGCAGGCGATTATCACCCCGGTTGGCTGGTTGTTGGGCACGACCGACGTACAGGCGGCCAATGCTTTCCTGAACGGCACCGACTTGCCTGAAATCATTCGGGTGCAGTTGGGCGTGCTGAATGTCGAATCAACCGCGATGTTCCGCGCGGGTCCGCGCTCCGGCAATTTCGAGGGTGATCCGCGTTCGGGCAACTTCGAGGGTGGCCCCGGCTCCGGCAATTTCGAGGGCGGCCCGGGTTCGGGCAACTTCGAGGGTGGCCCCGGCTCCGGCAATTTCGAGGGTGGCCCTGGCTCTGGCAACTTTGAGGGCGGCCCCGGTTCGGGTAACTTCGAATAAGCCGCTGAAAACAGTCTCAAACCCACATTCCGCACCCCAAAAGAGCAAAATCGGGATGAAGTTTCGGTGCGAACAGGTGCGGAATGTGGGACGAAAGAAGCGCTTGTCAGGGTTCGTTCCCCGGTTTTTTTACATTGGTTGGCGGCGGCACTCTCCTCTGGTTGGACATCCATCGACCTCACACCGTATAAATGATTAACATCAACCCCAAACAGTCATTTGAGTAGGAGAGGACTATGCTGAAACGACTGTTTTGCGCGTTATTGATGGTCATGCTGGTCGGTGTGTTGTTACCGTGGTCAGTTGCCGGGCAGGCGAGCAATTGGCTACCCGCCCCGACCGGTCCGTATCAGGTAGGCACGACGACTTATCACTGGGTTGACGAATCCCGCCCTGAGATATTCACCAAAGACCCGGACGACAAGCGTGAGCTTCTCGTGCGAATCTGGTATCCCGCTGAAGTGGATGTGAATGCCACTCCGGAGCCGTATGGTCCCGACCCGGATATCATCCTATCTTTCCCTACGACCTCCATAACACTGTCGGCAGATATAGAATTCACCCTGTCTGCCGAGGAACTTGTCCTCACACCCACTCACAGTTATCGCGATGCGCCGGTTTCAGATGCGGCGGCCAGCTACCCGGTGCTCGTCTTCTCGCACGGCTGGGTTGCCAGGCCAGAGTTTTATGCTGCTCAAATCGAAGAACTGGCGAGTCAGGGGTACGTTGTGGCCAGTATCGTTCACACCCATATTGCCATGTTGACGGTATTCCCTGACGGATGCATCGTGCCGTTCTCTAACCCGGACCACGATCTGGCGCTGGAGGTCGGTGCACAGGATCAAAGTTTTGTGCTCGATCAGTTGGTGTTGTTAAACGACGCCCTCCCCACAGAACGGTTTAGTGGTCGTCTTGCGCTGGACCGTGTCGGGAATTTTGGTCAGTCCTGGGGAGCAGCCGTAGTCCTGTTGGCTTGTCTGCGGGATAGCCGCTTCGCCGCAGCGATCCCTGAAGATGGCTCTTTTCCTGATGCAGTCGCCCGCGAGGGGCTTGACCTGCCAGTCATGTTTATGAAACGCGATGGTGCAACGGCCTCTGTTGCCCTTCCCAGTCTACGGGGACCAGCTTACAATCTCATCTTCGACGGCTTTGGCCACATGGATTTCACTGACTTCACACTTTATCCTGGCATATCATCGTCTGACCCTTACTTGCTCGGTACCGTTGAGGGACTCCGCGCCGCACGTGTGATCAATGCCTACCTGCTGGCTTTTTTCGACCAGTACCTCAAAGGTGACTCCTCGCCTTTGCTCAACGGACCTTCATCAGAATACCCTGAAGTGGAATTTGAGGCGCGCAACTTGTAGTGCCCGTTCGACAAGTTACATAGCCGGAATGTCGCCAACCCTGTGCAAAAACGATACTTCAGCCCGCGTGTTCAATTTTCCTGGCTTATGGAGGAAACAAAACGAAGTCGCACAATAGAGGTTGGTTTTGGGTGATTAGTTGTTGGTCAAACCGGCTACTTGCGTACGCGCTTTTACCAACAACCAATAACTAATAACCTTTTTCCCATGATGCGAATTCTAAATGGTTTGTCCATTAGTTCTACAGCAGCACTTAGCGTTTTCAGCCCTCATCCCCTGGCCCCTTCTCCCTCAGGGCTACTCATTACCCACAAGTGGCAGGTTGTTAAAGCCAGAATGGTTTTTAAGCAGCGTTCGACAGCTCAACCCTGTACAATATAGAACGCATACGCAGTGAACCATAGGAGCCAGATCATGGCAAAAGTCTACGAAGCGATCACCGAAAAACTACAGACGTTCATTCGCGGCCAACACCTCTTTCTTGTGGCGACGGCTCCGCTTAGCGGCGAGGGACATATCAATCTATCCCCCAAAGGATTGGACTGCTTCCGCATTCTATCCGAAACCCAGGTTGCCTACCTGGATCTGGTCGGCAGCGGGAACGAGACCTCCGCCCATCTGCTGGAAAATGGCCGGATCACGTTTATGTTCTGCGCGCTCAACGACGCGCCGATGATTCTACGCCTCTATGGACAGGGGCGAGTCGTCCTGCCGGGCGATGCCGAATGGCCCGATCTCATCCAACAATTTCCCGCTCACCGCGGCATCCGCCAGATCGTCATCGCCGACATCGACCGGGTGCAGACCTCGTGCGGCTTCGGCGTGCCGCTCTACGAATACCAGGGCGAGCGCGATGCCCTGATCAAATGGGCCGAAAACAAAGACGACGAAGGGCTGGCCGTCTATCAGCGCGAAAAGAACTCGGCCAGTATCGACGGCCTGCCCACCCCGCTCAGCCTGCGGACGTGATCTATTCCCGCTGGCCGGTGATGATGATGGGGGCGCCGAAAGGGTCCGCCCGGTTCACAGCAGTTAAGAGCATTCGGTCGTAGTTGAACAGCGCCTCAAACTGCCATTTGAAGTTATTGCCGATTTCGTCTACCTCGAAGGCAAAGGTGTGTTCGTTTTTCCAACCGCCTTTGGACGCCGCAGGCAGACCGTAACGGCCCGGCGCGATCCGCGCGATACCGTCCAGGCCAATTTCCCAGCTACAAGTCAGGTCGGACCACGTGATGGCGACCAGCGCCGTGTTCTCCGTTGGAAACGTCAGAACCAGTTCGGTCACGCCCAGCAGGTTCGGATCGAGCAAATAGGTTTTCCCGGCGATGTCAGCGGCGGTAGCTGGCAGCGGCGGCACCGGGACCGGCTCAACCGTCGGCAGGGCTGCGGCGGCTTCCTGAATCGCGGCATCCAGCCGGGCGACTCCAGCCGGGTTATCTGGCAGCGGAGTCGATGACGCAGCGGCGGGCAGCAGGTATTCATCCAACAACTGCTTGAAAACAGCCTGGTCGTCTCCCCCGTTGCCGGTCACGACGACGATCATCTGTTGGTCGGGGATCACCTGGACGATCTGCCCGCCGCGCCCCTGAGCGGAGTAACCATTGGCATCCAGCCACCACAAATAGCCATAAAAATCCGTGTCACTGCCCGCCGGTGGATGCGTCGCCGCCGTCACCCAGCCAGCAGGCAGCAGTTGCTTGCCGTCCCACATCCCATCGTGGAGATAGAGATAGCCGAGTTTTGCCATATCGTGCGGGGTCAGGCGCAGATCACCCCAGCCGTGGACAATTTCCGCCGGACCAACGGGCCAGACCACCTCCAAGATACCCAGCGGCTCAAACAAGTATTGAGACGCGAAATCCATCGTGCTCATCCTGGTAGCCTGGGCCAGAATCGCTTGCAGCAGATGGGCGCCAGGGCTGCAATAGGCCCACTTGGTACCAGGAGGCGACACCACCGGTAGATCGAGCGTGAATTGAACCCAGTCGGGCGCAGCGATCATCAGGTACAATTCTCGCTCGCCGAATGCCAAACCACAGGCAAACCCGGATCGCATGGTGAGCAGATCCTCGATGGTCATGACCTGTTTGTCGGCATCCAGATGAGCAATGGTCCGATCCGGGAAAAAATCGACGACCCGCTGATCCACGCCGGTCAAAAACCCTTCTTGAATGGCACGCCCGATCAGAGTCGCGGTGAAGCTTTTGGTCACGGAAGCCAGATCGTGCAGCCCGCCGGCCTGATAAGGATAAAAGGCCGCATCGGCGACGATGGTGCCATTCCGAATGACTAACAGGCTGTGGACATCGTACTGGTTCTGTTGGCGTAGATACTCAACCGCGTCGGCCAGCAGACCCGAATCCATGCCCTGCTGTTCCGGTGACGAGGTCCGCCAGCCATCGGTAGGCCAGTCGTCATCCTGCGCCCTGGCGGATCGGACCGGCCATCCGGCCAACACCAACAAAATCAGCCCTAGCCAACAAATTTTTTTGCTTAACATTCGTTCTCCTGCTTATATACACCCTACCGCAGTAAACGTTTGGCGCGAGCTTGGTGGTGTCGTCGCTGTCTCGACCTCCGTCATACTCCGCTCTCACCCCTTCCGCTGCCTGTCTCGATGTGAGCGTCGATTCTACTCCCTTATCTGCGGCTGTAGAATTAGAGTGTGTATGGAAAGCATCTGGAGGGGATGTTTTTAATATTTTCCCCACCCTGTGTCTGAGGGGACTTTACACCCTTGAGAGAAGCTGAGGTTAGCTCTCGTGTTGTTAAGAAAAAGCTTCGAGCACCCAAAATATCCATAGTAATGAGCCGAAAAACAGGGCGATTCCCGTATAAGCGTAGTCAGCTCCTGTAAAATTAACGTCGTGTCTCATGCGAAAGACGCCCACGCTGGTGACCCCTAATCCGATGAGTGCAGGGCCAAAAAGATGGAGATATTCTGTTTCCTCGTACTGAAAAAGCTGGATGAACATCCACACGAATGAGAGAGCAAGTAAGACGATACCGATCTCAGGGATAATGACTTTTCGATCCTTCAGATCGCTCCAATCAATAAGCTCGCTAGAAATTCCCCAAATAATCAAAGCGAGGGAAACGAGAGCTGGTCCGAAAAAGATACCGCAATTTATGCATGGTTGACTCATACGCCTCCTCCATCCTAGAGAGCCAAGACTCACCAGAAGCCGCCATCCGCCCAAATCAACTCCAACCGCGTAAAGAGCATGTGGACGACTAAGAACAACCAGGGGGCGACGGTGCGATCCTGAAGGTCGGCTTCAAACACCAACACCTTTAACACCAAACCCACCGTATCGACTAACACATGTCGCTTGCGCCCGTTGATTTTCCCTCTTTTTCCGTCGTTTTGACAGTTTGACTATCCAGAATGGCAGCACTCGGTTCCGCCTCGCGTCTCAGTGTGATCCGCGTTTTTTCCCGGAGCGCGCCGTTAATGCACTCCCACGTCCCGTCCAGACGCCACTGGCGAAAATAATCATAGATGGTAGACCAGGGCGGCAAATCATGGGGCATCAATCGCCACGCACACCCACTGCGTAGGACATAGGCGATGGCATTCAGAATTTCTCGACGGTCATGGGTGGCTGGACGGCCAATTCTTTGTCGCATAAATCTGTCGGATATGCTTTTCGGGGCGGTGGTTCTTGTCCGTTTTTCTTCATTATACCCCTTTCCGTACACGCTCTTAGCCTCATTGGCGTGCGAAGTGTGAGTCAAAAACCATCACCGCCCCTGGTCGCTGACCGGGGGCGGCGTTTTTTGCGTGACGGGTGAGCAGGCGCAGAGCGCGTGTCAGCTTTCCAGCTTACGCCGGATCATCGCCGCGATCTGCGTGTGATTCCGGGACTGTGCGAATTCGAGCGGCGTCTGGCCGCTGTTGGACGTGATGGTCAGGTTCGCCCCGGCATTGATCAGCACTTCCGCCGTTTCGACGTTATTCTGCCAGACCGCGTCGTGCAGCGCCGTGTAGCCGTTATACGGCCCCTGCTGATCGATGGCGATGCCGTACTCGATCAACAAGCGGGCCGCGTCGGCTCGCCCGGCATACGCAGCCGCGTGCAGCGCCGTCGCCTTCATGCCCGGATCAACGGCGGTCACGTCCGCGCCCGCTTCCAGCAGCGCCTTGACGATCTCCGTATGGCCCATATAAGCGGCCATGATCAGCGGCACGTCCTGGCTCGCGTCTTTTTCATCGACGTTGACGCCCTGGGCGATCAACTGTTGGACTTTGGCGATATCGTTACGTTTTACGGCATCCATCAATGCTGTCATGTGTGCCTCCCTGGATGGATCGCGTTATTTTTATGGTTATCCCGCTACGGCATAATGTGCATCCCCGCGTCAACGACGATACCCCCTCCGACCACCGGCGTGATTACATCGGACAGGCCGGTCGCCGGATAGATATCGCTGTCAAGCAGCGGATCGCTGCCCTGGCCGAGCGGGCTGAAAACGTAACCGGGCGGCAGTACCACCTGTACCCTGATGCTGGGGAGATCGGGCCGGACATAGATCCAGTAGGTCCCAAATCCATCCGTCGTATCCGCCGGGGCGCTGCCGCCTTCCAGCCAGACTTCAACACCTGACAGCCCAGACTCGCCGGGGCTTTGAATGCCATCCCCGTTCAGATCGTCCCACACGAGGCCGTAAACGGCAAACGCCGGGATCACGCCGCCGGAGATAGTCACTATATCATTCGACTGCACGGTAAAGTTGGCCGTGCGCCCGGTTATGCCGTCCGGTGATACCGTCGCGATGTCGCTGTCGCCGCCGATGACAAAGAAGTAATCCACGCAGTACGAATAGGTGACGTAATAATCACCCGGCGGCACGAATTCCATGAATCCTTGCAGATCAGAGTGAATCAGGGCATCAGCGCTGGTATACAAATCGACGCTACACGACTCAGGCCCTACGAACGGCTCGCCGGGGTCGTGGAACGTGTTCAGATTCTGGTCTTCCCAGGCATCGGTGACGTCGATCTCCGCTTCGCGCCATACCCCGGCGTCGATGGTGTCAATCGTCTCGCCGGGGGCCAGCGTGAAGCTGGCGACCAGCCCGCTGCTGTCAGGATCGCTGTCGAGCGCGTCGTCTCCAGCATTTTGCGGGCTGAAATAGAACGGTCCCCCGGCCACGCTGCCGATATCGAAGATCAGGTAATAATCCCCTGGCGGCACGCTGCCAAAACTGTACAGGCCGTTCGAACTGGTTGGCAGATGGGCAAATGCCGGTGGCCCTGCCACCGCATCGTACAGCCGGACACTCATGCCATCGATACCGGACGTTTCGCCGGGGTTTCGAATGCCGTCGGCGTTGAGGTCCTGCCACACCCGCCCACTGATCGTGCCGGGCAGCGGGTACAGCCCTGCGCCCACTACCAGGCTGTCGCCGGACACGAGTGTGAAGTCGTAGCGACCGCTCGCGTTGACCACGCTGTCAGGCCCGGCGGTGAACGCGTACCCGGATGGCAGCGAGTAGATCACGTAGTAGCTGCCGGTCAGGTCGGTGAGCGTGAAGCCCGCTGTATCGCCATACACGACGCTGTTATTGCTGCTGCGATACACGGTGATCGTATATGCGCCCGTGTACGCCATTTCGCCAGGCTTCGACCACATGCCGTCACCGTTACTGTCAAGCCACAGGTCGTTGAACTGCACGGAAGTTGACAGCCACCAGCCTGCGTCCCAGAAGCCGCTCAACGCGCCGGACTGAACCGTAAAGTCATCCGTCTGCCACGTCACCGGGTCCGGGTCGCTGTCCAGGCCCTCGTCAGTGCCTTGATTCGCCGGACTCAGCCGCAGGTCAGGCACCGCAGGCACCGGCCAGTTGAAGAGGACGTGGTACGTGTCCGGCAGCACCCCGGCAAAGAAGTAATTTCCGCCGTTGTCCGGGTAGGTTGAGGCAACCACGCCCACGCCGACCCGGTACAGGTCAATCGAGTAGGCACCGCCAAAGCCCGGATCGAGACCCGGTTCGGCGAGGTCCTGAATGCCGTCGCCGTTCTCGTCCAGCCACACCCTGCCGGTGATCGATGCCTGGAGCCACAGCCCGGCGTCGATGTCCGTGCGCGTTTCACCCGCTGCCAGCGAGAAGACAGCCGTCCAGCCGTCGCTGTCGGGGTCGCTGTCGAGCGCCGGACCGGCTTGCCCCTGCGGGCTGAATATTTCAAGCCCTGGCGGGCTGAATGCGATCAAGTAGTCGCCGTAGGACAGCCCGATCAGGCTGTAATCGCCGTTACCATCTGTGGTGGTGCTGTCGACCGGGGCGAGCAGCGCGTCGTAGATCGTCACGCCGACGCCGCCATAACCCGGCTCGCCGGGGTCCTGCACACCGTCCGCGTTCAGGTCGTGCCACGCGCGGCCAGCCACCGCCGCAGGCAGCGGGTATTCACCGGCCTGTATCGTGGGACTGCCGCTTGAAAGCAGCGTGAAGTCGTAGCGGCCGGTGGCGTCGACGTCGCTGTCCGGCCCGACCGGGCTGAACGCGTAGCCGGGCAAGAGGTCGTAGATCACGTAGTAGTCGCCCGGCACGACATTGATGACACCCATCACGTCGCTAAAGGTGCTGAGCGGCGTGCCATCCGCCGCATACCACGTGACATTGAGCGTCCCTGGGCTGAAGGTGTTTTCGCCGCTCTCCTGTGTGCCGTTGTTGTTCAGGTCTTCCCAGGCATAGTCGAACATGATCAAGCCGCGCCACCAGAACCCGGCGTCGACCGAGACGTTGTTCTCACCGGAGACCAGCACGTACGGCCCGGCCAGCAAGGATACCGGGTCGCTGTCGATGGTATCGTCCGCGCCCACGTTGGGCGCGCTGGAGCCCAGATCGCCTAACGCAGGCCAGTTGAAGTACACCGAGTAGCTGCCGGGAACCAGGCTGCTGAAACTGTAGTTACCCGACGCGTCCGGCACGGTCGTCGCGATGGTCGTGTCGGTGCTGTCACGCAGCTCGATCTCCCATAGGCCCGGGCTGAAACCGGGATCATCGCCCGGTTCACCGGCGTCTTGCAGGCCGTTGTTATTCAGGTCTTGCCAGACCGTGCCGCCAATCGCCGCCAGTTGGTACATGCCCGCGTCGACGGTGTCGTCGGTTTCCCCCGAGATGAGGGTGTAGGTCGTCGTCATGCCAGATACTAACTCGTCGGCGTCGCTGTCAAGCGCATCGTCGCCGGCATCGACCCGGCTGTACTCGAAACCGGGCAGCAGCGCGAAGTTCAGATAATAGTCGCCCGGTTGCAGGCCGCCGAAACCGTACGCGCCGCCGCCGCTCGTCGTGGTCGTACCGGCTGGGCCGCCGCTGTCGTACAGCGTGACGGTCACGCCGTCCAGACCCGGCTCGCCAGGGTCTTGCAGGCCGTTGGCGTTGAGGTCGTCCCACACGAAGTCGCCAATCGCGGCGGTGGTGTACTGCCCGGCGTCGAAGCCGGTCGATTGGCCGGACTCCAGAGTCACGGCGTCCGTCCAGCCGGAAACCGGATCGGCGTCGCTGTCGAGTCCGGCGATCTTCGGGCTGAGCTGGTACGCGGCCAGCGCGGCCACGTGGACGCGGTAGATACCGGGCGGCAGCCCGTCGCCGGGCACGCCGGTGTCGGTAAAGCTGTAGCTGCCATCCCCGGCGCTGGTCTGCGATACCAGCAGCGCGCCGCCATCGCCCTCAAGCTGGAGCGCTACCCCACCCAATCCCGGCTCGCCAGCGTCGAACTGGCCGTTGGCGTCCAGGTCGTGCCAGATCGTGCCGCTGACCGTCACCGGTTGGAATGCCCCGGCGTCCCGCACTTCCAGCGCGCCGGAGTCAGGGGTAAAGGGCAGTGTGTTACCGCCTGAATCGACGTCGCTGTCGAACGTATCATCGCCCTGGTCTTGCAGCGTGAACTGGTAACCCGCTGGCTGCACGACCTGGACATGGTATGCCACGCCCGGCAGCAGCCCGCCGAAGCTATAGCCGCTCGTGTCTGTGGACTGCGATCCGATCACGCTGCCGCCGTCCCACAGGCGCACGGTGACGCCGATCAAGGGCACTTCGCCGCCGCCGTCCTGCACGCCGTTCCCGTTGAGATCGTGCCAGACGATCCCGGAGATGGTGACACGCGCGAACGCACCTGCATCAAAATCGAAGCCCTGACCGGACTGCGGCGTGACACTCCCCGTTTCGCCGGTCGTCGTATTCGCGTCGCTGTCGAGATTCGGATCGCCGCCCATGCCCTGCGGGCTGAACTCGTGCCCGCCGGGCAGCGTGAAGCGCACGTGATAGGCCGCGCCGGGCCACACGGTATCGAACGTATAACCGCCGCTGGCGTCCGTCGTCCACGTGGCGACCACCGATCCGCCGCCGTCGAGCAAATCGACGGTGACACCGCTCAAGCCGACTTCGACGCCATTCTGAACACCGTCCGCGTTCAGATCGTGCCACGCCATACCACTGATCGTCGCGTACTGGAACAGGCCCGCGTCGTAATCGGGCGTCGCGCCGGACAGCGGCGTGAAGCTCTCCGTTTCGCCGGTCGTCGTATTCGCGTCGCTGTCGGTCGCCTCGCCGCCCACACCCAGCGGGCTGAACACGTACCCGCCCGGCAGCGTGAAACGCACACGGTAGGGTGCGCCGGGCCGCACGCCCGCGAACGTATAACCACCGCCCGCGTTTGTAGCCTGCGACGCCAGCACCGATCCGCCGCCATCCAGCAGCGCAACCGTGACACCGGCCAACCCGGTTTCAGAACCGCCATCCTGCACGCCGTCCGCGTCCTGGTCGGTCCACACCGTGCCGCTGACCGTCACGCGCAGGAACAGGCCCTCGTCATAATCGGGCGTCGCGCCGGACAGCGGCGTGAAGCTCTCCGTTTCGCCGGT
>CAYMTN010000034.1:26215-33533 GCA_964393335.1 uncultured Anaerolineaceae bacterium
CGTCATAATCGGGCGTCGCGCCGGACAGCGGCGTGAAGCTCTCCGTTTCGCCGGTCGCGGGATCGGCGTCGCTGTCAAGTGTAGGGTTAGTGCCGTCGCCCAGCGGGCTGCGCTCGTAACTGCCGAACGCCAGGAACTGCACGTAATACGCGGTGCCCGGCACCTGCCCGCTGAAGATGTAACTGCCATCCGCGCCGGTGGTTTGCGAGCCGATCAACCCGCCGCTGCCCCACAGGCGCACGGTGACGCCGCTCAGGCCAACTTCCCCGCCGCCATCCTGGATGCCGTCCGCGTCCAGGTCGTGCCAGACCGTACCGGTCACATCGACCGGCTGGTACATCCCGGCTGAAATGGTGATCGTACCCGCCGAGATGAGCGTGAAATCGGCGGTACGTCCCGCCGAATCGACGTCGTTATCCGGCCCGGCAGGGCCGAACTCGTACCCGCCCGGCAGGGTATACACGACATAGTACGTGCCGGGGGTCACCGTCAGCGGCGCAGCCGGGGCGGACGTGCCGCTCCACACGACCGCGTTGTCGCTGTCATACAGCGTGATCGTGCTGGTGCCTGCCGGCAGAAACGGATCACCCGCGTCGCGCGTGCCGTCGGCGTCCATGTCTTCCCAGGGATCGGTGATCGTGACGTGTGCGTTCCAATACCACCCGGCGTCATAGGTCGTGGGGGTGTCGCCGGACAGCAGCGTAAAGACCGCCGTCTCGCCGCTCGTGGCGTCAAAATCGCTGTCTGCCGCGTCATTGCCGCCCCGCTTCGCCGGGCTGCTGACGCGGTCCGCTGCCGCAGGCCAGATCACGGCCAGATAGTAGTCGCGGGGCCGGATACCGCCCAGGCTGTACGCGCCGCTCGCATCGACCGCCGTCGAGTCGATCAACGCGCCGCCAGCGCCGCGCAGCTCGATAGTCGTCGCACCCGGAATGCCACCCGGTTCCCCGGCGTCCTGAATGCCATCGGCGTTCAAATCCTCCCACACGCGGTTGCCGACCGTCGCCGGAACGTACAACCCGGCATCCTGCGTCGGGTCGTGGGTGCCCTGCGGAATGGTGAAAGCTGCCGTGCGGCCCGTGACCGGGTTGGGATCGCTGTCCAGCGCAGCGTCGCCGCCCAGGTTTTGGGGCGTGAACACGTAGTTTGGCAGCGCCTGGAACTGCACGGCATACGTCCCCGGCGGCAGCCGGTCGAACAGGTACGCGCCGCCTGCGCCGGACGTCACCGTGCGGAAAAGCGCCCCGCTTTTGTACAACTCGACGGTCACGCCGGAAAGACCCGGCTCGCCGCCGGTCTGCGTGCCGCTGCCGTCCTGGTCGTGCCAGACCCGATCACCGATCGTGCTAATCTCGTACGCGCCCACGTCCAGCGTAACAGTCACCTGGCCTGAGATCAGCGTAAACGCCATCGACTGGCCGCCGCCGTCCACGTCGCTGTCGAGCGTGTCATCGCCGCCCGCGTCCAGCGGGCCATAATCGTACTGCGCGGGGGCCGTCGCGCGGATGGTATACACGCCGGGCACGATCTGATCCAGCGTGTAACTGCCGTCGGCGGCGCTGACGGTGGAGTTGACCTGCATGGCCCCGGCGTCATACAGCGCCACCGTCACACCGGCCAATCCCGGCTCGCCCGCGTCTTGAATACCGTTGGCGTTGGCGTCGTTCCACACGCGGTCACCGATCGTCGCCTTCTGGTACATCCCGGCATCATATCTCAGCGTGAACGTGTGTTCCGGCGCGTTGAAGGTAAGTGTGCGCTGCGTCATCACATCGGGATCGCTGTCCAGCGCATCATTGCCACCCACCTTCGCCGGGCTGAGGAAATACGTGGACCGGGGCACAAATTTCAGGTAATAGCTGGCGGGCGGGATGCCGACAAACAGGTAATTGCCGCTGGCGTCGGTCACCTTGCTGGCGACCAACGTATTATCGCTGCGGTAGAGCTGCACGGTCACGCCGGGCAGTCCCACTTCACCACTGTCTTGAATGCCGTTCGCGTTGAGGTCCAGCCACACCATATCACCCAACACGGGATTCGCCACCGTATCGCAGACGTTGCCGATCCCGTCGAGATCGATGTCCGCCTGGTCGCTGTTGGGCACAAACTGGCAGTTATCCACCCCATCGGCCACGCCGTCGCCATCGTCGTCGGTATCACAGGCGTCGCCGTCCCCGTCGCCGTCGGTATCGCGTTGATCGGGGTTGCCGACCAGCGGGCAGTTATCGGCGTTATCCGGCACGCCGTCGCCATCGGTATCCAGGCCCAGGTCACACACATCCCCGACTCCGTCGCCATCACTGTCTTGCTGGTCCGGATTGGGCGTGAAGGGGCAGTTATCGACGTTATCCGGCACGCCGTCACCATCACCGTCGGCGTCGGTATCGCACGCATCCCCGATGCCATCGCCATCGGTATCGGCCTGATTGGGATTCGGCACGAGTGGGCAGTTATCGCTCAGGTTCGGGATTCCATCCCCGTCTACATCATTGTTTTCGGGATCACACGCATCCCCGATGCCGTCCCTATCCGAATCAGCCTGGTACGGGTTGGGCACCAGTGGGCAGTTATCGGCGTCGTCAGGGATGCCGTCGCCGTCCGAATCCTGGAAGGCTTCGCACACGTCCCCGACCCCGTCTCCATCCGAGTCTCTTTGATCGGGGTTATAGGTCGAGGGGCAGTTATCGGTGGAGTTGGGGATACCGTCGCCATCAATGTCATTATCGTCGAACAGGTCACACGCGTCCCCGATGCCGTCATGATCCTGGTCTTCCTGGAAGGGGTTAAACGTGACCGGGCAGTTGTCGTCGTCGTTGAGGACGCCGTCGCCATCCATGTCTTCCGAGGCCGGGTCAATCGGGGTGACCGCAAAATCTTCACCATCGGTCACGGCTACCGCCAGTTGATCCTGGTTGGTGTTGCCTGCCGAGTCTTCAATTTGCAGCACAATTTCATAGGCACCGGCAGGCGCGCGCCGCCAGATCAGATAGAGCGGGTCTTCGTTAAAAATAAGCTGTTTGTTGGCCGGAGTCGGGACCAGCACATTACCAGGCCCCAGCGCGAGCCAATACGGGTGGAAAATATCACCCGGCCTGACTTTCAACTCGTAGGGCATAACCGTGCCGACCGTG
The DNA here is from genome assembly GCA_964393335.1 of uncultured Anaerolineaceae bacterium. Taxonomy (GTDB): domain Bacteria; phylum Chloroflexota; class Anaerolineae; order Aggregatilineales; family Aggregatilineaceae; genus CAYMTN01. Next base: position 29,347 of record CAYMTN010000034.1, read on the forward strand.
CGCCGGAAGCCCCATACGCTAGTCGCCAGCCCGGTTTCGAGATCAAAAACGACCTGCGCCGTCACGGCTTCACCATCGGCAAAATAGACCTTGCCGTTGACAATGCCCACCTGCGGGTCGCGGCGGCTGCGAATGACCAGCACCGGCAGTTCGGTCGTGCCATCGGTCAGCCAGGGCACCTGGCCGGACCACGTCACCGTTTGCTGCCCGCTGAGCGTCGTCGCCAGCCGCGCGTAATCGATGATGATCTTCTGCCCGTTGCCGATATCCAGCGTCACGACGAAACGCGCCTGAACCACCGTGCTGCGCCCAAACCCCAACTCGATCAGCGCCTCCGACGCGCCGGATGACACGCCCTCGACCGCGCCTTCCAGCGCCGCGAGATTGGCCTGGGCGCTGGCCGTGTCATAAAACGTGCTCAAAAACGACTGCCATAAGCTCAGGCCGGTCGGTGCTTCCGAGACATAACGCTGGTCACGGTCACCCTGCCGGTACAAAATGCCATTACGCGGGAAAAAGATCGAGACACCGCCCTGCGTTTCATCTTGCGTATCACCGTGCCCCCGGTAATAGAGCATCATGTCCGTTCCGGCTTTGTAGACCTCGTTGGCAGCGTTGCCCAGGGTCGTATCGCCAGCAGACGTCGCCAGCAGGTGCATAAACCCGATCATGTCGGCGGCGGCCCAAAAATCGACAAACTGGGGGTCGTCAAACGCGCCGAATTCGGGCGTTTCGCTGCGCGCGACACTGATCGCTTGCAGCGCCGTATCGGGATCGTTGAGCACGACGTCATACACGCTCTGGAACGTATCCATCACATGCCCGGTCCGGCTCAAATCCACCAGCCCCAAATTAAAGATCTCGTAGTTGGTGACGATCTCGGTATAAAAGGCCATAAAACTATCGACGACGGCGCGGCCCAACGTGGCCCCGTCCATCGTGGGATCGCCGGTCAGGGCGTCCAGTGTGCCGAGATAATCCCACCCGTTGCCGGGAATCAGTTCCGCGCTGGCGACGGCGTATTTGCCATACGGCGCAATCGTCCGGTAGACCTCAAACGCACCCATCAGGCACGCGTCGAAGCCGATCAGGTCAAGCTGATCGACCCCGGTCTGGTCGGTGATGGCTTGCAGCGCCTCGTTTAGCTCTGGCAGGGTCAGGTCGTCATATTCGGCAGAATCATCGGTCGCCACGCCCAACCACGATCCACCGTGATCCCAGATCACCAGCGCGTAATGCTCCGCCGGATAGGTCGCCATGCTCCAGGTCACAAAATCAACAAGACTGGCCGGATCACCGGTGTTGATTTCACCGATCTCATCGACCATTTCCGATCCGATCAGGTTGAGATTGGTGTCCCGCGTGACAAAAAAGCGCCGCGCGTCGGTCCAGTCGCCGTTGGAACGGTCGTAGGTAAGGGCGCGATCGAGTTGGGCCACCACGTTGACGCCGGTTGTGCTGCCAACAAACTCCATTTCGTTCAGATCGGCCAGCGCGAAACTTTCCAGGTCGTTATCCGCCGCGAGGTACACCATAAACGTCCACGCCGCGACCGACTGCCGCGCCTGATCGCTGGTCGTCGGCGTGCCGTTGACGTGCTGGCCCCGCTCGACCAGCGACGCCGCATACGCGGCCAGGTCCCCGGCGCGCACACGCGCCGCGCCATCCTCACGTGACGCCATCGACGACGACGCCGACAGCGGTTTGACCAGCAGTAGAATCCCGATCACCAGGGTAATAATGACACACAAGCTGACGTTGCGAGTGACTTTCATACGTGGTGCCTCGTTTAATTCGTCTGTGTGCGATGGACGAATCCGGTCCACACACGATCAATCAAGAATAACTGTTGGTATGTAACATCCAGGCAAGCAGTGACCCATAAGCCGGGCAACTGCGGAAAAACCGCGTAAGTGTCCTGGCTTGTTTTTGTCGCTCAACCAGCGCGGACGCTGACGGCTCTCTCTTTTTTGGTCTGCACTAGCAGTGATTTTTGGTCTTTCCGGCGGCGGCTCACGCCGGGTTTTGTTCGTTATTGACAAGCCTGGATGATGTAAGTATAAACCACAGTGTATACGTTGGGAAGCGGACAGGGACGGGCCAACGTTCGAATTCGGTTCTTTTTCACATCACTACTGGCTACTCGCCGCGTAAAATCTGATAGGATATTGTAGAGGCGGAATACCTCGCGTTATTATCTGTAAAATCCGTCGCAGTTGCGCCCGGTGTTCCCCCTGCTGTAAAACATGGGTACGGTCGCGCCAGTCAATCAAGCACTTGGAGAGTATCGTATGGCTGAACAGTCAGCAGATAAGAGTGTCCTCGAATTCTCGGAGAGCCTGGACGAGCTGCAAGGCGTCACAGACAATCTGGGCACTGTGCTGGGGCGTACGCTCCAGGCGCTTTCGAAACATGGCGTTCAGCTTTCCGTCGACCTGGAAGGCATGGTGCGCGGCGTGCAGCAAGATTTGAGCACCGTCAAAAAGAGAAGCCGCCGGGTAGTCGAACAACTGGACCAGCAAAAAGAACTGGTGCGCACCGTTGCCCTGATCACGTCGTCGCTGGAACTGGACCAGGTGCTGGCCGAAGTGATGGATACCGTCATTCACCTGACCGGGGCCGAACGCGCGTACCTGATGCTGCACAGCAAAGACAGCGACGATCTCTCGATCCGTGCAGCGCGCAATTGGGACCGTGAGACGATCTCCGAAGACGACGCCTTCTTCAGCCGCAGCATCGTAAACGCCACACTCGAACACATGGAGCCGATCGTCTCGACCAACGCCCAGGGCGATGAGCGGTTCCAGGAGATGAAAAGCGTGGTGCAGCACGGCCTGCGCTCGATCCTATGCATTCCGCTCAGCCTGCACGGGCGCGTGGTAGGCGTGTTGTATGCCGATAATCGCATCGAACAGGGCATCTTCAGCACGGACGACATCCCGCTGCTGACGGCGTTCGGCACGCAGGCCGCCATCGCCATCGAAAACGCGCGCCTGTTCGAACAGGTCAAAGACGATCTGCGCGAAGCGCAGCGCGAATTGCAGCACTTGAAGATTCAAATCGACCGGCAGAAAGTGAACGAGCAAGTCAGCGAGATCACCGACAGCGAATACTTCGAACGGTTATCTGAGGCGGCGCGTGCCATTCGCCAGACACGCCAGACCCCACCCGAAGACGACGAGTAACCCCGGATCAACAAAAAACGCGCTCCACATCGATGCAGAGCGCGTTGGGTTGAGCTGGGGAGGCAGGATTCGAACCTGCGAATGGCGGCTCCAAAGGCCGCTGCCTTGCCGCTTGGCGACTCCCCACTACATCACAGGATTATAGCACAGCCCTTCGCAGGCGGGCAAGGGCGCATCTATACTGAGCGTATTCCAAATCTGGGGCGACCTTCTGACCTGGGTAGCGATTTGGGGGGGGTTGTAGGGGCGGCGCTTCGAACCACCGGTTCGCCTCCGCCCAGGATTTGGCAGAGGGCGCAGCAAGCAGCGCCCCTACCAAAAACATCTGGCCCCGAAAATGGAATGCACCCTCTATACTTCGCGCACAAATACGAACGTCATCGGGCGGCGCTTGGTTTCGGTGTAAAACATCTTCGACAGCGCATCTTGCAGCGCCGTCGTCAGGTTGCCGCCTTTGCGCGTGCGGACCACGTCCGCGATCAGTTCTTGCGCCGCCTCGATCAGTTCGGCAGCATCCCGCAAAAAAACAAACCCGCGCGAAATCACCTCCGGCGTTTCCAGCAAATCGCCGCTCTCTTTATCGATCATCACCAGCACACTCACGAACCCGTCGCGCGCCAGAATCTCGCGGTCGTGCATGACAATCGGGCCAACATCACCCACGCCTTTGCCGTCCACAAACACGTACCCACCCGGTATGCGCTCGCCCACTTGCAGGCGGTCGGGCGTGATCAAAATCTGCATGCCATTTTCGACCACCGCGATATTCTCACGCGGGATGCCGAGCGCCTGCGCTAACTGGCTGTGCTGGGTCAGGTGCCGCAGTTCGCCGTGAACCGGGATGAAGAACTTGGGCCGGATCAGGTTGATCAACAGTTTCAGCTCTTCGCGCCGCGCATGGCCGGAGACATGCACCGACGCAATCGGATCGTAGATCACGTGTGCGCCGCGCTGGATCAGCTTGTTGACGGTGCGATGGACCAGTTCCTCGTTGCCGGGGAT
>CAYMTN010000035.1:0-10765 GCA_964393335.1 uncultured Anaerolineaceae bacterium
TTTCCAGACGTCGGCGAAATCCATCGGGGCCATCACGTTTTCGACGACGGTGAGCGTCGGCAGCAGTTGGAAGAACTGGAAGACGATACCCACGTTTCGCGCGCGCCACCTGGTGAGGCGGCGCTGGGGAGCCTGCGTGATCGGCACGCCATCGATCACTACATCGCCGCCGGTTGGCGTATCAACTGCCGTGAGCATATTCAGGAAGGTCGTTTTTCCACTGCCCGACGGGCCGACCAACGCCACAAAATCCCCTTTGTGAACCTCCAAATCGATCCCCCTCAAAACGTTCAGGGGGCCGGCGGGTGTTTCGAAGGTTTTGACGAGCTTGCTAATTTGAATGAATGGTTCGGCCATCGAGTGCCTTCTCCTTGGTATGGTTTGCGTCACTGGACCGGATGAGTGTCCTGTTTATATGTGATGGGAGCAACCGTGATCAAATACGTGTGTTTGGCCAACAAAGTTGCGCGGTGCACCAGCCAATGAAGGATGGCGGCGGCTGCAAGCGGGTGATAGCGTAGGACAAAAAGACGGATCATGAGAGGCAAAATTCCGGCTACTTGTTCACGGTGGGTAGGGGATAATCCATTTTGGATATGATGATACTGACTAAGGATGTGGCTGGCAACCCCCTGATGTGCCTTTTCTTCCGGTCATTTTAAACAGTTTGTGGTTGAGCTAACAGATTTTGCATAAGTTTCTGTAGAAAATCACAGAAATATCGTGATTTTTCCAGGCAGTTTGACACCTGCTGTATCTTTGTCATAATTTAGCTATAGTACAACGTGAGGACCGCTCTCAAGCGGACTGGAGATAATCATGGTTGACACGCACGAGGCAGCTGAAGAACGCGAAGGACCGCAGATCTCGCGCCGTAGTTTCCTGAAAGCCAGTGTAGCTGGACTTGCAGCGGCGGCATTTCGGGTCTCAGGGGCGGACCTTACCCCTCAACAGGCAGCAGCGGCTTTGGCGCGACGCCAGGCTGGGGCGTTGCGGATAGCATGGGGAGGCGCACCGGCGACACTTGACCCGCTGTCAGCGTCAGCCGACACCGAGATCGCGTTCTTGAACGCTGTTTACGATTATTTGTTGGATACCGACAGCGGTTCGAATCTGGTGCCGCGTCTGGCAACAGACTGGTCGGTGAGTGATGATGGCATGACCTACACACTACAACTGGCCGATGGTGTGATATTCCACGATGGCAGCGCCCTGACGGTTGACGACATCATCTGGACGTTTGACCGGCTGCGCGGTGAAGGACCTACAGCGGACCTGTTTTCGAACGTGGATAGCGTCAAAGCCGGTGACGGCAGCAGCGTCGTGTTTCAGCTCAGCGCGACCAACCCCGATTTTCTGTATAACCTGACTGATAACCATGCCGTGATTCTGAAAGCTGATGCTCAGAACATCGGCACTGACTTCAACGGCACGGGACCGTTTCGACTGGATGAATACGTGACGGACCGCGCCTCGTTTTCGGCGAATGCGGATTACTGGGGCGGTGCGCCCGGTATCGACACGCTTGAATTCATCTATTTTGACAATGTCGAGGCGGCTGTGAACGCCCTGCGCGGCGGCGTGGTGGACGGCGTGCTGCGGATGGACAACGCCACGTTTTTGAGCCTGTCGTCTGAAGGCGGCGTTGATGCGCAAAGTGTGCCAACCGCCGGGCATGACTTGGTGCGGTTGCGTGCGGACCGCGCGCCCGGTGATGATGTGCGCGTGCGGCAGGCATTCCGCATGGCAACCGACCGGGCGGCGATCTTTGAGCGCACGCAGTTCGGCTTCGGCGCTGAAGGTCGTGATTCGCCGATTGGGCCGGTGTTTGCCAAATACTACACGGAAGAAACGCCGCTGCCCCCCCGTGATCCCGAAGGGGCCAAGCAGCTTCTGGCTGACGCCGGTTATCCTGATGGGCTGGAAATGACGCTTTTCGTGCCGAATCTGGCGGATCGGGTGGCGCTGGCGCAGGCGCTGGCCGCGCAGTGGGAACCTGCCGGGATCAAAATTACGATTGAGCCGCAGGAGGAAGCCGTATATTATGCGGATAACGTCTGGCTGGAAGTCGATCTGGCGATCACGCCCTGGGGACCACGTCCGGTGCCACAGGCATATCTCGATTTTTACCTGAAGTCCAACGCGGCGTGGAATGAATCGCACTGGAGCGACGAAGAAATCGACCAGTTGATCGACGTGGGCAGAACGTCCCTGGATGAGAACGAACGGATCAACGCCTACCACGAGATTCAGCGCATCATGATCGAGCGCGGTCCGATCATCATCCCCTACTTTTTCGCGTCATTTGGCGTGCTGGCAGACACTGTCGGCGGGGTTAGCGTCCATCCCTTCCCTGGACGGACTAATTTCGGCAGCGCAACGGTTTAACAGCGGGCTGCAATTGGCACGCGAGTTGGGCGGGGGCCTCAGGTCCCCGCCTTTCGTTGGCGGCTGCACAGAGAAGGCGGAGGCATGTCGGAGCACCTGGTAGAAGCGCCGCGCCTGGTACAATTTTCCGGGACAGTCCGGCATCGAGCAGCGGCAGCAGCCAAGTTCCTGCGCGAGATGCTGCGCAGCCCGCAGGCATTGATCGGGACGCTGATCGTTTTGTTCTTTTTTGTGCTGGCACTGTTTGGCTCGCAGATCGCGCCGTATTCTGAAAACGATCAATCGTCGTCACCGCGTATTCCCCCGACGACCAGCCCTGGCCAGGTGGCGCGAATGGTGTGGCATGATCCGGCTAAACTGCTTGATCCCGCCACCTATGCGCCGGGTGCCTATCCCTTTGGTACCGATACGCTGGGCCGCGACGTGTTCAGTCGTGTGATTCTTGGCACGCGCAGCATTTTCATCGTGGCCGGGTTTGGCACGTTGATCGCGGTGGCGCTTGGCACGTTTGTCGGGTTGTTCATCGGGTACCAGGGTGGGCTGATCGACGAGATCGCCGGGCGGCTGATCGACGCGATGCTGGCGATGCCTGCGCTGTTGATCGCGCTGGTGACGCTGGGTGTTTTGCGCGAGCTGAGTTTTGAAAAAGGCAGCTTGCAGGCGCGTCTGGCCGATAACAGTGTCTTGCTGGTGATTGCCCTGGTCTATGTACCGATTGTGGCCCGAGTCGTACGCAGCAGCACGCTGGACGTCAAGACGCGTACATTTGTCCAGGCGGCACAAATACGCGGCGAATCGCGCCTGTACATCATCTTTCGAGAAATCTTCCCATCCGTGATTCCAACTCTGGTTGTCGAGGCGTCGCTTCGATTTTCGTATGCAATCTTCCTGGTGGCGTCGTTGGGTTTTTTGGGGGTGGGGGTGCCGCCCCCTATACCGGATTGGGGGCGCATGGTGAGTGAAAATCGCGGCGGGTATTATGCGCTGACGCCCTGGGCGCTGGAATATCCTGCTGCCGCCATTGCGCTGCTGGTGATCGGCGTGAACTTGATGTCAGACGGGATCAAACGCGCCGTGCAGAAAAGTGGATAAACAACATGGCACGTGACACAGACGCCGTGCTGCGCGTGAATAACCTCGGCATCAGCTACAGGGTGAATGGCAAGTGGATTCAGGCCGTGCGAGATTTTCATGTCGAGGTGCGTTCCGGCCAGATATACGGCATTGTCGGCGAGTCCGGGTCCGGCAAATCCACCGCCGCAGCGGGCATCATGCGTTACCTGCCAGCTAACGGGCGCACAGAACCGGGCAGTTCGATCTATTTCATGGGTGAGAACCTCTCGAACTGGCACCGCCAGCGTATGCGGCACATCTGGGGCAAACGGATGACGATCGTTCCGCAGAACCCCAGTGCGGCGCTCAATCCATCGATCCACGTTGGTGAGCAGGTAGCCGAGATATTGCGGCGGCATGAGCAGTTGGACAAAGATGCCGCGCGTGACAAAACGGTCGAGATGTTCCGCCGCGTGCATCTGGCCGATCCCGCAGGTATGTTGCAACGATACCCGCACGAACTCAGTGGCGGGATGCAGCAGCGAGTCGTGATTGCGATGGCCCTCAGCACGTCGCCGCAGTTGTTGATCCTCGACGAGCCGACAACCAGCCTCGACGTGACGACCGAGGCTGTGATTCTTGACCTGGTACGCACCCTGATCGACGTGGAGCAGGCGGGGGCGCTCTACGTAACGCATAACCTGGGCGTCGTCGCGCAATTGTGCGAGCGTATCGTCGTGCTGTATGCCGGGGAGATCATGGAAGATGCCTCGGTGCATGATTTGTACCAGAAACCGCTGAATCCGTACACGATCGGGTTGTTGAACAGCGTACCGCGCCTGGGCGAAACCAAGCGCCAGGCGGGTCTGCAAACGATCCCCGGACGCCCGCCGTCATTGGTGAACTTGCCGGATGGCTGCGTGTATGCGCCGCGCTGCCCGCTGGTTATTGACATCTGCCAGACGCGCCCACCACTCGACCAGCCTGCCGCTGATCGCCGTGTGCGCTGCCATCGCTGGCAGGAAATCGCAGCCGGGACGGTTGATTTGCAGGTCGAGCGTCAGGCGGGTGTTGAAGCCATCGACAGCGCCGATTTGCAGCGCGAAAGCCTGCTCAAAGTGGCAGAGTTGGCCAAATATTTCCCGGTCAGACGGTCATTCGCGGACCTGATACGCGGCGAACGGCCCGCGCCGGTCCGTGCAGTGGATGGCATCAACCTGGGCATCCAGACAGGGCGCACGTTAGGGCTGGTGGGTGAGAGCGGCAGCGGCAAAACGACACTCGCACGGGTGATCATCGGGCTGGAGGAGCGCACATCCGGCAGGATCGACTTGATGGGGGCAGATATTGTCGGCAACGTGAAAGAGCGCGGCAGAGACGTGCTGGCTCAACTCCAGATGGTATTTCAGAACCCGCAGGATTCGCTGAATCCCTATCTGACCGTTGGGCAGGCCATCCGCCGCCCGTTGATCAAACTGGCTGGCTTGAACCGGACGCAGGCCGATCAGGAGGTGCAGCGCCTGTTGCATGCCGTGAATCTGCGCGGTGAATTCGCGGATCGGTACCCCGGCGAATTGAGCGGGGGCGAAAAACAACGGGTAGCGATTGCACGCGCTTTTGCCTCCGACCCGGCGTTGATCATCTGTGACGAGCCGGTCTCCTCGCTGGATGTGTCAGTGCAGGCGGCGGTGCTAAACTTGCTGGCGCGATTGCAGGAGGAGCGTGATTCGGCTTACCTGTTCATCTCGCATGACCTGGCTGTGGTCGGTTACCTGGCCGACTACATCGCCGTGATGTACCTGGGCGCATTGTTTGAGGTGGGCTACGGGCGCGATTTGTTCGGGCCGCCGTACCACCCGTATACCGAGGCGCTCGTATCCGCGATCCCGAACCTGGACCCGCAGCGGCGCACGAAGCCCATTCGCCTGACGGGCGAGATTCCCAGCCCGCGTTATATTCCGAGCGGCTGCCGGTTCCACACCCGCTGCCCGCGCAAGATCGGCGTCGTCTGCGAGCAAGAAGTGCCACCCTGGCGTGATGGAGCTGGCGGTCATTTCATTCGCTGCCATATTCCGTTGGAAGAATTGACTGAACTGCAACAAGCGGCGCTGGTCGGGGAAGGCTGACGATCATGTGGCGTTTTTTGGCGCGGCGTTTGGTGTTTTTCGTCTTCACCCTGTTTCTGACTTCGGTGGTCGTGTTCCTGTTGACGCGCGTGCTGCCTGGCGATGTAGCACGCGTGATCTTGGGCCGCGAAGCGAGTGCGGAGGCGGTGGCTGCCAAACGTGCCGAACTCGGTCTCAACGATCCGCTGGTGGTGCAGTATGTCCATTGGGCGACAGATTTTATCACCGGGGACTGGGGGCGCAGCTTTTCCGGGGCACAGCAGGAGATCCGCACGGTAGTATGGGAGCGCATGATTCATTCGGGCTGGCTGGCGCTGTTAACACTGGTGATTGCCGTGCCGCTCTCGGTGTTTTTGGGTGTCATCGCCGGGTTGACGGAAGGGAAACTGGCGGACAGCGTGATTTCGGTTTTGACGCTGTCCGTCGTCAGCCTGCCGGAATTCGTCACCGGCCTGTTTTTGATCAATACGGTCGCGCTGCGCTGGAAAAATAATCCGATCGCGCGTGAAATCGGCTGGTTCCCATCCAGTTCATTTATCCGGGCTGATACGTCGTTCCGCGAGGCGCTCCCGGCGCTGTGGCTGCCCGCCATCGCGGCGACGTTGGTGCTGATGGCGTATGTCGTGCGGCTGGTACGTGTCGGGGTGATCGAAGAATTGAAGCGCGACTACGTGCGGACCGCTGTCCTCAAGGGGCTGCCTTACCGCGTAGTCATCGTCAAGCATGTGCTGCGTAACGCCTTGATCCCGACCATCACCGTGATTGCGACCAGCACCGGCTGGCTACTGAGCGGGCTGGTCGTGATCGAGTCGGTGTTCAGCTATCCGGGATTGGGCGGTTTGTTGGTCAATACGGCGATCAAGAATCGTGATCTGCTGCTAATTCAGGCGATTGTGATGGTCACGGTGACAGGGATTCTGATCGCTAATTTTGTGGCTGATTTGTTGTACGCGGTGCTGAATCCGCGCATCCAGTTGGAATAACAACCTGTCCGTAAATTGCTGGGCGCAGCAAGCAGCGCCCCTACCGAGACGAATTTACGGATAGATAATAAGTGAAAAGGAATGTTCGATGACACTGCCACCCTTAGCTAATTGGACCAATACGCGGGATGGATTGCACCGGGCCGCGCAGGTCGTGGGAGCCGTGCGGGCCGCGGTGGCCGAGCCGGAACCGAACTGGGTACACCTGGGACTGGTTCCCGTTTCGCACGGGTTGACGACCGGGGCGCTGCCGTCGGTGGGTGAGTTAGTGCTCGATTTTACGGCGCTGGCGATCCTGTACCATCCACCACAGAAAGAACCCGCCAGGTTTGAGCTGGCAGAGCATAACCAGCCGTCACTGGCGGACGCGGTTGAGCGCGGGCTGGCAGCAGCGGGCCATTCGGTGAAACTCAATCGGGAGAAATTGACATCTGACGCGGTTATCAAGATCGATCCACAACAGGCGGCTGACTATGCACACGTGCTCTACCGCTTGTTCGAGACATTCAAACGCTTCCGTGCGAGCCTGCCAGGTGTCAAAACCCCGGCGATTGTCTGGCCGCACGGATTCGATCTCTCGTTTTTGTGGTTCACAACCGAACAAGCCAGCGAAGACGCGCCGCACATGGCTTTTGGATTCTCACCGGGCAGTGGTGATCCGGATCGGCCTTACATCTACACCTACGTGTATCCGGTTCCAGATGAGCTGACGGACCATCGGCTGCCACCGTTCACGCGCTGGCATACGCAGGGGTGGACCGGTACCGTCACCGCGTATGACGATCTGGCAGGCCGGAAGAGTCCTGAAACTGCCGTCGAAGAGACGTTGCGCACGCTGTACGACACGCTCGCGCCGACGCTGCGTTAAACGCGGCAGCGTATCTGCCAAAATCTGGCATAACAGCAGCACCGTGCTTCCGTTGGTATGGAGCGGTCATCAAACTTCTTATCCGGTGAGGACGCCATGACTACCGTTACAGTCAGGGATATGACACGAGACGAGGTTGTCGCCGAAGGTGAGGTAGACCATGATGTCATCCCACTCGAAGGCTGTTTTTATTTTGGGCCGGATCAGGTGAATCAGGCGAATCTGGTCGTGACGCAGCGGATCTATACCTGTCCCTACAAAGGCATATGCTACTGGATCGATCTGGTGGATGCGAGTGGTCGTGTGTTTCGAGACGTCGCCTGGGTTTATACCCAGCCGCGACCGGGATACGAGTATATCAAAGATAAGATCGGGTTTGCGTTTGGGATGCGACCCGGCGTGAGCGTCGCAAGATCGTGACCCAATTGGAATACGGCCAGGACCGGATCAGAAACGCACCGGGGTGCGCCACAACACCCGGTGCGTTTGTCTTTTTACGATATGCCAGTGGGTTAATTCAACGAGAATGACCCCTGCTCGATACGTGATTCACGCTCGATGAGGGCCGACATCAGCGGTACTTCTCGCCGGTACATCTGGCGCACGGTCGACATAAATGAAATCGCCTCACCTTGCGCCAGCAGGGTCTGTTTTTGTTCGGTGGGCACCTGAAGCAGTGCAGCCGCCAGGTATCCGAGCATGATCGGGTCATCCGGCAAGTTTTCAGGCTCGAACTCGATCTCGTCGGAAACCTGGGCCAGAAGGCCCAGATACCGCTCGACCAGGGGCCGCAGGCGCTGCCCGTCGTCGGTGAGCGAGTAGGGCGCGTCGCTTGCCAGCGGGAAGGTTTCAACGGTTCCGGTCAGGTACGGTTTTTCGTGTGAGAGCGCGTGAATCTGGAAGCGCTCGCCTCCCACCGCGACGATGTTCATGCGCCCATCCGGCAGGCGCTCGACCTGCGTGATCTGCGCCGTGCAGCCAATGGGATGCGGATCAGCCAGCGCGCTAAATGCCTCGACCCCTTCGCGAATCAGGACTACACCGAATGGCTGGTCATCGTCCAGACACTGCTCGATCATGAGCTTGTAACGCGGCTCGAAGATATGCAGCGCAATCGGCATATTCGGGAAGAGCACGGTATTCAATGGGAAAAGCGGTAGCTCATACATCATGGAAATGGCCGCTTTCTTTCACTCATCTGTCTGTACTTACAGATTGTACGCTTCACGCCGGTGCGTGTCCATAAGAGTCGTCTAAATGTTTGCGGATGGCGAGGCTTGTGTTCCGCAACGTAGTAGTTTATAATAGAACTACTAGTTTAAAATCAAACCACTATTGTTTCTTTTCTTTCAAAAGTTAGCCGCTTCTAATTTGTTTTTTCATGACCCCTAAAAATTGGGGGTTGGTTTCCGGGCCGAACACTTTATTCTGATAGGGCACAATGTTGGCGTGTGTCCGGTGGACGGTAGAAAGAGGAACCTACCTATGATTCGACTCGAAAATGTCTCCAAACGGTACCAGATGGGCGACGTGTGTGTCACCGCGCTTGACGGTGTATCGCTGGAAATCGATAAGGGTGAATTTGTCGTCGTCCTTGGCCCGTCGGGCAGCGGTAAGACCACGCTGCTGAACATCATCGGCGCGCTGGACGTGCCGACGGAAGGTGCGGTGCGCATCAATGGCGGCAACTTGCTGCTGTCGAAGAAGGCGAACCGGTTCAAGTTCCGGCGCGAAACGGTCAGTTTTATCTTTCAGACCTTTAACCTGTTTCCCAGCCTGACCGCGCTTGAGAACGTGCAGTTTGTGCTGGATATGGCAAATACGCCAGACAGTCGCGACAGAGCGGCGGCTGTGCTGGGCGATGTCGGGTTGGGTGAGCGTGTGAATCACTTCCCGCACGAATTGTCGGGCGGAGAGCAGCAGCGCGTGGCGATTGCGCGCGCGCTGGCGACGGGAAACCCGGTGTTGCTGGCCGATGAGCCGACCGGTGAGCTGGATTTTCAGACCGGTATCCAAATCCTGGAGTTGCTCCAGCGGCAGGCGTTAGCTGGCAAGACCGTGCTGGTTGTGACGCACAACCGTGAGATTTCACGGATTGCCGACCGCGTAATCGAGTTGAGCAGCGGGCGTATAGTCCGTGATGGCCCGCCGCGTGATGGCAAGGCCGCCATTGCTGACTTGCAGTGGTAAGCAAAGGGGGCTGACATGATAAATATGAGGTTATGGCTGCGCTGGTCGTGGCGCGACCTGCGCACACGGTGGCTGCAGGTGATCGCCATCGCGTTGATTATTGCCCTGGGGACGGGGGTGTTCGCCGGGTTGGGCGGCCAGAAAACCTGGCGTATTGACTCGCTCGATCTCAGTTACGAGCGCTTGAAGATGTATGACCTGCAAATGCAGCTCGCTGATGGCAGTTACGTCGATCAGCAGGCGCTGCAACAAGCCTTGAACGGTGTTTCAGGCGTAGATCGGCTGGAAACGCGCCTGATCGCGCCGACGCTGGTTGACGCCTCTACTGCTGATAAAGCGGTTCTGGTCGAGGGGCGCATCGTCAGCGTCGACGTAGCAGACGGTGGGCCATACGTGAATAAGCTGTTCATCGAGGACGGGCGCAACCTGACCGAAGCGGACGCCGGTACGGACGCCGTTATCGTGGAATACAAGTTCGCGAAGTATTACGGTCTGAAGCCCGGCGATCCGGTCCGTATCAGCGGAAACCAATCGCTCGATTTTGTTGGCGCGGGTTATGGCCCGGAATATTTCATGATCGTACCGCAGGAAGGCAGTTTCCTGGCCGAGTCGAGTTTCGCGGCGTTGTTTACCACGTTGGAGACGGCGCAGAAGTTGACCGGGCGTGCGGGGCTGGTCAACGACGTCGTATTCCGCTTGCAGGACGGAGCCGACAAAGCAGCCGTGCGGGCCGAGATCTCACAACGCATGGCGGCGGCGTTCCCGGATACGGGCATGACTCTCAGCGACCGGGAAGACGACTGGAGCCTGAAACAGCAATACGAGGACGCCAAAAACGACCAGGTGACCTGGAACGCAATCGCGCTGTTGTTTCTGATCGGCGCAGCGTTGGGCGCGTTCAACCTGGCCGGGCGTATCGTCGAAGCGCAGCGGCGGCAGATTGGCATCAGTATGGCACTGGGTCTGCCGCGCATCTGGATTGCGCTTCGCCCGATGTTGATCGGGCTGCAGATCGCCGTGCTGGGGACGATTTTCGGGTTGTTTATGGGCATCGGACTCAGCCAGTTATTCGCCAATCTGTTCAGGTCCGTACTGCCGCTGCCCTATTGGAAAATCACATTGTATATGCCGGGGTTTGTCCGGGCAACGGGGTTGGG
>CAYMTN010000035.1:10775-32133 GCA_964393335.1 uncultured Anaerolineaceae bacterium
CCGTTTGCCGCCACCTTGATCCCGGTGCTGCGCGCGGTACGGGTCGCGCCGATCGACGCCATTCGTACCGGCAACCTGATCTCAAAAGGCGGCGGGTTGTCGTGGTTGATGAGCATCATTCCGATCCCTGGCAAGAGCTTCACCCAGATGCCGTTCCGTAACATCCTTCGCTCGCCCTGGCGCTCGCTGCTGACGATTTTGGGGATCGCGATGGCGGTCGTGCTCATGACGGCGTTTATCGGGTTCCTTGATTCATTCCTGGCGACGATGGATCGGGCCACGTCGGCTTACGAGTACCAGAACGCGGACCGGCTGTTGGTCAGCCTGAACTCTTTCTACCCCATGAGCAACGGTGAAATCTCAGCGATCCAGGGCTTGACGGCAGAAGATGGCACGCCGTTGTTCAGCCAGGTGGAACCCGCGCTGATGGTGGGCGGTACGCTCGTCAACGACGGCGATGATATCGACGTGGCGCTGGAACTACACGACATGGACCACGCGATCTGGGTGCCCAAACTGATCAAGGGGCAGTTGAAATCAGACCAGCCGGGGATCATCCTGTCGGAAAAAGCGGCGGGCGATCTGGGCGTGAGTGTCGGTGATACCGTGACACTCGAACATCCCCGCCGCGAAGGGCTGCTCGCGTTCCGATTGGTCCAAGACGAGTTGCCGGTGATCGGCATTCATACCAACCCGCTGCGCGCGTTGAGCTACATGGACATCAACGGCGCGGCCCTGATGGGCCTGACCGGCATGACAAATTTGCTCGTGGTCAACCCGGAGCAGGGCATCACGGCGGATGACGTCAAATTGGCGCTGATGACCCAACCCGGCGTGGCGTCGGTGCAGGCGGTTTCAGATTTTTCGAAAGCGCTGGACGATGTACTGAATATGTTCGTCGCCGTGCTGCGTGCGGTACAGGGTGTGGTGTTGTTCATGGCTTTCCTGATCGCGTTTAACTCGACCAGCATCAATGTCGATGAACGCGTGCGCGAGATTTCGACGATGTTCGCGTTTGGTTTGCCGGTGCGCACTGTGACTCGTATGCAGATGCTTGAGAATCTGGTGATCGGCATCCTCGG
Organism: uncultured Anaerolineaceae bacterium; assembly: GCA_964393335.1. GTDB lineage: Bacteria > Chloroflexota > Anaerolineae > Aggregatilineales > Aggregatilineaceae > CAYMTN01. The sequence continues at coordinate 11,858 of CAYMTN010000035.1, forward strand.
CACCGTGATCGGCGTCATTGCCGGTTGGTATGTGCTGAATCTGTTTTTGGCAGCGCGCGTTGAGGAGCAGTTGGCCGATCTTCAGTTTGTGGTCACGATCTCGACATCCACGCTGCTGACCACGATGATGCTGGGCGTGCTGGTCGTGGCGCTGACGCCGCTGCTCAGCATCCGGCGCATGCTGCACCTGGATATCCCCTCTACGCTGCGCGTGATGGAGTAGCCGCCAGCCTGTTGACGGTTATTCATCACTGCCTCAAGCCAGTCCCTGCCTAACCGGCGGGGACTGGTCGGTTTATACAGGTTGAGATATCGATATCCCCGACTATAATTAGGCGCTGTCAAGAGAATAGGAGCGTTTGCCATGTATATTGTGCACGTTTTTTGCCATGCCAGGCCGGAATACATTGACGCCTTCAAAAAAGCCTGTATCGAAAATGCACGCAGCAGCGTGCAGGAACCGGGTATTGCCCGCTTCGACGTGATCCAACAGCAGGACGACCCGGCCCGTTTTGTGCTGGTCGAGGTCTACCGGACTGCGGCTGATCCTGCCAGCCACAAGGAAACGGCACATTATGCCCGGTGGGCGGAGACTGTCGCGGATATGCTGGCCGGGCCGCGCAGCAAGCTGGTGTATGACAACGTCTTCCCTGGCGACGAGGGATGGGGGTAAGCACATGCGTTTCGAGTTTGCCACAGCGACGCGGATCATCGTTGGGGCCAGTACGCTGTCGGAGATCGGGCCGCTGGCAGCGGCAATGGGTCACCGCGCGCTGGTCATCACCGGGCGCAGCGCGAGCCGGGCCGCCCCCCTTTTGGCGTTGCTGGATCAGGCCGGGGTCGCGTACGATACGTTTGCCGTCGCGGCGGAACCGACGATTGGCGTAGCGCAGCAGGGCACGCAGCGCGCGCGTGAGAATGCCTGTGATCTGGTAATTGGCATCGGCGGCGGCAGCGTGTTGGATACAGGGAAGGCTATCGCGGCGCTGCTGACGAATCCCGGAGAACCACTGGACTACCTGGAAGTGATCGGGCGCGGCCAATCGCTGGCGCACCCGTCCGCGCCATATATCGCCATCCCCACGACTGCCGGCACTGGCACGGAAGTCACGCGGAACGCGGTATTGGCGTCGCCGGAGCACCGTGTCAAGGTCAGCTTGCGCAGTCCTGCCATGCTCCCGGCCCTGGCGCTGGTCGATCCGGCGCTGACAGTCAGCATGCCGCCTGCCATCACAGCCTATACCGGGCTGGATGCGCTCACGCAGGTGATCGAGCCGTTCGTATCCAACCGCGCGAATCCATTGACCGACGCCGTTTGTCGAGAAGGCATTCGCCGCGCAGCGCGATCCCTGCCGCGTGCGTACGAGCACGGCGACGACATAGACGCCCGTGAGGATATGGCGCTGGCATCGCTGTGCGGCGGGCTGGCGCTGGCCAACGCCAGATTGGGCGCGGTGCATGGTTTTGCCGGGCCGTTTGGCGGCATGTTCGATGCGCCGCACGGGGCAGTGTGCGCCGCGCTGCTGCCGCATGTCGCGGCGGTCAACGTGGCGGTGCTGCGCGAGCACCAGCCGGATAACCCGGCGCTGCGGCGATACGATGAAGTTGCCCAACTGCTGACCGGTGACGCGTCGGCGGATGCCGGGGATGGCGCTGCATGGCTGCAAGACCTGTGCGAGATGCTCCAGGTGCCCGGTCTGGCGACTTACGGGCTGTCTTCCGGTGATTTTGACGATCTGATCGAAAAATCGGCGCGGTCCAGTTCGATGAAAGGCAATCCGGTTGAGTTGTCACCGGTTGATATGCGCACCATCCTGGAACGGGCACTTTAGCTAGGATACTTCATGAAACGCTGGCAAGCCGATCTGACTCTGGGCCTGATCGCCCTGATCTGGGGATCAACATTCGTCGTCGTACAGAACGCGTTAGATGCGGTCGGGCCGCTGACGTTCGTGGCGCTTCGCTTCAGCCTGGCGTCGGTCTTTCTGGTGGCGCTCTTTTTCCGCCGCGCACAGCGCGTGACGCGGGCCGAGCTGCGGGCGGGGGGCTTGATCGGTGTGTGGCTGGCAGGCGGTTATGTTTTCCAGACCATCGGGCTTCAGATGACGACGACCGCCAAAGCGGGGTTTATCACCGGCTTGAGCGTGGTCATCGTGCCGGTGCTGGCGACCGTGCTGCTGCGCCGTCCACCGGGACGGGGCGCTGTGGCCGGGATCATCGCGGCGACGGTCGGGCTGGCATGCCTGACGCTGAACAAAAACCTGCGCGTGGAAACCGGCGACCTGTGGGTATTGGCCTGCGCGTTCGCGTTTGCGCTGCATATCGTGAGCGTCGCGTATTTTTCGCCGCGTTATGATTCGATGCGCCTGTCAATTGTACAGATTGGCGCGGTGGCGATTCTGGCGACGGGAGCGGGTTTTGCTTATGAAACGCCCTCGCTCGATCTCCCGGCCAAGACGTGGGGGGCCATCGCGTTTACCGGGGTTCTGGCGACGGCGCTCGTGTTCAGCCTGCAAGTTTATGTGCAGCGTTTCACCACGCCGACCCACACCGCACTGCTGTTTAGCCTGGAGCCGGTGTTCGCCGCGTTTTTTGGCTGGTGGTGGGCCGGGGAGATTCTTGGCCTGCGCGAGATGGTCGGCTGCGGCCTGATTTTGGCCGGCATGATCGTGGCGGAACTGGGCGGCGATGAAGAAGGCGATTCACCGGCTGTGCCTGTACGTGACGATCTGGGCGGTGCTGTGCTGGAGCACGCCGATTGCCCCTGATACCCGGCGCAGCCTGCCCGGTCGCGATGATGGGGATAACAACCCGACCGAAAACGATCAAGAGGTCAGCGTCTCACAGGTGACCTCTGCCGGGTATGACGGCAACCTCTGTTACTGAGTGGGGACGTCCCTGGTTTTCTGGATTTCTTGTTCGATCTGGCGGATACGACGTTCGGCCCAGATGCGGTTCCATGTGCCGACGATGCCGTGTGGCAGCACCATCACGACGACGACAAACAGGATGCCCATGAATAGCTCCCACAAGTCGGATACCTGGTAGACTTTGGCATTGGCGTGCGAGCCGCCGTACGCCTGGCTGCCGATCACCAGCCCCGCGACAGTCAACCCGGCAAACACCGCCCCGTAAAACAACCGGATGAACTGGCGGTAGCCGGGCGTCCCCTTGGCGAGTGGATTGTCAGGGCGGAAGCGGAGCGCGGCCCGGTCGGCCAGCGCAGCCAGTGTGCGCCTCAAAGCCCACATCATCACGCCCACCAGGAACACGACTACCATCTGCCATACGTTGATCACGCCGAACACGCGGGTGTAGAGCGTGAACGTCTCGTTTCGCAGGTACGTTTCTCCCAGGCTCAGGCCGAGTGTCGCCACAACCGGCCCGGCAAGCGTTCCCACGCCGCCGATCAGTGTATTCAGCAGCGGATCGACGGTGTATTTGAGGCTGAGGATTTCGGGATGCACGCGTTTATCGGTGGCCCAGATCACAAGAAGCAGCCCGCTGAGCGTGGCGATCACCCCGGCAAACACCATCGTCAGCACCTTGTAAAACAGCGTGTTATACCCGATCGTGCGGGCACGTTCTTCGTTCTCGCGGATCGCCAGCATCACGCGCCCTACCGGGGAGTTCAGGTAGCGGCGAATCGCCAGGAATACCACCGCGAAAAACACGACCGTGACACGATACATCGCCAGGCGGCTGCCATCAGACGTTGGCGTCGGGTTGAGCGAATCCGGCAGCACATCGCGGAATCCGAGCCCGTCTTCAGCGCCGGTAATATCGCGGAAGGTGCCGCTTTTTGCCAGCACCCAAAACATTTCGGCCAGGGCTAGCGTAAACATGGCGAAATAAATCCCGCGCAGGCGCAGCGTCACTGCGCCGGATACCAGGCTGATCATGATGCTGATCACGACGGCGATTCCGGCTGCCTGGTAAAACGAAATGCTGCCTTGATCCGGCAGGAGGATCAGCACCGCCAGCACGCCTCCCAGCACGCCGGTCAGCAGGCCGCGCGCCGATACTTTCGTGAAGACGGCTGTGCCCAGTGCGATGAATACCACGGCGATCAGCGCCTTGGTTCGCAGCGATGGATTGTATTCATTCATCAAGATAAATGTGGCATAACCGCCCGTACCAAAAAACAGCGCGTGGCCGAACGAAATAATTCCGCTGAAACCAAAGAGCAGGTTATAACTCATGGCGAGGCAGGCCAGCACCAGCGCCCGCGCCATTTCACTCTGCCAGAAAGCTGAATCGCCGGTAGGGCGGCGCGGCATGACGTCCGTGTGGGTCAGGTCCGCGATGATGTACGGGAAGCGCCACAGCACGACCACGGCCAGCACGTAGAGCCAATTTTCCAGCACCAGCCGCGCGGCAGTATCAACGACGGACCGCACCGTAGGGTCGTCGATTTTGCGGATCGGTGAATAGACGTAGCGCTCGATCATGCTTCCTCCCGGCCAAACAAGCCGCTGGGCTGGACCAGTAACACCACAATCATTAGCAGCAGAATCGAGGTTTCGGCCAGCACAGGCGCGTCAAAGTGATTCAGTGAAAGCTGCTCGGCAACAGCGCGCGTCAGGCCCACGATGATGCTGGCCAGCGCGGTGCCTTCAAAACTGCCCATGCCGCCGATCACGATGACGACAATCGCCAGGATCAAAAACTGGTTGCCCATTTCCAGCGTCGCGCCCTGGTATGGCACCAGCACGATCCCACCCAACGCCGCCAATGCCGCCCCGATCACAAACACCAGCGTGAACACCTGTCGCACGTTGATGCCCAGGGCCTGCACCATTTCAGGGTCTTGGACCCCGGCACGGATGATGATGCCGATGCGCGTCCGGTTCAACAGCAGGAATACGCCAATCATCATGGCAATGCCCAGAAAAATGATGAACAGGCGGTAGACGCTCAAGCTTTGCGCAAACAGGGTGAATTTCTCGTCCAGGATGGCAGGTGGATCAAGGGGCTGCTTGGGATCAGGCCCGTAGTACCGCTCGACGAGGTCAAGGAACACGGCGGCCAGCCCGAATGTCAGCACCAGTTGAAAGACCGGGCGCTCGTACAGCGGACGTATCAGCACTATTTCCATAATCGCGCCAATCGCGGCCACGAACAGGATGCCACTGACGATGGCCGCCAGAAAACGCACATCCGTTCCGGCATCGACCGTCTCGTATACGTCATACCCGACATACGCACCGATCAGCAAAAACGCGCCCTGGGCGAAGTTCAGCACGTCGAGCAGTCCGAAAATCAGCGACAGCCCGGACGCCACCAAAAACACGAGCATGCCGAGCAAAATACCCCGGAAAGCCGTTTGTCCGGCGGTGTTATAGCCGAAATCGGCCAGGCTCAACGCCAGCAGCCCGATTATGTAGGCGGCTACCAACAACCATGAGCGGCGGTGTCGGGGCGGCAAATTGGCAAAATACGATAACATGGTTTCCTCCGCTCCTTATGCCACACCCAGGTACGTTGTGATGAGGTCGGGGTCTTGTACCAAATCCGCGATCAAACCGGCGTGAACCGATATCCCTTCCTCGATGATCACGTACCGCTCGGCTAGCTGGCTGGCGACCTGGAAGTTTTGCTCGACCAGCAGGACGGTTGTATGCGACGACAGTTGGCGGATGGCGTCCATCATCTGCTCGATGATGACCGGGGCCAATCCTTCGCTTGGCTCGTCGATCAACAGCAGGCTGTTGTCGGGCACCAGCGCGCGCGCCACCGCCAGCATTTGCTGCTGCCCACCGGACAAATTGCCGCCCGACAGGGTATACAGCCGCTTGAGGTCCGGGAAGAGGTTAAAAATAAAACCGGCCTTGCGGTCCAGGTCGCCTTTTTTGCGTTCGGCAATTTGCAGGTTCTGTGCGACGGTCAGGTCACGAAAGATGATGCGGTTCTCCGGCACATACCCGATGCCCATCTGCGCGATCTTGTGTGGTTGCTTGCCGTGAATCGACTCTCCCTGAAAGATGATCTGGCCGCTGCGGGGGGGAGTCAGGCCGATGATGCTGCGCAGCGTGGTTGTTTTGCCCGCGCCATTCCGTCCCAGCAGCACGGTGATACTGCCCGGCGGCACCTCGACGGTGACTCCTTCCAGGATGTGAAACTCCCCGATAAAGGTGTGGATGTTGCGTACTTCGAGGACCATGCCGGATGATGGACTCGCGCTCATGACACGTCCCCCTGCATCAATCCGGCAAAGTCACCGTACAATTCGCCCAGGTAGGCTTTTTGAACGGTTTCGTTCCGCGTAATCTCGGTTGGTGTGCCTTCGGCCAGCACCTGGCCGAGGTGCATCACGGTGATGCGGTCAGAGATGTTCATCACCACGTTCATATTGTGCTCGACCAGCATGATCGTTTTTTCCGATTCACGCTGGATCGCCTGAATGGTTTCAATCAAGGCAGGAACCTGTTCAGTAGCCATGCCCGCCGTCGGTTCGTCCAGCAACAGCAGTTCCGCATCCGACGCCAGGAGGATCGCCAGTTCCAGTTTGCGCTGGTCACCGTGTGGCAAAATCACGGCGGGCACAGTGGCTTTATCTAACAGCCCGACCTGGGTGATCGCAGACATCGCGACATCGGTATAGTGTCTGAAACGCCGGAAATTCCACCAGAATTTGAAGTTGTCGTGGCCGAGCGCCTGGGCGCCCAGACGTACATTTTCCAGAACTGTCAGGTTCGGGAAAATATTCGTGATCTGAAATGAACGCCCGATCCCCAAATGAACACGGCGATGCAGCGGCTCACCGGTGATGTCTTGTCCATTGAAGAAGATGCTGCCACGTGTGGGCCGGAGATTGCTGGTCAATAAATTGAATAAGGTCGTTTTCCCCGCGCCATTCGGGCCGATGATCGAGTGCAGGGTGCCACGCCGGACGCGGATATTCACGTCAGCGACTGCCACCAGCCCACCAAATTCTTTACGCAGTCCTACCCCTTCAAGGATGATCGTTTCTTCCGCCATAGACATGCTCACTTGTTGACACGTGGGAGATGCTGCACGCAGCGACATCCCCCACGCGATGAACGGTAACTCAGGTGGTGCTATGGGCCGCGTTCGGCCATGCTACTGGCCGCGTTCGGCCAGCGGTGTGCAGTCCAGCGTGTCGCTGCTGCGATCCGCGCCGGATTCGCATGGCGGGGCCGCGTCTTCAGCGGAGACTTCCGCGACCAGTTCGTAGTATTTCTGATCGGGATCGTCCAGGTTGACCAGCTTGACAACGTACATTGGCATCAATGCCTGGTGATCTTCCGCGCGCATGGTGTAGGTGCCTTTGGGGCCTTCCCAGGTCAAACCTTCGAGGGCCGGGATCAGGTCTTCAGGCAGCGTCGAGCCACCGGCTTTTTCCACACCGGCGACCAGCGCCTGGGCGGTTGCAAACCCGCATTCGGTGAACAGGTCTGGCACATCGCTATATGTCTCTTTGTGCTTCTCGACCAGCCAGTCGTTGATCGCGTTATCCGGGGCGGTGTAGTGGTAGACGATCAGGCCGATGTTGCCGATCTGCGATTCGTCCGTGGAAGCTTTGACGGTGTCATTGGAGCCGAAGCCGGTGATGATCGCCGGTTTGTCTTCGTCAACGCCCAGCCCCAGTTCGGTCGCTTGCTGGAACAGGTTGATGGCCGAAGCGCCCGCCCAGGTGATAATCACACCGTCCGCGCCAGAGTCGATGACCTGCTGCAGGTAGGGCGTGAACTCGGTGGTATCGGTCGGGGCATAGATCGCATCCTGTACAAACGTCGCGCCTTTTTCCATAAAGGCATAGTTGAACGCGGCGACCGAGCCAATACCGAACGCGTAGTCCGGCGCAAGCTGGACGTAATTGGTGCCGACATTCTCGACCGCCCATGACGCGATGTCGTACGCATCCTGGAAGGAGTTGCGGCAGGCGCGGAAGGTGGTCGGTTGGAAGAACTCGCCGGTGATGCGCGGGTCGGCTGCCGGCCCGGCGAACAAGATCACCCCGTATTCGGCGGCGACGCTGATCAGGCCCAGTGTTACGCCGGAAGACGGCGCACCCACCAGGATTTCAGCGCCATCGACTTCGATCAACTCACGCGCCTGGGTGGCGGCTAACTCGGCGTCGTTGGCATAATCACGGAACAGGATTTCGACCGGACGCCCGGCGATTTCCAGCGTGCCATCGGTGGCGTACTCCAGGCCCAACTCAAACCCATTGTCCAGTTCGATGCCATACGACTGGAGTACGGCAGTTAGATCGGTGAGCACGCCGATCTTCAGCGGTTCGCCATCCTGCGCGGTCGCCGCGCGAAACGACGGGACCACGACCAGCGAGAGCGCCATCAAAACAACCAGGACCAAAAGTGACAATTTACGCATCTGTAAAGCTCCTTTTCATAGTTTCTAACGGTGCCGGTGTGACTAGCAGAGTGACGTGTTTTTGGGATGAAATGCGGCTGTGCCTCCTTTTACTCGCGTGATCCGGGGGTGGAAAAACGGTCGCGCAGGTCGCGCTTGAGAATTTTGCCCGCCGCCGAAATCGGCAAGGCATCCAGGAATTCAACGAACTTCGGGACTTTATACCCGGCCAGGTGCTTGCGCAGGTAAACGAGCAGATCCTCGGCGGTGACGCGGGCATCCGGTGCCAGCACCACGCAGGCCAGGCCGACTTCGCCCCATGCGTCGTCCGGCACGCCGATCACGGCGCACTGGTGGACGGCGGGATGCTGGTACAACACCTGCTCGATCTCCGCCGGGTACACGTTTTCACCGCCGGAGATCAACATGTCCTTCTTCCGATCCACGATGGTGAAGTACCATTCGTCGTCATACCGCGCCATGTCGCCCGTGTGGAACCAGCCATCCTCATCGACGACTTCGTCCATCGCGCCCGGCATGTTGAAATATCCAGAGCAGAAGGACGGCCCCTTGAGCACCAGTTCACCCACCTCGTCCGGTCCAAGCGGCTGGTTGTCGTCGTCTACGACGCGCGCATCGACAAAAAAGTTGGGTCGCCCGATGCTGCCTGCTTTGCGGATCGCGTCTTCGGGCGCAAGCGCGAAAATGCCGGGGCCGAATTCGGTCATGCCAAATCCCTGCTTGAAGCGCACGCCTTTTTCCGCCTGGAACTTCTTGACCAGCGGCACGGGCAGCGGTGCGCCACCGCTGGTACAGAATCGCAGGCTGCTGAGGTCGGCAGCGGCCCAGTTGGGAGCCTGGGTGAGCATCTGGTACATGGTTGGCACCCCGGCGAAAAAGTCGGCCCTGTACGTCTCGATCAGGTTGAGGACCAGCTCAGGGTCAAAACGCCGCACCAGGACCACCGTCCCGCCCACGATCATCAGCGGCGTAGTGTAGACCAGCAGCCCTCCGGTGTGAAACATCGGAAACACGTTGACGGTTGTGTCGCCTGGCAGAATGTCGTGAATCACGGTGTTAAGCGTGTTCCACGCGATCATGCGGTGGCTGATCTGCGCTCCTTTGGGGACGCCGGTCGTGCCGCCGGTGAAGATGAGTGCGGCAGTGTCTTCCTTGTCGAGCGACTCGGTGACGACCGGCTGTGGGCTGCCGCTTTGCAGCGTGGTTTCAAAGTGCAGGCTGCCAGGGATGCCGTCCCCTGCGGGGATGCCGTCCCCTTCAATGTGCAGCGTGTGCGTGACGCCGGGCGCTTCGGGCACCATCCGCGCGATAGTATCCCGAAACTCGTCCGAGAAGATGATGACCCTGGGTGTCGTATCGTTGACCACGCGCAGCAGTTCGCGCCAGTGCATACGCCAGTTGTAACACGCCAGGATCGCGCCCAGTTTGCCGCACGCAAAAAACGCATCCAGGAATTCGACGCCATCATGGGCGACAATGCCGATCCGGTCGCCCTTTTGCACCCCGATCTCGTCCTTCAGCCAGTTGGCAAGCCGGTTGGCGCGTTCGTTCATCTGGCGATAGGTGTAGTGTGGGCGTGCCGGTTTGCCCGTATCTACGACGGCCAGCCGCTCCGGGGTATAAATCGCGCGTCGTGCCAGCGTATCACCGATATACATGTCTGTCTTTCGGACCTCCTCAGCCGGTCCACACGAAGGCTGCCGCCGCCATGGTGTAGCCCGCGCCGCTGCCGCAGAAAACAACCAGCTCGCCGGGCTGCGGGCCAATGTGATGTTCGATGGCGTCATCCAGCGCCATCGGCATGCAGGCGGACCCGGTATAGCCCCATTTTTCCATGATGGTATGTGTTTTTTCGCGTGGAAGGCCCAGGTCTTGCAGCACATACTCAATCGTGCGGATGTTCAACTGGGTGAAATACAGCTTGTCGATGGCGCTCACCGGACGCCCGATTTTGTCCATCAAAGCCCGCACCAGCGGCGGCCAGCCGTTGTTGTTGGTATCCGGCGGGAAACGCTTGCGTATTTCAAGGCGCTGCGGGCGCGTGCCGACGCCGCCGGTTGGCTCAAGCGTACCGCCGATGAACACGCCCATGTAATCGTGGAACGCGCCATCTGCCATGATGTTTCCGCCCAGAAAACCGGGCGTATCGCCCGCGCTGAGCAGCACGGCTCCTGCGCCATCACCAAACAGCGTGCAGGTCCGTTTATCCGTCCAGTCTACGAAGCGTGACATGCCATACGCGCCGATCACGAGGGTGTGGTTGTAAGCCGCGTCGGTGGCGATATAACGGCTGGCCTGATCCAGCCCGATCACCCAGGCGGCACACGCGCTGTTCAGGTCAAAGGTGCCCGCGTTTTTTGCGCCGAGTTTGTACTGCACGACAGACGCCGTGCCGGGTGATACGTAGTCGGGCGTGTCGGTCGCCAGGATGATCAAGTCTACTGCTTCTGGCGCGATTCCGGCGCGGTCAAGCGCCTGGCGAGCTGCTGCAACAGCGAGGTCTGACGTCACCTCGTCGTCGCCGATCAGGTGCCTCTCGCGGATTCCGACGTTTTCAACCAGCCACTCGTCAACCGGCTCGCCCAGCATGGCGTCGAGTTCGGCATTGGTACGCACCTGTTCGGGCACGTAACGTCCGGTGCTGGCGATTTGCGCATAACGCGGCATGAAATTCCTCGTTTATCCTACAGTAGCCAGGTGCTGCTTGAGCACGGCCACCCAGGCGTCTGGCGCTTCGACGTTGGGCGAATGGCTCGCTCCGGCGATCTCGACGTACCGCGCGCCCGGCAAGTTGTCGGTGATTCTCTGGCAGACGGCTTGTGTGGCGATGAACTGGTCCTCCGCGCCGCGCACGACCAGCGTCGGGATGCCTGCCAGTTCGTGCAGCCGGTCTACCACGATCCAATCCTTGAGCGCCACCGGGGTGCGCAGGCTGGCTTCGTCGGTTTGTTTCAGGCTGGCGGCTTCAAGGCGTTTCCAGTCTTTGTTGTCGGGATGTTTCATCGCAATGCCGTGCAGCGCCATTTTGAGCAGTTCTTTGTTGGCGACCATCATCTGGATGCGGGCCGGATCGCTGATCTCGGCGGGCATATCCCCGGCGACCCAGCCGGGATTCATCAACGTCAGGCTTTTGACATCTGCCTTGTGATCCAGCGCGTATTGCAGCGCGACATCCGAACCAAGCGAATGCCCGACGAAGTGCGCCGCGCCAAGCTCCAGGTATTCGATCAGGCCGCATATGTCATTGGCAAGCGTCTCGATGGTAAAATCAGCGGCGGGACCGCCTGTGTTACCGCGCCCGCGCAAATCCGGAGCGATGAAGTGATAAGCATCGTCCAATCGTGCCAGCGTGTATTCCCACCACACACTGCTCGACGTATTGCCGTGAATCAACACGACAGCCTCGCCGCTGCCCTGCTCGACGTAATACATGTTCAGGTCACCAATCGCTGCTGTGGGCATGTGATTCTTTCTCCTGTCAGGACCAGCCGTATTGATCGACCAGCGCCTTTTTGTCGATTTTGCCCGCGCCGGTTTTCGGCAGCGCCTCCACGAAAACGACCGACTTCGGCACCTTGTAGCGGGCCAGCCGTTCGCGCAAAAAAACGGTCAGGTCATCTGCATCCAGACTGTGGCCTGGTTCCTTGACCACGATCGCGCGGCCTACCTCGCCCCACTTGTCATCCGGTATGCCGATCAGTGCAGCCTCTTTGATGGCGGGATGGCGGTACATTACACTTTCCACTTCGGCGGGATAGACGTTTTCGCCGCCGGAAATGATCATGTCTTTCAGTCGCCCGACGATGGTGTAGCAGCCGTCTGCGTCACGCGTGGCGAGATCACCGGTATGCAGCCAGCCGTCTCGGATGGCTTCGGCGGTTGCTTCGGGATTGTTCCAGTAGCCCGGTGTAACGTGCGGCCCTTGGATCAGCAGTTCGCCCGGTTCGCCAGCTTCGCAGAGGTCGCCAGTCGCGCCAACGACCTTCACGTCGACGTGCATCAACGGAAAGCCGACTGCGCCCGGTTTGCGCTGCACATCTGCTGCCGGCAGCCAAAACGTATTTGGCCCGGCTTCGGTCAGCCCGTAACCAGTCTTAAAATCGACGCCTTTGTCCCAGAAACGTTCGAAGACGGGCATGGGGCAGGGCGCGCCGCCGCTGATCACCAGTTTGAGGCGGCTGAAATCGGCGTCGGGCCAACGCGGATGCTGCTGCATCACAACAAACATCGTCGGCACGCCAAAAAACAGCGTCACGCCGCCCGCGTTGATCAGGTCGAATACCTGATCGGCATCAAATCCGGCGCAGAGGATATTCGTCCCGCCCGCGTGAATCAGCGGCAGCGTGAAGACGTTCAACCCGCCAGTATGAAACAGCGGTGAGTTGAGAATCGCCGCATCGTTCTGATCCAGTCCCCAACTCATCACGGTGTTGATGCTGTTCCACGTCATGTTGCCGTGTGAGAGGATCGCGCCTTTGGGGAGTCCGGTCGTGCCACCTGTGTAACAGATCACCCAGGGAGAATCCCAGTGTAGGTCCGGGCGTGGCGCGGTCAGGGTAGCGGGCTGCGTGTCACGGTCAAAAAAGACGGGATCGCCGGGGTGGGCCGGCGCTTCCAGCGCGACAAAGTGCCGCACGCTCGAAAGGGTGGGGCGCAGTTGGTTCACCGCGTCTACAAATTCGCCGGAATACACCAGCACGACCGGCGCAGCATCCCGAATGAGTCCCTTCAATTCAAGAGGTGTCAGCCGCCAGTTGAGGTTTTGCAGCACAGCCCCGATCTTGCCGCACGCCATCCAGATGTCGAGATAAGCCATGCTGTTCGTGGCGCATACGGCCACCCGGTCGCCCGGCTGCACATCCAGGTCTCGCAGAAAATTCGCGGTGCGGTTGGCCTGCGTGTTCCACGCAGCGTAGGTGATGTCCTGCCCGGTGATCGTATCGCGGACGGCAAGTCTGCCCGGCGTCAGTTGAGCGCGCCGCTGCAAAAAATCGGTTATATACGACGATTTCTGTTTCATCAAAACGCTGCCCTAAAAAATAATTCAATAGCTGTAGTGGAAGTACGGCCCTGGCCCCTGCACCCCATTGTAGGTCAGAGCGTGTTACATCACGAGTCCGCCATCAACGCTGAGCACTGCGCCATTGATGAACGAGGCAGACTCTGAGGCCAGGAATGCATACGCATTGGCGATGTCCTCCGGCTGCCCCAGGCGGCGGACAGGTGTCGTGGACGTGAACTTGTCGAGAACCTCCTGCGGCACGGTTTTGACCATGTCCGTAGCGATGAAGCCCGGCGCGATAACGTTCGCGGTGATGCCCTTGGGACCCAACTCACGCGCCCAGACGCGCGTCATGCCGATCACGCCTGCTTTGCTCGCGACGTAGTTTGTCTGGCCGAAGTTGCCGTACAGTCCCACAATCGACGACGTGCTGATGATGCGCCCGTAGCCACGCTCGATCATGTGCGGCGCGACGGCTTGTGTCAGGTTAAAGACGCCTTTCAGGTTCACGTCGATCACGGAATCGAACTGATCCTCGGTCATTTTGACCAGCCGGGCGTCCCGCGTGATGCCCGCGTTGTTGCATAGAATATCAATTTTGCCGTAGGTTTCCAGAGCCTTAACGACGGCGCTGTTCACCTCGTCGCGTTTGGTGACGTCGCAGCGAATAGCCAGCGCTTTGCCGCCTGACGCTTCGATCTCTGCGGCAACAGCGTTCGCGCAGTCTCCGGCGATGTCGATCACGACGACCGCTGCGCCTTCCGCGACGAATCGCAGCGCGATGGCACGCCCGATGCCTTGCCCCGCGCCTGTGATCACGGCAACACGATCCGCTAATTGTTTTCCCATGATGAATAGAATCCCTTCTCCAAAATATTCGTTTAGTCTACGGCGCTGATCCCCAGCGCACGGCGGTGGCGCTCCAGGTATAACCCGTGCCCGCCCCGGCCAGCACGATCAGATCGCCATCATGGATTTTGCCTTGCTGCAAACCTAGTTCCAGCGCCAGGACCTGATCGACGCTTTGAATGTGGCCGTAATGGTCGAGGTATACCGATTGGTCCAGCGTAAGGCCGACCGCTTCCAGAATCTGCTGGTAAAACGAGTGTTTCATATGGGTGATTCCCAGGAATCGGAGGGCGTCCAGGCTGTACCCACTGCGTTCGACGGCTTCGGTGATCACCTCCCGGAAGCGGCCCAGCGAGATTTCGCCCAGGCGTGCGGTCATATACTCGACGTCATGAACGTCGAGCCGCCCGTGCAGCGTGCCCATTTCGGCGGGCAACAGCTTGATATCGGTTTTGGCAGACGTCATGACGACGGTATCGGCCAGGCTGCCGTCCGTTCGAATGGCCGATTCCAGCACGAGGTTACGATCCAGGCCGCGTTGGAAAATCATCGCGCCGCCGCCTGCGCCAAAATTAAACATGAACCGGGTGCGCATGTTGCCGAAATCGATCAGGTCATTTTCGCGGCTGGCAGTCACCAGAAGCACATTTTGCAGCCGGTCATCGACACGCATCATGTCGCGCACCGCTTTGTATGCAATCGGCGCGCCTGCGCACAGCGCGTAGGTTTCGAAGGCATACGCGTTGGTGGCCCCGATCAGGTGTTGGATTTTCGAGGCAGCGGACCAGACGATGTGATCCTTGTATTCGCTGCCGTGATACACGATTGCGTTGAGGTCTTTCGGATCAAGCCCGGCGTTTTCGAGGGCGCGTTGGGCGGCCTGGCTTGCCATCACCGTGATCGGCTCGTCCGGCCCGGCGATGTGAATTTCGCGGATGCCCATTTTTTCCAGCACGACGAATTCGGGCAGGCCGGTCCGTGCCGCGATGTCCTGCCCGGTGATCACGCTTGAGGGAATGTAGACGCCCGTTCCCGCGATTCCAATAGGGGGAAGTTCGAATGAAGTCATGGAGTCTTTCCACAAAAAGAAGCAGTATCTCTTTATGCAAAGAACGTTACAACATGCCAGTTACGCGCGAGTTACGGTGCGTGATCACAGGACATACCCGGCGGCGGTCAGGATCACGGTCAGCAGGCCGTATCCGATCTCCTGAACGCCGATGATTTGCGGGCGGGCGGGCCGCCGGTACGTGGAGAGTCCATAGGCAGCGCGCAGCAGCAAGATCACCATGACGACGATGACCGGAACAGGCGCGAGACCCGCCAGTACAAGCAGCAGTGCGGTCAGGACTGCTGCCCCGTGTGCTGCCCAAACCGGCGCGAGCGCGAACGGTTTGCCACGTTCCAGGCGCAGCCGCGCTCGCACGTACAGGATCGAGGGGATATCACGCGCGGTCAGGATGGCCCACAGCGCCAGCGCGATGCGTGTATTTTCACCGCCGGCTATCGCCAGGCTGGACGCGGCCAACGCCAGCGCGCTCGCTCCGGCCAACTCAGGCAGCAGATCGCGCCCGCGATTCCGGGCGTATCCGGCGAAGAGCATCACGGCCAGCGGCACGCCCAGGACCAGCGGCAGCAGGAAGTCAAACCCGGCCAGCGCGGCGGCTCCGGCAAATCCCATCACAGCCAGTATGCCGTAAGCGAGCGTCACGCGCCCGGCAATTCTGGTTCGTGCGTACCGCCTGCCGTGCTGCCAGTCTGCCAGCGCGATTTTCAGCGGGTGCCGCATCAAAAAAGCACCGGTCACAGCTATGGCGAGGCACAACCCTGCCATCGATGGCGCGACGATCAACCCCAGCAGCAGTGGTTCCAGCAGAAAACCCCACGAGCCGTGCTCCGGGGGCACGGCGATTGTTTTCAGACGTACACGGGGGGAGGCAGTGCCAGCGCTCATCGTCCTCTCACGGTTTGGATCGAAAGTACAATCCCAGAAATCTTGCAGGATGTTTTCGTAGGACGCTGCTTGCCGCGCCCGATCGAACCGGCGGAATCAATCTGACCGTACTTATCAGCATGATCGTAGTATATCCACCGGGATTTCGTCACGCGTTGATCTGGATCAAGACGCGAGGGTAGTACGCGCCGCCAACCAGTCACCCAGCCGGGGCCAAAGTTTGGTGTGGGCGTCCGACCCGATCACCATGCCGATGTGCCCGCTTTCGAGCACGATCACGTCTTTGTCCGGGCTGGCGATCAGGTCGTGGAAGGCAGTGACTGAGCGCCAGGGCGCGATGTGATCGCGGCGGGCGGCAATCGTCAGCGCGGGGGCGGTGATCGACCTGAGATCAACCGGCTGCCCGTTGATCTGAAATCGTCCCTGAATCAACAGGTTCGACTGGTACAGGTCTTTGACGTATTTGCGGAACGCTTCGCCGGGAAAGGGCGTCGGGTCGTTGAGCCAGATTTGCATGGCGGCGAACGGGCGCATGAAGGCGGCATCCTTCCGGCGCTGCCAGTAGTTGAGTGCCTGCACCAGTTCGTTGGTCGGGCGCACCATGTTGAACGTCAGATTGAGCAGTTCGGCGGGGATGTTGCCCAGCGTATCGACCAGCAAATCGGCGTCGAACCAATCCGGGTGGGTCCACACGCTGTAGATGCCGTCGTCGTGGTAGTTGACCGGGCCGGCGAGGTTGATCAGCGCGGCAACGTCGCGCGGGTACAGCGCCGTGTAGACGGCTGCCATCATGCCACCCATGCAGTATCCCAGCAGTGCCACGCGGGATTGGCCGGATTCACGTTGGATGGCCTGCGCGCTGCGCCGCAGCACCCCGCTGATATACTCGTCCAATGGGCGGTGACGGTCGATGGCATTGGCCGTGCCCCAATCCAGCATGTACATGTCGATCCCACGTTGTAACAGGTAACGCACCAGCGACCGTTCCGGCGTCAGGTCCATCACGTAGTAGCGGTTGATGAGCGAAGGGATGCACAACAGCGGGATGACGTGCGGCGAGCCTGTGACGTGTGGCGTGTACCGCAGCAGGCGCGAACGTCCCTCGGTGTAGACGACGGTTGCCGGTGTCTGTCCGACAAGCTGCTGCCCTTGTTCGCGGATCGATCCCTGTGCATCAACGTACTGCCGCCAGACGTGCTGCATGCCTATGTTCCACAACCTGGCCCATCGCTCATGCGGGTTTGTCATAGCGCGTATGCTCCAGGTGGTCGATACGGGCGGACAGGGTTTCCACCTGTTTTTCGAGGCGTTCCAACAGGTAGAGCAGGTACGAGGTCCGGTCCTGTGCCGTCACCGCGATCAACGACGCGCGCTCCAACGACGTCCGGATGCGCTGCTGCGATTCGAGTGAGGCGGTGACCTGCCGCCCCACCCGCCGCAGGAAATTGGGCGAACGGATCACGGCGTCCCACTGGGCGGCAGTTTCGCGCTCCCATGCTTCCAACACGACGCGCAGCGTATCGAATGAGTCAGTCATCGCGCAGCCGCGTTTCCAACTGGTCTATTTTGGTGGTCAGCGTTTCAACCTGCGCCGTCAGCCGCTCGATGATGGACAGCAGTTGAGTCTGCTGTTCTTGCTGAGTCTGCTGCGCAGATTGTCCCCAGGTCGCCAGGTTTTCGGCAAACGTTTCGCTCACGCGCCGTCCCTGGTCGAGGATCACTTCCATCGATTGCAGCATGATGTCGGTATAGCGGGGAGCCATTTCGCCCCACAACCGCGCGGTTTCGCCGATGAGTTGTTCTGCGCTGGCCGGTTCGCCTTCTAAAAACGACTGGCGGATCGCTTCATCGACGTGTGTCTGCATGAAGTGCAGCGCATCACTGAAACGCGAAAAATCGGCGCTGTGATCACTTTGGACGTGTTTGATCACGCCACGCCAGCGGGCTGGCTGGCTGTTGCTTTCTTCGCGCACAAAACGCAGAACGAATGACACCACGTCTTGATTCATGGCGGACTCCCGTGATTCCAGGCTTGTTTCTTGATGTATACGCGATATGGGTTGCAGTCGAGTAACAACGCGAGCGCTTTCACAGTGGGGGCAGCGGATCACCCCGCTTGATGATTTCGTATAAATCAGTTGTTTCGGGCATTGGCAGCAGGTCCAGCCCTTCGTCGAGCGCCTGGTGGCATTGGTCATACACGCGCAGGGCCAGCGGACGGTTGCCGCGCTGCGTATGGCTGATCATCATCAGCCGGTAGGCTTCCTCCCAGTACGGATCGATTATCAAGACCGACTGGCACAGGTGAATCGACTCCTGGTAACCGCCCTGGGCGAGCAGCAGCGCAGCCAGCCGCAGCGCGCCGGACAGGAACAGCGTTTGCAGCCGTTCACGTTCCAGGCTGGCCCAATCTTCGTACAGCGCATCCGGCAGATAATCCCCGGCGTAGCGGTCGATGGCATCGCGGTAGGCGTCGATGGCGGCATCGACGTCCTCGCGTTCCAGGCGTGCGGCGGTTTTCAGCCCCAGCCAGAACTCCTCAGCATCGATCTGGATGCTGGCTTCCGGGTTCAGCCCATACGCCAGGCCGTGCCGGGTCACAAAGCTCGACAGCGAGCGGGAGGATCGATCTGGCTCCAGGGCATCATTCAGCGCATTGAGCGCCACCTTAAAATCGCGGTCGGCACGTTTTTCGTCGAGTGTAGGCCACAGTTCGGCCACGATACGTTCTTTGGGCAGCATCCGGTGGCTGTCGTTGAGCGAGACTGTGATCAGGAATTGGAGCAGGCGTTGGGCTTTTTCGCGCTTCCAGACCGCATTCGGCAGCAGCGTTCCGTCGAGCCACACGCGGAACATGCCTAAGGTCTGGATACGCAGCGACTCACTCATACATGGCTACCTTGTGGCGGTTGTA
Organism: uncultured Anaerolineaceae bacterium; assembly: GCA_964393335.1. Lineage (GTDB taxonomy): Bacteria > Chloroflexota > Anaerolineae > Aggregatilineales > Aggregatilineaceae > CAYMTN01. The sequence continues at coordinate 30,935 of CAYMTN010000035.1, forward strand.
AGCATGACTTCAATTCCGAATTGTAGCCACTCTGGTGTGGGCTGACAACGACTGTATCCCGCGTGTGACTGGATGTTGTTAGGCTGGCAGTAGTCTTCAGGCAAGAAAAGGGGATTTACATGCCAACCATAAACGCGAACGGAGTCAGCCTTTATTATGAATTGCACGGCCAGGGTGATGACGTGTTGGTGCTCAATAACGGCATCATTGCCAGCACGGCGACCTGGGCGTACCAGTTGCCCGCTTTTACGCCGCATTACCGCGTGCTGCTGTACGACATGCGCGGACAGGGACAGTCGCAGAAATGGACCGGTGAGGATGCGGCATACACCTGGGACACCCACGCCGATGATCTGGCCACCTTGTTTGATGCGCTGGCAATCGAGCAGGCGCACGTCGGCGGCATTTCCTACGGCGGTGAACTGGCGCTGCACATGGCCCTGCGTCACCCGGCCCGCTGCCGCACGTTGATCATCGCCGATGCGGTGAGTCATGTTGAGCCGCACTTGCACGCCATCGCCGATAGCTGGGCGCGCATCGCGGCGCTGGGCGACCACGAGTTATTTTACCGCTCGACCTGGTACTGGAATTTCAGCGAGGCGTTTTTTGCCGACAAGGTCGATTTTTTGATCAGCCGCCTTGATGCGGCGCGGGCGCTCGATCTGCCGTCGGTCGTGCAGTTGTGCCGCTGTTTTTTGACGATGAACGTCACCGCGCGCCTGGGCGAGATTCACCACCCGACCTGTGTGATCGTCGGAGAAAAAGATATCTTGAAGCCGGTGCATTACTCGCAAACCATTGCGGCAGGTATTCCAAACACCCAACTGCACATTCTGCCCGGCGCGGGGCATGCCTCGTTTTGGGAGAGCGCGGAAGCGTTTAACCGGGCCGTACTGGCGTTTTTGCAGGCGTGAGGGGGTGTCATTCCATCACGCGCAGTGCCGACGGAATATCCATGCGTGCCATGCTCAGTATGGTAAGCAGCGGCGTGAGTGTGACCACGACCACGCCAAACACGATGGACAGGATCACGGTCGAGGCGGCGACTGTGATCTGAAACTGCATTTCGGGAAAGATGATAGTCATTCGCTCGCGGAAGAACCATACCAACAACAGCGTGGCCAGCACCAGTCCCACCAGCGTACCCAGTAGTTAACCTTCACAATTAGAGGGAAGGTCAAGTAGCCCCTTCCCCAAGT
>CAYMTN010000036.1:0-32014 GCA_964393335.1 uncultured Anaerolineaceae bacterium
TTGATCCTGATTATCATCCGGCTACCCCTTGAATTTCAACACGGTATCTCTCCATTTTGATGGAGAGGGGCCAGGGGTGAGGCTGACTGGCGAGCATCTGCTGCATGATCAGTTTGGTTACATACATCAGGCTCAGTAAACTGCTTGTAGACCTCAATGTTTCTCAAACGGCGTGCCGAGCGCGCGCGGCGGCGCGGCGCGTAAAAAGCGCTGCACGGTCGGCTTTAAGCGATCCGGCGTGAAACGCTCTATTTTGTGTAACACGCCGCTGGTCGCAAACATCAGCGTGAGGATCATCAGGAACCAGGGCAGCATGTTGATGATCTGCGAGGGCAGGGCGATGATGTTGTTATCTTGCAGGTCGATGGCAATCGAGCGCAGGCCGACGATCAAATACGCGCCGAGTGCGACCCGGGCCGGCACCCACAGCCCGAAGATCACAATCGCGAGCGCGATCCAGCCTTCGCCGCTGAGGTCCTCCTTCCAACCGAGTTTGACCGACAGCGAATACGTCGCCCCGGCCAACCCGACCAGCGAGCCGCCCGCCAGCGTGTAGACGTAGCGCAGCAGGTTGACCGATGTGCCGCGTACAAACGCCGCTTCCGGCTGTTCGCCGATGCTGCGCAGTGTCAGGCCGGGACGCGTGCGGTAAATGTAAAACCACACCAACGCGACCAGGATCAGGCTGAAATAGATCAGGATGTTGTGGCGGAAGAACACCGGCCCCAGCAGCGGGATGTCTTTCAGAATCGGGATCGGCATCGCAGGGATTTCTTTGCCGGGCTGGTTAAAATGCGGCTTGCCCAGGAAGATCGCCAGGTCGGCGCACAGGAGGGTGAGAATGAAACCAACCGCCACCTGGTTCAGCTTGAGCGCGATGCTCGAAAAGACCACGACAAACGCAATCGCGGCCCCGACCGCCATCGCTGCCAGGATCGCTTGCGGCAGGCTGCCGGTATCGCGCACGACGGCGTGCGCCGTCATGGCCGAGAGCATGATCGACCCGTCCAGCGACAGGTTGATGACGCCCGATCGTTCGGTGATCAGTTCGCCTTGCCCGGCGATGACGATGGGTGCTGCCGACCGGATGACTCCGCGCAGCGTGCTTTCAAGACCCGTTGCCATACGAAACTATCCTCGTTGATAATGCCCTAATCACTTTTTTGACGTTCACTCCGCGTGCGGCTGGACGAAACCGGGCGCTTGAACGTGACCATCAACTCGACATCGGTCAGCCAGTGCAGATCGAGCACTTCCCAACCCTGCGCGGTCTGCTCGTTGATCTGCTGCGTGAGCGCTTTGCCCGCCCACGTGAGCCGCTCCGGACGATCCACGATCTCAGGAAAATCCAGCGCGCCGGACAGGTACACTGTGCGGTATTCCCAGCCTGGCATGGCGCTCACGTCCTATCAACGACGTCGTCGTCAACCGGCGGCGTGCGCGGCGGAAAGAACCGGTTACGCACGCCAAACGCCAGCACGACCATCAACACGGCGGTGCTTTGCAGCACGCGTACCAGCGAGCGATCCAGCGTCAGGTCATAGTCCCACTGGAAACCGCTTTCCAGCCGCTGCCCCCCTTTGGAGAGCACCGCAAACACGAACGACACAAACGGCGTCAGCAGCGCCGACATCGACGCCAGCAGCACGACCAGAATCGCCAGAAAGCCGATGCCGCCCGATGGGGAAGCCGTGAGTTTGATCACGTCCGGGGCCAGCACGCGGTACGCGCCGCCGATACCGGCCATCGCGCCGCACAGCGCCATCGACAGAATGATGTTGCGCTCGGTGCGCACGCCCAGCAGAAACGCGGAATTCCTGTTTTTACCCATCGCGCGGAGCTGCAAGCCCCACCGTGAAACATACATGATCAGCAGCACGACGATCAACGCGCCGATGGTGATGTAGACCGTCGTCGGGCTGAGCCGCCGGTATTTTTCCAGGGTGGGCAGGCGCGCGATCTCCGGAAAACGGGCGGTTTCGGTGGCGCGGCTGCCGACCGGCTGCCAGGGGCCGCCGTTCGAGATCAGGTACATGTTAAACGTCGCCGCGATGAAATTGAGCGCCACGCCGCCGAAAATCTCGTTGACGCCGCCGCGCGTCTTTAACAATGCCGCGATACTCGCCCAGGCCGCACCCGCCAGCGCCGCAAACAGAAAACAGGAGAATAAAATCTCCTGCCGCCCCAGGTTCAGGCCCAGCGGCGGATGATCGCTCTCGGCAAACAGGCGCACGGCCCCCGCCGCGCCAATCGCGCCCATGACCACCTGCCCCTCGACCCCGATGTTCCACAGCCCGGCGGTGAAGGTCATCACCAGCCCGAACGAGATGATCGCCAGCGGCATCCAAAACGCGACCAGATCGGCCCGTTTGGCCGCTGTTTCGAGCGTGCCTTCATAGACGTAGTCCCACGCGACTTTGGGATCGGCCCCCTGCCAGTGCAGGATCAGGATGATGATCACCAGCGCCGCCGCAATGCCAAAAAACGGGGCCAGGATCGCGGGCAGCATATCACGCACGGATCGCCAGACATCCGCGCGGGTCATGCCCGCGACCGGTGATTGGGATGTGCCCTGGGGTTTGTCGGTAAGCTGCATGGCTACATCCTCCCTCCGATGAGTTCGCCCAGGCGGTTGGCCGTCATCTCGGCGCGATCCGCGACCGGCGTCACGCGCCCGCCAAAGAAGACCAGAATCCGGTCACTGTAAGCGACGATTTCATCCAGCTCGGCAGAAATGAACACGATGGCCGTGCCATCCTGGCGGCGGGCCAGCAGTTGTTCCCAGATGTAATTCGCGCTTTCGACGTCGAGGCCGCGCGTCGGGTGTTCGAGCAGCAGCAGCTTGAGTTTTTCGGGCAGCAGCGAGAGCGCGAAGCGTTGCTGGTTGCCGCCGGACAGCGTTTGAACCGGGCTGCTGGGCCGTCCCTTGACGTTGAAGTGTTCGATGCTGTGGGCGGTCACGCGCCGCGCGCGCAGCCAGTTCACCCAGGGCGCTTTGCTGGGCAGCGTGAGCGCGAAATGTTCGGTCAGCGTCATGCCGTTGATCAGCCCTTCTTCGAGGCGTCCGGCGGGCAGAAACGCGACTCCGGCCTGTTTGAAGCGGTAATAGGACGCCTGCGTCATCTCCCGCCCGTTGATGCGGATCGAGCCGCTGGTGGGTGGGCGCAGGCCGGTGCAGGCCCGGATAAATTCACCCTGGCCGCTGCCGTCCAGCCCGGCGAGGCCGATCACCTCTCCGGCGCGGACCTCCAACGACAGGTTTTCGACGGTCAGGCGGTGGCTGCTCACGCACAGTGACTCGACGCGCAGCACCGGCTCGCCGTGCGCCATCGGCGGGGGCGCTTGCCGCTCCAACACCTTGCCGAACATCAGCTCGACCAGGGTGCTGATCGCGCACGGGACGGCGGTTTCGCCGACCAGCATGCCGCGCCGCAGCACAAACGCGTGATCGCACAACTCGATCACGTCTTCGAGCTTGTGCGACACGAGGATGATCGTCATGCCATCGTCGCGCGCCAGCGACTTGAGCACGTTAAACAGCGCGGTCTTTTGCTCGGCGCTGATGCCCGTCGTCGGCTCATCCAGGATCAAGACGCGCACGTCGAGCGACAGCAGGCGCAGAATCTCAAGCTGTTGGCGCTCGCCAATCGTCAGTTTGTCCACGTAACGATCCGGGTGGAGGTCGAAGTCAAACCGTTCGATCAGTTCCATGAAGTGCTGGCGGGCGGCAGTTTTGTCGGGGAAAAACCTGCCCGGTCGCCCGGCGATGAAATTTTCGAGCACGGTGAACGGCGGAAAATCGAGCGGGTCCTGGTACAACATGCCGATGCCGTGCTGGATGGCGTCGGTGGGCGCTTCCAGCGTGACGGCAGTCCCGTCTACCAGGATGCTGCCACTGTCCGCCGACTGGTACCCCGACATGATCTTCATCAGTGTGCTTTTACCCGCGCCGTTTTCGCCCAGGATAGCGTAGATGTGCCCGCCTTCAAAGGTCAGCGAGATTTCCTGATTGGCCCGCACGCGCCCGAACGTTTTGGAGATGCGTTGGAGTTCGACTTGCATAAGATTCTCTTGTTAAGTGTTCCAAACAGGCCCGGCAGCCAGGCCGTTTTCAGTTTTCGGTCGTTCGTTTGTGTCCGGAAAAAAGAATTTTCCAATCCGGTGCTGGCAGCGGATGGAAGGTATGGGGAATGAAAGGGAGAGGGGTAAGCCCCTCTCCCCCAGGATAGACGATCCAATCAGGCGTTACTCACTCGCGCCCGCCACCCCTTCGAGAAGCTGCGGCGGCGTGACCTCGTCCGGACTCATCGCTTCGTCGGCATTGCGTGCCTGGAACCAGATTTGTTTCTCGGTGGCGACCTGGTCCGTATCCAGGAACAGCGAGCCATCCTGGAAGTTCAGCGGGCCGACCCACAGGTTCAGGCCACCATCTTCGCCCATCGCGCCGGCAGCCAGATCGGCGATGAACTCATCCAGGTTGGTCTTGTTATCGGCGTTCAGGCCATCACCGTTCACGTAACCGACCGCGCTGGTATCGGGGTTGTTGATGTCGCTCCAGTCGGGCGGGTTCCATTCCCAACTGGCGGTCCAGGTGCCATCTTGCACGGCCTTGACCGTCTTCAGGTAGGACGGGCCCCAGTTGAAGTACGGCACGCCCAGGCAAATAGCAGGCGCTTCGTCGCAGGCACCCTTATAGTCGTAGGGGATCGCCCACACGTTCGCGCCTTCGGCGGCCCGCTGGCCGGTCACGACAATCGCTTCGGTGGTGTCGATGCCGGAGATGATCACGTCGCGCCCGTCGTCCAGGAAGGCGTTCACGACTTCAGTCGGGTCGAGCGTCACGCCGGGGATGTTGAACCAGAAGCCGATCCAGGTCACGGCGAAGTCCAGGTCAGCCGGGTCCATGCCGCGATAGTTCTCATAGCAGTACTTCGCGCCGAGATAGACCGAGTCGACGAGGCGGGTGGTTTCGGGGTCGATCAGCGGGCCGACGTATCCGATCTTGCCGGTTTCGGTTTTCAGCGCCGCCGCGCAGCCCGCGATCATCTTGCCGTAGATCATCTTGCCCATGAAGTTGCCGAGGTTGTCCGGCGCGATGCCCCACAGCGCATCATCGCCCGACACATTGATAAAGGACACATCCGGGTAGAATCCAGCCACAATCGACGTATCAACCTCAAAGTCGGCTGAGGTCGTCAGGATCAGTTTCGCGCCCTGGTTGACCATGTCCTCGACCACCTGATCGAGCGTGGTTTCGGGGCGGTCCGCCGAGTTCAGACTTTCCAGCGCGATCATTTTTGCGCCCGGCAGGTTGGCTTCGACATACTGCCCGGCTTCATAGTGTGCCTGGCTCCAGCCATGATCGTCTTTGGGACCGACCAGCACCACGCCAAACACGATCTCATCCTGGGCGTCAGCACGGGGCGCGGCGGTGCCGATACCACCGGCGACGATCGCTACCAACAACAACAATACGGACAGTTTTTTGACCATAAAACAACTCCTCTTTTAGGGTACTTGACCTACAAAGTCGCAGCGGGACAAAAAGCCCATATGCTATCCCTCAGTTTAGTAGAAAACGGTGCAAAAGCAAACTTTCGCCCCGTTGATCTGCACATACCTCACCTAGACAAACAGCGCGACCGGCTCGAATGCGTCCACATCCACCAGCCCGATATCGGTCAGTTTGAGGCTGGGGATGACTTCGAGCGCCATGAAGCTCATCGCCATGAACGGGTCGTGCAGCGTCGATCCTAACTCGCGCCCGGCCACGTCCAGCAGGCGATCCAGCGCCGCGCGTACTTCGCCAATCGGGCGGTCGCTCATCAGCCCGCCAATTGGCAGCGGCAGTTCGGCCAGCACGCGCTCACCATCCACTGCGACCAGCCCGCCGCCCATATGTTCGACGGCGCGCGCGGCGGTCATCATGCTGCGGTCGTCCGCGCCGATGACCACCAGATTGTGGTGATCGTGCGCGACGGTGCCCGCAATCGCGCCGCGCCGCAGGCCGATGCCGTGAATGAAGCCCTTGCCGGTGTTGCCGCTGGCGTGATGGCGCTCGATCACGGCCATTTTCAGGATGTCCCGCGCCGGATCGGCCACCGCTAACCCGTTCTCGATACGCGCGTCTTCGATGCGGTGCTCGGTGATGAGCTGATTTTCCAGGCTGCCGATCACGCGCACGCGCGGCCCGCCGGCGGGGATGCTGAAATCGACCGCGTCCCACCGGATGTTGACCGAGCGGGGCAGGGCGGTGACGGGCGGCGGCGTGATGGTGATCGTCAGCGCGCCATCCTGGGCGACCAGCCGCCCGCCGCGATACACCCGCTCGGCGCGCGGCGCGTCCAGGTCGGAGAAAATGAACAGGTCGGCGCGGCGTCCTGGCGCGATGCCGCCCCGGTCGGCCAGCCCGAAGTATGCCGCCGGGTTGAGCGTGCCCATCCGGATCGCCATGACCGGGTCCAGGCCGCCTTCGCGGATCGCCACGCGGATCATGTGGTCGATGGAGCCGTCGTCGAGCAGGTCGGCGGGCTGGCGGTCGTCGGTGCACCAGCAGATGCGGCGGCTGTTTTCCGGCGTGACCAGCGGCAGCAGCGGGCGCAGGTTTTGCGCGTTGGTCGCCTCGCGGATGAAGATCACCATGCCGCGCCGCAGTTTTTCGGCAGCTTCTTCGACGGTCGTGCACTCGTGATCGCTGCCGATCCCGGCGGCGGCGTAGGCGTTGAGCGCCTGCCCCGTCAGACCGGGACAGTGCCCGTCCAGCGGGCGACCGGCGAAGGCTTCCAGTTTTGCCAGCACGCCCGGATCGCCGTACACCACGCCGGGGAAGTTCATCACTTCGGCCAATCCCAGCACCCAGGGATTCGCCAGCAGCGTTTGCAGATCGGCGGCGTCCAGCGCCGCGCCGGACGTTTCCATGTGCGTCGCTGGGACGCAGCTAGACGCCATGACGTACATACTCAACGCGCCGCCTTTGGCCGATTCCAGCATGAAGCGGATGCCGTCCAGCCCGTGCACGTTGGCGATCTCGTGCGGATCGGTGATCACGCTGGTGATGCCGTGCGTCAGGGCGGCGCGGCTGAATTCCGGCGGGGCGCACAGGCTGCTTTCGATGTGGACGTGCGCGTCGATCAGGCCGGGGGCGACGTAACGACCGCCCAGGTCGACTGTCTCGGCGGCGCGGTAGCCGCTGCCGAGTCCGATGATGCGCGAGCCTTTGACCGCGATCTCGGTGCTGTAAATTTCCCCGCTGAATACGTTCACCAGTTGCAGGTTGGTCAGCAGCAGGTCGGCGGTGGTGTCGCCGCGTGCGGCTGCGATACGGTCTGATAGATTCATGAACCAAGCCCCCTTGAAAATAGCGGTCAGCGGTCAGCGGTCAGCGATCAGCCCAAAACGAGAACCTGTAGGGGCGCTGCTGCCGAACCGCCGGTTCGCCTGCGCCCTGTTTTTTCATCTTCATGGTGTCGCAGGCGGCATGGTCCTGATTATATGCCGGTTGGCGCTGGTCACCAAAGTGACGGAGCAGAATCAGGGCCGCGCACATGGCACGGCCCTGGTGTGAAGGTTCGAAAAGGAAGAAACGCGGCTACTCGTAGCGCAGCACGTTGAGCGGCTTTTCGCCGGATGCGCCCCACGCCGTCAGGATGGCCGCCGCCAGCGCGATCCCGACGCACAGCAGCATCAGTTCCAGTGCGGTGACAATCGGGATCGTGCGGCCCAGGTTGCCGCCGAAGACCTGCACCAGCATCAACAGCAGGCCGATGCCGCCCAGCCCGACGCCGATCAGACCGCCGATCATGCCCATCAGGCCGTATTCCATCAGCAGCATGCCCAGCACGCGCTCGCGCTGCAAGCCGACCGCTTTCATGATGGCGATCTCGCGCCGCCGTTCCAACGTCGAGAGCGCGACCGAGTTGGCGATCACGATGCCGCCCACCACCAGCGACAGCCCTGCCACCAGGATCGGGAAGGACGTGAACTGGTCGATGACGCGGTTCAACAGGTCGTTGAGCAGGCGTGTTTCCAGCACGAACGCCAGCGGGATGTCGTTCATCGCCGTGCGCAGGTCGCTGATGTGGCTCTCGTCGATGTCAACCACGGCGCTCACGCTGTTGGGCGTCAGGCCCTGGGCGTCGAAGGCGGCCTTGGGCGCGTAGTTGGCCGCGCCGAAGTTGACCGAGATGTTGCCCTGCCGCCGGTCGGTCATGCCCACCACGCGGAAGGTCATAACCGGCATCTGCGCGTTGGGATTGGTGCTGGTCTGCTGAATCTCGAACGTCATCAGGTCGCCAATGTCGATCCCGGTCAGGACTACGGCATCGTCCGCGCCAATGACAATCGGCGGGTAGTCGCCCGCGTCGGGGTTCCAGGGGCCGGTATCACTCGCGTTGAGCTGGCGGCCTTTGTAGAACGTCACGTCCGGCAGGTTGGAGTCCACGCCGCGTGCGTCGATGCCGACAAACGAGTAGTTGAACATGTCAACGTAGTTCGGGTCTGCTTGCCGGACGCGTGTTTGCAGGTCTTCGACCGTCAGTATGGCGTTGTTGGCGCTGACGTCGGTCACCGTTTGCAGCCGCACGTCATAGTTGCCGACCGCTGAATAACTGTGCACGCCGGGCACCGTATCCAGCTTTTGCTGCACGTCGGCCAGCACATTCTCGCCCCCGGCGGCGAAGACGATCACGTTGCCGCCGACCTCATTGACCAATATCTGCTCGAACCGGTTGGTGATCGCGGTGGCGAGCATCGTGATCACGCTCAGCGTGAACACGCCGATGACCAGCGCCAGCAGCGTCGAGGCGTTGCGCCCCTTGGCAGCCAGCATCGAGCGCAGCGCCAGCTTGAGATCGACCAGCCGCCACACCGGGAAGAAGCGCCCCACCAGCCAGATCACGACCCACAGCAGCACGTACAGGATGCCGACCAGGATAAAGGTCGAGAACAGGATCAACAGCGCCGGGATGGCGTATCCAAACAGCGATCCCAGGATGGGCAGCCCGGCCAGCAGCAGCACCCAGCGCAGGAAACGCAGCACGACATGCCGCCGCGCCCACCCGGCGGCGAGTCCGCCGGACAGCATGGTCAGGGCCAGCACCAACCCCAGGAAGCCCCCCACGCCCTGCGCGGCAACGCGCACGCGCGAGCTGCTCAACAGGTCCCCGATGAGCGCCTGCGCCACCAGGCTGATCGCCAGCATCACCACCAGCAGTGCCGCGAACGACCGCGCGCGCCCGGCTTTGGGGATCACCGTGTCACTGGGCCGCAGCACCAGGTTGGGCCGCACCTGTCCGGCGGCCAGAGTCGGGATGAAGCCGAAGATCGTGGTCACGACCACGCCGACGACAAAGCCAGTCAGCGGCGGAGTCAGGGTGATGCGGAAGGCCAGCGTTTGCGCCAGGAACCCTTCGGCCACGCCCTTGATCGCATACGCGGCAATCCAGCCCAGCACGATCCCGATCAGGCTGCCGAAGATGCCCATCAGCACCGCTTCGACCAGGAACAGCGCGGTCACCTGTTCGCCTTCCAGCCCGATCGTTTTGAGCACGGCGACTTCCGTCGTGCGGCGGCTGACGATGACCAGCATCGTGTTGACGATGCCAATGCCGCCGATCAACAGCGATACCAGCCCCATGATCACGACCATCTGGTTCAGCACGTTCGAGATTTCGGAATTCTGGTCTTTCAAGTCCTGCGTGGTGGTCGTGCTCAGGTACGGGAAGCGTTTTTCAAACGCCGTGTTGGCGCTGTTTGTCTGCGACGGATCGCTGAGTTTGACGTAAATCTCGCTCGCGGCGGGTGGCAGCGAGCTGCCGAACAGATCGACGGCTTTGAGGTCGATGTAATAATAGCCGATCAGGTTGCCGACGAAGTTGTCAAACCCGCCTTCGACTTTGGTGGGCACGATGCCGCGTAGCGTGAAGTTTTCGGTCGCGCCGGAGAGCGCCAGCGTATCGCCCACGCTGGCGTTGAGCGTATCGGCCAGGTTGCGGCTGATCACGATGTCGGTTGGCTGCTGGATCAATTCGTGCAGCGACTTGCCGCTTTCGGCATTGCGCGTGCCGTACAGCGGGTAGACGCTGGTATCCACGATGTAAGCCGAGACGAACGTCTGCTCTTTGTTGTTGCGCTGGTCGCTGATCACGACCCCGGCGGTGCCCCCGGCCATCTGCCGGTAGGTGATCACCGTCCCTGGATAGTTGGCGGCGAACCAGCTCTGAATCTGCCCGACGCCCTGCATGCTGAAAAAGTCTTGAATGTAGGTGCCGTTTGACGCGACGACGCCCTCATTTTTGCCGCGCTGCACGACACTTTCCGAGACACTGTCTTGGGCGCGGGGATAGATGCGAATGTCGGACCGGTTGCTTTCTTGCAGGCTGCCGGTCAGCGTATCCTGGATCATGACGCCCAACGTTTGCAGGCTGACAATCGCCGCCACGCCTGCCGCGATACACAGCAGGGCGAACAGCGTGCGCTGGCCGTTGACGCGCAGGTCGTTGAGGGAATGGCGTGTGTAAAACGTGAGTTTTTCGATCATTGACGTTACCTCTGCCGGGGCGCGGGCACTGGCGTCAGTTCGCCGGTTGCTCGTTTATTTTTGATGATCTGCACGGCGGTGCGCTGGGCCGTCGAGCGCGCGTCCACGTCTTCGGCGATCTTGCCGTCGATCAGCGAAATGATCCGGTCGACCTGCGATGCGACCTCCATGTCATGCGTGACGACCACGACCGTCGTGCCAGTTTTCTCCCGGACGGTGCGTAAGGCGTTCATCACGACGCCGCTGGACTCGCTGTCCAGGTTGCCGGTTGGCTCGTCGCAGAGCAGCAGCGGCGGCTCATTTGCCAGGGCGCGCGCCAGCGCGACCCGCTGCTGCTGCCCGCCCGAAAGCTGCGACGGGCGGTGGTCCATGCGGTCGCCCAGGCCGAGCATGTCAAGCAGTTCCCTGGCGCGTTTGGTCGGGTTGCGCTGGCGGTGTGCCGCAAACTGGATCGGCAGCGCAACGTTTTCGAGCGCCGTCAGCGTTGGGATCAGGTTGAAGAACTGGAAGACAAACCCCATTTTTTCGTTGCGGACGCGCGTCAGGGCACGCTCGCTGAGGTGAGTGATATCTTGCCCGTCAATGTATATCTTACCGCCGGTGGGTGTATCCAGCCCACCGATCATGCCCAGCAGGGTTGATTTCCCGCTGCCGGAAGGGCCGATGATGCCCAGGAATTCGCTGGGCGCGACAGACAGCGACACTCCGCGCACCGCGTGCACGGTGACTTCCCCCATTTTTAAATCTTTGCGCAGGTCTTCCGTGCGGACCACGTAATGATTGTTATTGCGTTGAGCCATGTTTTTCTCCGTTTCCATTATCCCGTTATCCCGGCATCCGGGCCTGATTCCGGGCCTTGAGATGGGCCGTCTGCCGACCACCAGCCCGTATGATTCTACGCGCGGCCCGTGCTGGAGTTGCACCTGAGTGTAAAGGTTTGTGAATTAATTGCTAAAAATACCCGAAAGAAGCGTTTCGGGCGCGTCCGCGTTCTTGATTTAGCAGCAGTTGCCTCATACAATGATTTTAGGTGAATCGGCCAGATCAGATTTTGACACAACTTGTGGTATGATGTAAACGATAAAGAGTTAACAAACAATAAATAATCTTCTCGTTGTAATAAATGACATGCATGTATTTGCGATGACTATTGATCGCCTGTCTCGACGGGTGAGCGGGGGCATTATCTCCATGTGGGCTGCGTAGGACGATGACCTGCGCAGCCTCTATCCTATCTCATCAACAAACGCGCCGCTCTGGTGGGTCTGTCGTGAGTGGCGCCGGTTTCTCACCTTAAAAAGAGGCAATGGGGAGTTTCTTATGTCGAACTGGAAAACCTATAAATTCGCCCTGGCGGCGGTGGTGTTGGTTGTAAGCCTATCCCCGCTGGTGAACCTGGGGAATGGCCTAGCGCAAGGGCCGGGCGGGCCGCAGAGACAACCTGGCGAAAGCGGCCTGCCAACCATGCCTGCGCCGAGGCCGGTCAGTGGCCGGGCTGCGGATGTGATCCCGCCGGGTGCCGATGCGGAGACATACCGCGCCCAGAATACCGGGCCGGTGAACATCATTATCCAGCTTGACGAGGAACCCGCAGCGGCGATCATGGGGGGCGGTGACGGGAGCGCGCAGGGCGTGGCTGCTTTCCGCGAGCAAATCGCACGCGTCGAAACGGCGCAAAACGCTGTCTTGAGCGCCCTGTCTGGTCAGGGCATCCCCTATACCGTGATGGGCACGACCTCGCGCGTGCTGAGCAGCGTCATCGTGCGGGCGGATGCCAGCCAGTTGGCCGCCATCCAGAACCTGCCGGGCGTCAAGCAGGCGTATGTCGAGCACATCGGGCACTACGAAAATTCGTCGAGCGTGCCGTTCGTCCAAACGCCTGCCGCCTGGCAGGCGGGGTACACCGGGGCCGGGATGCGCGTGGGCGTGATCGACTCCGGCATCGACTACGATCACCTCGATTTTGGCGGTAACGGCAACCAGACCCCGGAGGGTAGCGAATACCCATCGGCCAAGGTCGCCGGGGGCGCTGACTTCGTAGGTGATTCATGGGTTCCGAATGGCCCGCTCAGTCCTGATTCCGATCCGTACGACCAGTATGGGCACGGTACCCACGTAGCCGGGACGCTGGCTGGGTACGGTGTGTTGAGCGGCGTGACCTATGCCGGTGTTTACGATAACACGACGAACTTTGCCACTATGACTGTTGGCCCCGGCGTCGCCCCTGAGGCGGCGCTGTACGCGTTAAAAGTGGGCAGCACGTCCGATGCCGTCTCCGAATCCGCGACGATCCTGGCGCTCGATTGGGCTGTCGACCCGGATGGCGACCTGAATCCATCTGACCACCTGGACGTCGTGAATATGTCCCTGGGCGGCAATTTTGGCGATCCGGATTCCGCCTGGTCAGCGGCGGTCGATGGCGCAGCGCAGGCCGGGATCGTGGTCGTGGCGGCGGCGGGTAATGGCAGCGATACGTATTTTATCCAGAGCGAACCCGCTACCGCCGATTGGGCGATCAGCGTCGGCGCGTCCCTGGATGGCATTGAAGCCGACCACCTGTCGGGTTTTTCGGCGCGTGGCCCACAGCGGGCCACTGACAGCCCATCCGTTGGACTCAAGCCGGATATCGTGGCTCCTGGCGCGGATATCACGTCGGCGGCGCGGGGAACGGGCGGCGGCGCGGCCACCCTCGACGGCACGTCGATGGCCTCGCCACTGGTCGCCGGTGGGGTTACCCTGCTGCGCCAGCAGCACCCAACCTGGAGCGTAGCCGAGATCAAGGCGCTGGTCATGAACACCGCGACTCACCTGCTGACCAGCGGCAGCGAATACTATGATACCGGGCGCGTGGGGTCGGGCCGCCTGGACGTGAGCACGGCCATTGATTCTGACGTGATCGCGTATAACACGGCCAATCCAGAGATTGTGGGCGTGTCGTGGGGCGTCCAGGACGCGACAGCCGTCTCGAACCAGCTCAAAACCATCACGCTCGAAAACAAGGGCACGGAGGATGCTGAGTTACTCGTCACCTTTGACCGGCTGGCGGATATCCCCGGCGTGAGTTTCACCGTCGCGCCGCCGAGCATCACGGTTCTGGCGGGCAGCACGGCGACCGTCAACGTGACGCTGAATATCGACCCGGCAGCGATGACGCCCGAGCCACACACGCACGGGCCGACTCTGTTGGAGCAGCAGTACGCTGAGCCGCGTCACTGGCTCAGCGAAGAATCCGGGTTGGTGCATCTGGCGCGGGTCAGCGGGCCGGTGCCGGAACTGATATGGGTGCCGGTCTATGCGGCTGTCCGCCCGACCAGCACGCTGCAATCGGTGGCGGACCCGATCCCGGTGGTGGGCCTGACCGGCTCAACCGCGATTAGCATGACCGGCACAGAGGTGAACACCGGCTCCAACGTACCCTACGACATCATCTCCCAGGTGTCGGCGTTTGATCTGGTCATCGAAAGCGATAACGATCTATCAAGCGCGGCGGAGGGCGTGTACGACTCGGCAGACATCGAGTATGTCGGCGTAACGTCCGACTACAACGCCGTGATTGATGGGGGCGGTACGTTTTCCGCGAATGGCCGGGTGTTTTTCGCCATTTCAACCTATGGGGAATGGAACTCGCTGTCGGATACGACCTGGTTTGAGGTCTTCATTGACTCCGACCAGGACGGCACCTTCGATTATCGTATTTATAACTGGAACTATGGCTCGGCGTTTGGTTACACGCCTTCGGATTCGCTCGTGATCATCGTCGAGGACCTGGCCACCAGCGTGCAATCCCTGGTGCCTGATTTTTGGGTGAACTACTACCCGGCCACTGAAACCCTCTCAGGCGGTGGGTCCTTTTCGACCGGGCTGGATACCGCCGTCTTGCAAAACCGGGTGATGTTCATGGGGATGTGGGCCAGCGCCATCGGCCTGTCGGACGAGGACGCCGACTTCGACTTCTACGTGAGGGGACGTTACACCGGTTCAGGCGATTCGGTCGTAATCCCCCCGATCGAAACCACCGAAACCAAGTCGTATGACGCGAGCAAGCAGGGCCTTGATTTTTCCGGTGGTAACCCCGGCGCGCCCATGTGGGATGACCGCGTCGGGGCATCGGTGCCGGTGACATGGGACTGGTCGATCTACCAGGGATCGGACCCGCCGTGCGCGCTGCTGCTGCACCACCATAATATTAATGCGCTGCGTGCCGAAAAGGTCTGCTTCGACCCGAATATCACGGCGGATGTGTCTGTGGAAAAAACCACCACATCCGGCTCGGCTTATCGGGGTGACACGGTTGTGTACGATCTGACGATTCACAGCGCCGGGCCGGATGCTGCCGGGTCCGTGACGGTGATCGACGATCTGCCCGACAGCCTGGATTACGTCTCGGCGGTGCCCTCGACCGGCAGTTGCTTCGAAACGGACGGGCACGTTGAGTGCTCCCTGGGTGACTTCACGTCCGGCCAGACCGAAACCGTGACGCTGACCGTTACCGTACAGGTTGCGCCCGCGGGGCCGTTGGATAACACGGCCACCGTGCAGTTCAACGGCTACGATCCAGACAGCAACAACAACTCGAGCACGGCCACGTTTACATATCTGCCGCGCTTCTGCGACCCGGTGACGGAAATCCCGCTGTATGAGTGCGATGCCCTGGAAGCGTTTTACTTCGCGACCGACGGTTCGCATTGGACCAATAAATCCGGCTGGGTGAGCACGACGACGCCGTGTAGCTGGTACGGGGTATCCTGCGCCGTCGGGCATGTGACGAACATGGACCTGTCCAATAATGCGCTGGCCGGTACCATCCCGACCGTGATGGAGGACCTGGACAACCTGATCACGCTCGACCTGGGGCATAATGCCCTGACCGGGCCGATTCCGCCGGAAATGGCGGATATGGACGGGCTGCAATACCTGTACCTCTACGAGAACCAGCTAAACGGCAGCATCCCGGTGCAGTTGACGGAGATGCCGGGTTTGCTGCGACTGCGGTTGTATTCCAACCAGCTCACGGGCGGCATCCCCATCGAGTTTGGCACGATGACCGGCCTGGCCGAGTTGGACCTCGGTAATAACCCGTTGGGCGGCACGATCCCGGCGGAACTGAGCGGCCTCAGTACCATCCTGACGCTCAAGCTGAACAGCGCCGGCCTAACGGGGACGATCCCGCTGCAGGTGTTCTCTCTCACGACGCTGCAAACGCTGGATTTATCCAGCAACCAGCTTTCGGGAACCATCCCGCCCCAGATCGGTGACCTCACCAGTTTGCAGAGCCTGACGCTGGGTAAAAACCAGCTCAGTGATTCCATCCCAACCGAGATCGGCAACCTCGTCAGCCTGAATACATTGAAGTTTCAGAGTAATGCTCTGGCGGGGGACGTGCCGAGCAGCATCACGAACCTGGTCAACCTGGGCTATAACCAGCTCGACCTGGGCTACGACATGCTGACCCCGCCCTCGACGGTGGTTCGCAGTTTCTTGAATACAAAAGACCCGGATTGGCTGCTGACTCAGACGATTCCGCCAACGGGTGTGTACACGTCGCCGGTTTCGACGACGAGCGTCAAAGTCACGTGGAGTCCGATCTTTTACCGGGCGGATGGTGGATACTACGAGGTGTCGTATAAGCTGGCGTCCGGCGGTACGTATGCGGTTGGCTGTACGTCGGTCGACAAATACGCCAACAACTGCGTCGTCGGTGGCCTGGAAGCCGCTACGGCGTACAAATTTAAGGTGCGCACCTATACCCCGGCGCATGGTGCCCAGCAGAACGATCTGTGGAGCAGCTACAGCGCCGAGGCCGCCGGGTCGACCTTCACGATCCTGGTCGCGCCGACCGGGTTGTCGGCGGTGGGTGTGGCTGGCAACCAGATCAACCTGAGCTGGACCGATACCAACGTCGATGAAAGCGGCTACGCGGTCGAGCGCTCGCTGGACGGCGTGACCGGCTGGACCGAAGAGGGGGAAACGGGTGCCAACGCGACCGGCTACCAGGATGTCGGCTTGTTCTGCGAGATCACGTACTACTATCGCGTGCGGGCCCATCGCAGCGTGGACGACGACTATTCGCCCTACTCGGATGTCGCCAGCGCCGTGACTCTGGAATGTCCGACTAACCTGGTGCGTAACCCGAACTTTACCTCCGGGGAAGCAGAGTGGAACTTCTTTGGCGAAATCTGGCATCAGGTTACCTCTGAGAAGGTATTGAAGATTTTCCGCCAGGTATCCAGCCCGACCGGGGCCAGCGTGTCCCAGTCTTTGGGGTATACGCCGCCGCCGGATGCCTCGTTTGAGGTGAATCTGGATATCGGCAATACCAGCAACCGGCCCAAAGAGATATGGGTCACGCTGCGCACGCCGGACTGGAGCGACTGGTTCAACTGCCACTTCATGATGGCATCCAACACGCCGCTGACCACCGTCACGATGTACGGCGGCACGATAGCGCAGTGGGATGATATGGTCTTCGAACTCACGCCCGGCCCGGCAGATGGACTCGCCGCCATCATGGTGGACAACATCACGGTTGAGTATCGCGACGACCTGTCGATCACCGAGACGATCTGTGAATCGTCCAACCTGCCGCCCAGCAGCAACCTGGTGTTGAACGGCGGGTTCGACACGGGTACGGCGAACTGGTCGTTCTGGGGCGAGATCGGGCATACCTGGAATCCGGCGGGTAACCTGTCGTTCTGGCGCGAGACGCCCAGCCCATCGGGTGCGGCGCTGTTCCAGGACCTGAGTTACACGACGCTGGAGAACATGCCGTTTGAAGTCACGCTGGATATGACCAACGACAGCGACGTCACCAAGGACGTGTGGGTGACGATGCGCTCGCCGGATTGGTCGGGGTATTTCAACTGTCACTTCATCCTGCTGCCGCATACGCCGCTGGCGGGTTACGTCCTGCGCGGGCGCAGTTTTTCCGTCTGGTCGGGCATCCGCCTGGAACTCACGCCCGGTCCGGCAGACAGTATCTCAGGCATCCGGGTGGATAACATCTCGGTGAAGCACGATCCGGGCCTGGTCCTGTACAGAACCGAGTGCCTGCGGACGTCCGTGCCCCCGAATGAGGAGCTGATCCACAACAGCGACTTCAGTGGCGATGAGTACTGGGGCACGTGGGGCGATGTCGAAACCGATCAGAGCGGTGGCATCATGAACTTCTGGTTTAACACGGAGATGACCGCCGACGGAGCGGTGATCTTCCAGGACTTGAACGTCCAATCGACGGCGGACAAGCCGTTCGAGGTCCTGATGGATATGGGTAACTCCAGCGCAGTTGTGAAGGGAGTGTGGGTCGCGCTGCGCAACTACGCGTGGAGCGACTACTTCACGTGTTACTTCGAGCTGCCACCCGGCGCGCCGATGAAAACGTACAAAGTGCGCGGGATAACGAGCGTCCCCTGGTTGAACACGCGGCTCGAATTCTGGGTGTTGCCCTCGGACGATCTTCCGGCGGTGCAGATCGACAACGTCTCCGTGATCAATATTCCGGGCCTGACGCCGGTGGGTGTCGAGTGTGAATCACCGTTTGCCCCACCGGATACGAACCTGGTGCGTAACGGCGACTTCGCGTCGGGCGAGAGTGAGTGGAACTTCTGGGGCCAGATCACGCATTCGGTGGTGGCGGGCGTGCTGCAAGCCTACCGGGAAGTGACCAGCCCGCAGGGGGCGGCTGCCTTCCAGGATTTGGACTACGTCTTCCTGGCCGGTTCGCCAGTGGAAGTCACGCTCGATCTCGGCAATAGCAGCGCGGTATCGAAGGAGATATGGGTCACGCTGCGCAACCCGGATTGGTCGGAATACATGACCTGTTACTACAGCCTGCCGCCCAGTGCCCCCTCCGGCACGTATACTCTGGCGGGCACGACAGGCAGCGTGTGGGATGATGCCCGCCTGGAGATCACGGTGGGTCCGGCGGATGGTGTGGCGGCGATCACGATCGATAATGCGTCGGTGACGTATAAGCCGGGCCTGTCGCCGGTTGGGACGGAATGCGGCATGTTAGCCGGGGCTGCGGGCGAGGCCCGACCTGCCGAACCGCCCGATCCGGAAGCCTCCCTGCTGCCGACGCCGACGCCCACTGTCGAACCGACGCCGGAAGACATCGTGGAAACCGTCGAGTCGGATGACGCCCGTGTGCTACAAACCGGCGAATGGACCGCTCACGACACGGAGCTTGCCAGCGGCGGCGGGTACCTGTTCAGCAGTGGCAGCGCGGATGACACGCTGAGCCTGGACTTCAACGGCACGGCGGTGACGATCATCTACGTGGGCCACCCGGCGCTCGGCACCTTCGCCGTCGAAGTGGACGGCGCGGTGATGCAGACCGTCGACAGTGCGACCGGGGACGCCGTCTTTGGCCTGGCGGTCGCGGTCAGCGGGCTGGACGCGGGCGCGCATACGGTGCGCATCGTACCGGTCAGCGGTACAGTCGCTATCGACGCGTTTGTGGTCGCAGAACTGGCGGAATCGCCGGTTGAGCCAACAGTCGAACCGACACCGACGCCGACCATCGAACCGACAGTCGAACCGACAGTCGAACCGACGGTCGCACCGACCACACCCGCCGAGGCGCTCGAAACCATCGAGTCCGACGACGCGCGTGTGGTGCAGTCCGGCCTGTGGACGCTCACGGCTGGTGACCTCGCCAGCGGCGGCGCGTACCTGATCAATGGCGGTCCGGCGGATACGCTGGCGCTCGCCTTCACGGGTCCGCGCGTGGACGTGGTCTACGTCAAACACCCGGCGCTGGGCCTGTTCAGCATCGAGGTCGACGGCGCAGTGCTCTACACAGTAGACAGCGCGGGCGAGGCAGCTTTCGGGGCGACGGTGGCGCTCAACGGCCTGAGTGACGGCGTGCATACGCTGCGCATCGTGCCGGTGAGTGGTACGGTGGCCATCGATGCGTTCGTGGTCGAGCCGCAGGGCGAGGTGCCGGTCATCGTGCCGACGACTGAGCCGACGGAAATCGTACCGACGGCGATCGTACCGACGGCGACCCCGGTCGAGCCGGGCGAGACGCCGGAACCAACCACCCCGCCGGCTGCGACGCCGGTGCCGACCCAGGAGCCACCCACCGCGACGCCGGTCCCACCGACCGCGACGCCGACCGCTCCTCCGAGTGGCCCCAGCCGTCCCGGTACCGGGAGCGGTAACGGGTAACAGCTACGAACACACCGCCCCGGTCATGGTTGGCCGGGGCGGTTTTAGTTCCGCCTGCCGCAGCACTTTTTGTACTTCAGGCCGCTGCCGCACGGGCACGGATCGTTACGCCCGACCTTGGCAACCTGCTGCTGGCGAGCGGATTCGTCACGCGCCAGAGCGAGCATGATGTTGGCCGGAGCGCGGCCCGCGCGCAGTTCGGCTGCCATGAACCGCATAGGCCGGTCGATGTGGCGGAAAAACGCCTGGTAGCCTGCGCACAGGTAATTCAGCCCTGGCTCACCGTCCGGCGTGGTCAGCACGCGATTTTTCGGGCAGCCACCGTTGCACACGAAGCGCACATTACACGCGCGGCACAAACGCGGCAGCGTGTCGCGTTTGGCCTGCCCGAAGCGCTGCTGCTGCGCCGACGCGGCCAGCTCCGCCAGCGGCACGACGGTCATGTTGCCGAGCCGGTGCGCCGGTTCGACGTAATGATCGCACGAAAACACGTCGCCGTTGTGCTCCATCGCCAGCGCCGTGCCGCACGTTTTTTCAAACACGCACAGGCCGGGATGCTGCCCGCTCCATGCGGCCAGCGCCACGTCGAAAATCTGCACGTACACCCGCCCGACATCTCGCCGGACCCATTCATTGAAGATGGCGATCAAAAATTCGCCGTACTGCCCTCCGTTGACCGATCGCCCGGTGACGGCGGTCCCCTCCTGGTAGCCGGTGTCGTTGTCCCGCTCGACGATGGGGATAAACTGCATGAACTGCGCCCCGGCCTCGTCCCGCAAAAACCGGTAGACGTCCAGCGGGTGCCCGGCGTTCGCCGCGTGGACCGTCGCCAGCACGTTGAAGGCGACGCCGTGCCGCTTGAGCAGGTCCACGCCGTGTTTCACGCGGTCGCTGGTGGGTCTGCCGCTCTTGTCCACGCGGTAGGCGTCGTGCAGGGCGGGCGGTCCATCCAGGCTGATGCCGATCAAAAAGCCGTGTTCGCGGAAGAAGTCGCACCAGTCGTCGTCCAGCGTGACGCCGTTGGTTTGCAGCGCGTTGTGAACCGTCATGCCTGGGCGGCGGTATTTCTCCTGCAAGCGGACCGCCAGCCGGAAGAAATCCAGCCCCATCAGGGTCGGCTCGCCGCCCTGCCACGCGAAGGTGACCTCTGGCACGCGCTGCGCGTCCATGTACTGGCGCGTGTAGGCGTCCAGCAGTGACTCGGACATCCGGAACGCGCTGCCGGGATACAGCGCTTCTTTAGCGAGAAAATAGCAGTAGCGGCAGTCCAGGTTGCAGATCGCGCCGCGCGGCTTGAGCATGACATGAAACGCAGGCGGGCCGGTGGGCGATGGCGTGTCAGGCGGCATGATGTGTCCTTTGGTGCCAGCGATGCAGTCAGTTACGATGATAGATCAAGCGCCGTGATTCCGCATGTCGGCTGCGACGCCGGGCGCGGCTTTACCCGCGATCCAAGTTGTGTTATGCTGCGAGCACATCGTGGATGATCCGCGCGCCGGATACAGCAGAAAAAAGGAAACGGACCATGATCACGCCTCAACAACTGGCCAACAGCCCGCTCTTCGAAGGATTGGCGGAAGACCAACTCGCGCTGTTTGTTCCCCTGGCCGAAGAAGTGAGCGTCTCCACCGGTCAGGCCCTGTTCCGGGCCGGGGAAACGGCGAGCCGCCTGTATATTTTGCTCGACGGCAAGGTCAGCGTGCAGGTGCACCCCACCGCGCTGACGCACCCGCTGACCATCGTGTCTCTGAGCACGGCGGGGCAGTTGGTCGGCTGGTCCGGCTTCATGCCGCCCAACTATTACACGGCGGACGCGGTGTGCCAGACGGACTCGCACCTCGTGGCGTTTGACGGGATAGCGTTTAACCGGGTTCTTGAGCAGAATCCGGCCCTGGGCCTGACCGTCATGCGCCGCATTGCCGGGGTGATCAGCCAGCGGCTGCGCCTGATGCAGAGTGTCGTGTTGAAGTCACTCTATCACTACGACGAACAGTAGCGCCCCCGGCGGAACGATAAAAAAGCCTGTCATGGCGGCGCGAACGGTCATACTCGCTCGATGAGACGCCCGGCACCTGACACGTGCGGCTCACCGCTGACCGGTTCAACCTGTTGCCGCGAGTGCCGCGTCCAACACCGGGTCACGTCCGGCGAACAAATCCTGCGCCGTGCTATTCACCAGGATGTCAGGTTCCAGCGCCGAGGCGTCATCCTCAACATAAACGAAATATTTCGTAGAATACGTCACCGTTAACCCGGTATTGGGCAGTTCCAGCGTTCCCGCCTCCCCGTAGTGATTGGGCGGCTGGCCGGTTGGTTCGCCCACCAACAGCGCCGCCGTATCCCGCTGGAGTTGCGTCGCATTCAACACGGCTGAGGAATACACATCCGGCCCGATCAACACGTAGAGGTGGCCGGGCTGGTTGATCGCCTTCCGTGTTTGGAGCGCCGTGATTAGCGGGTGCAACAGGCTCGAATCGCCGCCTGTGTTGCGCCGCAGATCGATGATCACACGCGTGATACCGCCCCCGTCGATCTCCGCCAGCACGTCCGCGATGAACTGATCGACCGGATACTGGGGATCAGAGGCACAGCGATTGTAGGCCACGTACAGCGCGCCATCTGCCAGGCGTTCGAACCCATAATAGACGCGCGAATAATACCAGGGCACCGGCGGGTCGGTGACGTGCTCTGTCGCTACTACGTAGTCTGGCGGCGTGATCTGAAGCTGGCTTTCCAGGATGGCGGTCACGTTTTGGGTGATGGTCTCCCCGCTTTCGGTCTGAAAGGTAAATACACCCTGCTCCTTCGTGGATAAAATCCCCAGACCGTAGAGAATATCTGCCACCGAGAGCAAAGCCCCGGTTTGTCTGCGCAGCCACTGGTCATTCTCGTGGGATACGGCAGTGCTCAAACGCGCCCGGATCGTCTCCACCGGTATATCGTCAATGGCGACCAAACGCCCGCGCACACTCGCCGCATACGCACGGTCGGCTGCCACGACATACACGCCGTCGGGATAAACGGCCATCTGGATGGGGAACACGGCGTAATCCCCCATCGTCTGCCACGCCACCGTCGTATGTGAATCGCCAATCAGTGCGACGAGCTGCATCAGGCGCACCACGAATTCATCGTAGTTCAGCGCGGGAATAGCAGCGTCCAGATCGGATACCGCCGCCTCAAAATCCGCCTGGCTGACGGCGTGGAATGCATCGACGTGCCGCTGGGGGAGTTCGTTAGCCAGGAACGCGAGGTCCTCGCGCCAGGCGGCAGCCTGATCGGTTTGAGCGTGGGCGGAGAGACTGACCGCAGAGGAAGGCAGGGCCAGCACGGTCATGGTGATCACGATCCAAATCAGACTCAAACGCGACAGGGTTGTCATCACAAAAAGCTCCTCTCACATCTACCGTGTAGATTGTTGGATTTGTCCAGGCTGCCGTGTAGTTAGTCGGCTGGTCCGGGTTTATGCTACCGGACTATTATACCGCAGAGTGTCGTGTTGAAGTCGCTCTATCACTGCGACGAACAGTGATCCCGCGCGGCGCAGGGACCGAAAATCATTTTTCCTTTCCAGACTAAGTGTTTGACCTTTGATCTGTAAGCGTTGTGTTACAATGAATTTTCATGCTATGCTGTGAGAGTGATGTCTTAAGCATAGATCGGAGGGGGAAATGGCGCGAGAGCAACTGGAACGAGCACGCGATCTCATTAAAGCAAAGCGTTACGATGAAGCGCGAGCAATTCTTCAAAACATCGATCATCCGACGGCGCAAAAATGGCTGGAAAAATTGGACGAACTGGACTCACCATTTGAGGAAGTGGCCCCGTCGCGGCGATCCAAGAAGGCCAAAAAGGAACGTCGCGGGCCGGGCTGTCTGGGCATCGGCCTGAGTATCGGATGTGTCGCGCCTGCTGCCTTTTGCGTTGGCCTGATCATCATCGCGGCGGTCGTGGCCGCCGTCATCCAGTCGAACAAAGAGAACGCGACGGAGAAGGCAGTCGAACGCAATGGCGGCCTGGGCACGTTTGAAGCGCCTATCCCGGCGGGCACGTGGGCCGACTTCAAGAACGGCGATGTTCGCGCGACGCGGATCGTCCGGCCAGCGAACACGATGGTCGAGGAGTTCAACCAATTCAACGCGGACGCGCCGCAGGGCGCTGATTACGTGCTCGTGTGGTTTGAGCTGACGTGCCAGATCGATATGTGCCATCCCAGCACGCTCGACATTCGGCTGATGGACGCCGCCGGCGGTGACTGGGGCGAGCCGTGGGTGTTGGTGCTCGACGACGATTTTGATCATAACGATGCCGTGCGCAACGGCACGATCCAGGGCTGGCAGGCGTTTGAGTTTCCAACAGGGGAACCGATTTCCACCATCAAGATCGAGTGGGGCAGCGAAACGCTTCACCTGGCCCCACCGACAGCGTCATGAAGCGGCTGCGCCTGACGCAGAGTGTCGCGTTGACGTCGCCCTATCACTACGACGAACAGCAGCGCCCCCCGGCGGAAAAACAAAAAATCCTGCTGCGACCTTGTCGCGGCAGGATCAGGGGAGAGAACGATGAATCTGTCGGGGTGCCCGGACTTGAACCGGGGACCTCTGCGTCCCAAACGCAGCGCGCTAGCCAACTGCGCCACACCCCGCCCATCGGCCCATAGTATACAACAGCCCGTCACCGGCTGGCAAGAGAGAAAATGAAAAGAGTCGTTCGTGGAGAGGGGGGGACACCACGAACGACCCTTAGTAGTAGGCCTAACAACATCCTCGGCGACGCGCATCTCCGTACATGCTCGCTAGGCCACCAGCGCCTCTTTCTCTTCCTACAAGCCACTTCTATCCCATTACATGAGCCACTGCATCCGATCAGGAAGAGACGCTAGTGTCTGTATGATAGGCCAGCCTCTTTAAATTTCCGTGAGTGAAAAATGAGAGGAACATTAAAATTATTTGGCGCACGGCGCGCGCTCACGAATCGTCCGCGTCGCCGCCGAACAACGCCAGCCATTCGGCGATCTCGCCCGGCGTCAGGTGCGGGTTGGACGTGTCCTCGTCGGAGCGGGCGGGGGCGTTCATCTCCTGGGCGAACTGGCGGGGCGGGATCACGCGGATGCGGCGGCGAGTCGCCGCGTCGATGATCTCGTGATCGGCGGTGACGACGACCACACTGCCGGGATCGCACACCTTGCGCAGCCGCTCGATGATGATCGCGTCGGCGGTCGTGCCGCCATGCGCGAATACCACGCGCACACTGTACGTCGAGAGATCGCGTGATAGGCCGCCCGGCAGCCCGCCGTCGAATACGACCGTGCAGCGTGCGCGCCGCCGGGCCGCAAATCGTTTGAGGTGTTCGACCAGTTTGGCTTCGTCGTTTGGATCGTCCAGGTTCAATCCCGCGATCTGGCCGATCAGGTTATGCCCATCGATCAGATAGTTCACGCGTCTGCTTTTCTGCCGGTTGGCCCGCTCTGCCGGGCGTCGAACAACGTCAACAAACGGTCCGGGTAATTCGTCGTCAGCCCGTCGATGCCTGCCGCGACCAGCCGCCGCGCCTCGTCCAGGTCGTTGACCGTCCAGGCGGTCGCCAGTTGGCCCCGGCGGTGAATCTGCGCGATGGTCTCCGGCGTGTAGAGCGCGTAGAGCGCATTGATCGCCCGGAACGTGACCTCGTCATCGCCCGGCAGGCGATCAAACCACAGCTCGGAGAGCGCGATCTCCGGCGCGAGACGAAACATAACGTGCAGCGCGGCGTGATAAAACGAGCGCACCGACGCGCGTTCGACCAGGCCGGACTCGCGGATCAGGCTGGCGACCTCGGCTTCTATGCCGGGGAAGCGCCAGGGGTCTTTTAGCTCGACCATCACCAGCAGGTCGTTTCCTCGCAAAAAGTCGAATACGTCGCGCAGCGTGGGCACGCGTTCGCCGCGAAAACGCGGGTCAAACGTGCTGCCCGCGTCCAACTGCCGGACGGCGTCCAGCGTCATCTCGTAAATCGGCCCGCTGCCATCCGTGACCCGGTCCACCTCGGCATCGTGAAACACGACCAGGTGCCCGTCCAGCGTGCGTTGGACGTCGAATTCCACCCCGTCGATGCCGAGATCGGCGGCGGCCTGAAAGGCGGGCAGCGTGTTTTCCGGCGCAAGGCCCGCCGCGCCCCGGTGGCCGACGATCATGGGCTGGCGGTCGGATACACGCGAAACCGGCATCGGGGCCAATTGTGCCCAGGCAGGGCGCTGGTCCGGCGGCAGAACGGGTGATGTATGTTCCACAGGTACTCCTCACAGTTGGCGATCAACAAAGCTATTCAGACTATCGCAAAACACGGCAGGGGGTGCAATCCGCTCAAGGACGTGGCCGGACGTGATTACGCGGTGGCAGCCACGCACGGGGGCCGCGTACCAGCGTCAGTACCGCGATCTCCGGGCGGCAGTTGAAACGGAAGACAAAGTACCCGGTGCCGATGCCCGTCGTGACGTACAGCATCACATGCCGGACACGGTGCAGGCCCATCGGGAAACTGCGTCCCAGTTTGGGCAGGATCAGCGCGCCAAACCTCGGCAGCCGGACCTGCCCGCCGTGCGTATGCCCCGACAGTTGCAGCGCGATGCGCGGATCGGCAGCGGCGACGTAGGCGAAATCCGGCTCGTGTGCCAGCAGGATCACCGGGGCATGTGGCGGCGCACCGGCCAGCGCCGCGCCCAGGTCGGGCATACCCTGCACCACGTCGTCAATCCCGGCCAGCAGCAGGCGATCATCACCCCGCCGCAGCACATGATGTTCATTGACCAGCAGCCGGATTCCCGCCGCTTCGAACACGTCTGCGACGCGCTGCACGCCGCCGTAATAGTCGTGATTCCCCAGCACGGCCCATACGCCATCCGGCGCACGCAGCCCGGCCAGCACGTCCCCCCCGGCCTCGATCTCGTCGCGCCGGGCGGTTGTCAGGTCACCCGTAAACGCGATCAGGTCGGGGCGCTCCCGGTTGGCGACTGCCACAACTGCCGATAAATAACGCTGGCTCAGCGGGATGCCCAGGTGAATATCCGAAAGCTGTACGATCCGGTAGCCATCAAAGGCGGGGGGCAGGTTGGGCAGCGGTATCGTCTCGCGCCGGACGCGCAGCCAGACCGGCTCGACCCACCGGCCATAAACGCCCGCCGCTGCCAGTGCGCCGCTGATGGTGACCAGTCCGGAAAACCGTTTCATCCCAGCGATACGCCTTGTTTGAGGACCAACTGCGCTACGACCGGATAATGGTCGGATGAGCCGGTGTGCGGGTAGACATGGGCATTAACCGGCACAAAAAACGCGTTGTGCCAGATATATTCGAGGCGCAGCATCGGGAACAGGCCGGGGATATAGAGGTTGGTTGGGGCGGGGAACGTCAGGCCCAGGCCCCAGCCGACCTCGCGGTACGTATCGTCCAGCAGGCGATCCATAGCCCGGTAAGCGTTGCTTTGATCGGTCATGTTGCAGTCACACAATACGAGCACCGGCCCGTTTTCGGCGGCGATGTACTCGCGCACCCGCGCGAGTTGCTCGTCGCGCCGCGTATCGTCATAGTCGAATGGTAACATGATGTTTCTAGGCGAATCCGGATGCACCACGTAAACCACCACCGCCGTGCCTTTCACATCCAACACGGCGCGCGCGAACCGCGCGTAGTAGTCTTCGGACTGGTTGGCGGACCAGTCGAGGAACGGGTAGCGGCTGACCAGCCCGATCCCTTTGTTGCTCGATGGTTTGTAGACGCGCTGGTATGGATAGACGGGTTTCAGCGCTTCGGTGAGCGTGTCGGCGGTCAGCTCATTGACTTCTTGCAGCCCGACAAGGTCGGCATCCAGTTCGATCAACATCCGGGCGGCCACAACCGGGTCGTTCTTTGCGCCCTGCATGTTAAACGTGGCGACGGTCAGTTCCGGCCCGTCGGCGGGATCGTATGCAAAGGTGTGCGGCCAGAACTGGTGGCCGTAGAGCAGCCCAAACGCGACGAGCACCGGCAGTTGCAGCGCGATCAGGGTCCGGCGGTGCCGCGTTAACAGCGCCGCGCCCGCGCACACCAGCCCACCCAACGCCCACCAGGGCACAAAATTGTTGGCAAAGGCGACTATGGGCCAGCGTTCGCCCACCGCGACGCGTGCCAGCAGGTACCCGCACGTACCCAGCCCGTACAGCGCAATGGGCAGCTCGATGATGGCACGCAGCCCGATCCACAACAGACTGCCCGGCCCGCGACGTATGCGAGCAGTCTCTCTGCGGGTGATGGTGGCCGGTTGAGTCATGATTATCCTTCTGGTTGTCCGGCGAATTCCGGTTTGAGCGCCAATGTTGCGATCACCGGGCGATGATCCGATGTGCCGCTGTCGGTTCCGGCGCGCGCGTCGAGCGCGGCAAACTGCGCGCTGTGCCACACGTAATCGATCCGCAGCAGGGGCGGCATGCCGCGCCCCACGTCAGGGAAGCTAAACCCCAGGCCGCGCCCGGCCTCGCGGAAGGCGTCCGACAGCAAGGCGGTCATCTGGTGGTAGGGCGTGCTCTGGTCGCTCATGTTAAAGTCGCCCAACACGATCACCGGCCCGCGTTCCGCCAGCAAATACTCGCCGCGCAGGATGGCGATCTCGGTGTTGCGCCGGTCGTCGTCGTACGTGACCGGCAGCAGCACGTTACGCGGCGGTGACGGGTGCACGACATAGACGGTGACCGGCACGCCGCCCACGTCCAGCACGGCGCGCAGGCTGAACATCGAATCCGGCAGCGGGCGGAAGACCGTGTGATCGACGACCGGCCAGCGGCTGAGCAGCCCGACACCGGCAGTCGGCAACTCTGGAACCAACACCCGGTAAGGATACCGCTCCGCCAGCGTCTCATCAAGCCGCGCGGCGTGATCCGGTCCCAGCTCCTGCAAGCCGACGATATCCGCATCCAGCCCGGCGATCACGTCGAGCACGCGTGCCGGGTCCGACTGCGAGGCTTTGATGTTGTACGTAGCAGCGATCAGGGTAGGCGCGCCGCTGGTCCCGGCCCCGGACGCGTGCGGCAGCAGCATGGGACCGTAGCTGGCCACGAACAACACGATCACCGGCACGTTCGGCGGCACGAGCAGCCAGCGGCGGCGCGGTACCAGCCCGACGCACGCTGCCGCCGCGCCGCCCAGCGCCCACCAGGGCACAAAATTGTTCGCAAACGCCACGACGTTCCAGCGTTCCCCGGCGGCGATCCGGGCCAGCACGTAGCCGCTCGTGCCCAGGCCATACAGCAGGACTCCGGCCTGGACGAGGTGCCACCCGGCGAGCAGCCAACGGCCCGTCGTCGAACGGGCTGCCGCTGGGGACGGTGTGTGTTTGGGCATAACCAAGCGCGTTTCCTCTGCGTGTCGAACCGGCTGAAGGCCGGTCACGTCTCCGGCACTAACTATACACACGGAATGGGGACAGGGCGCAAAAAATCGATTGTGGGGGATGAGTTCAGGCGGGGGGCAACACGGCGCGGGCTGCCTGCCGGACTGTGTCGCTCGGATCGTCCGCCGCAACCTGCGCCAGCATACGCTGAGTTTCCGGCGCGTCAAGCTGGCCCAGTCCGCGCACGGCCAGCAGGCGCGCGTCGGCGCTGGCGCAGCGCAGGTAGTCGGTGCACAGCGCGACGAGCGCCTCGCGTGCCAGCGCCCGCACGGCGACGTCCGCGTGCTGGCGGATCATGTCGAGCAGCGTATCGATGGTGGCAGCTTCGCCGGGCAGGTCGTCCAGATTATCCACGCGTGCGATCTGGACGTCTGCCTGCCGTTGGACCCGGTTCAGCAGCAGGCTGGTTTCCCGGCTGCGCAGCGGGAGGTCGTGTTCGGCAAACGGGTCACGCTCGACACCCTGCACCAACCGCCGGATCGCAGCCTGGGCCGCCTGCCGGACGTCTTCGTCCGGGTCGCGGCTGGCGACGGGTTGCAGCGCCTCGATGGAACGCGCGTCGTCCAGCCATTCCAGGCCGCGCACGGCCAACTGGCGCGCGTCCGCGCGTTCGTGTTTCAGGTGATCGAGCAGCAGCGTTTTCAGCGTATGCCGCGCCGCCTGGCGGTTGGTCGCGTCCGGGTCATGGGCGATCACGGCTTGCAGCGGTTCGATCGCGCTCGGATCGCACAACTCGCCCAGCGTGCGCACCGTCACAAACCGGATGTCCGGGTTTTCGTGGCCCAGCGCCGCGATCAGCGGCCTGATCGCCGGAGTCCCGATCCGCACCAGGGCATCTTTCGCCATCCAGCCGAGGTTTTGGTGGCGGAAGCTCTGGATCAGCACGTCCACCGCGCGCGGATCGCCGATGTCGCCCAGGGCCGCAATCGCCGCGCCGCTCGGATAGTCGTTGCGCAGCACTTCTTGCATGAGCGGCTCGACGGCCTCGACAACACCCCGCGCGCCCAGTTCGGCAATGATCTGGCTCTGCCGCGTGGGGTCCGTCTCACGCCGCATGGCATCGATCAGGTCTTGCGGTGAAGCGCTGTGGTCCAGCATGGGCCGCATCCTACCCGCCGCGCACCGCGGCAACTTTATGAATTCATGCCGATCAACATCAGCAGCACGCCCACCAACAGCATCACCATCACAACCAGCGCGTTCGGGTCCATCGCCGTTTCTCCCGCAGATATCACAAACCACAGACGTTTCCGGCATCTCTTTGAGGATACAACAACCTGGGGGTGAGAAGCAATCACCGCGCGCACCTTAACCGCGCTCAAACGATTCACATTGCCCCGGCTGAGCGCCTATGCTAATATGACTGGGCGGTATCGCCGCCTATTGTTTCCACAGGTCAAGGGTAGGTGCAAGAGATGAGCCGTCGGGTGCTGGTTGGATTTATCACCGTCAATATTCTTGTTACGCTTGCGGTGGTGGCCGTGTTCGTCAGCGTGTACCAGAGCTACTGGCGTCCAGAAGAGCCGGGCGAAGGCCCCACGCAGATCGTGATTCTCACGGCGACGCCGCTGCCGGGCTTTGTCTTGCAGCCCGGCGAATATCAAGGCACCATCGATGCCCAGCAGTTGACGCTGGCCGCGATTCAGCAGGCCGCCCCGCAGGTCTCCGTGATTACGGCGACGCCGATCGGCGAGGAAGGCATCGAAGTGCCTAATGTGACCGCCGTCGCGACGATTGATCCCGCGCTGCTGCCGCCCATCCCGACCGATCTGCCGCCGGGCCAGCCCAGCCCTACGCCGCAAAATGACGGCTGCATCCGGCATGTGGTCCAGTCCGGGGACGTGATCATCACCATCGCGCAGGAGTACGGCGTTTATCCTGGGGACGTGCTGCTGGCGAACGGCCTCGACGAAAACTCGATTCTGCACATCGGTGATGTGCTGATCATCCCGGTGGAAGGCTGCAACGTGTTGAACACGGCGACCCCCGCGCCGACGCCCAGCAATACGCCGTTTTCGCTGACACGCGTCGCGCCGACCGTGACGCTGCCGCCGACGCCGGTCAACGCCCAGGTCGAGATTGCCGACGTGGTGTTCTGGGGCGACGTGAACAGCGAAGCCGTCGAGCTGCGTAACCTGGGCAACGTGATCAACTTGCAAGGGTGGACGCTCAGCAACGTGGAGGGCGATACGTTCCGTTTCCCGGAATTCCGCATGCAGCAAGGCAGCCGCGTGCGGGTCTTTTCACGCCAGGGGCAAAATACGCCCGCCGCGCTCTACTGGAATCGAGAGGCTCCCGCCTGGCGCGAGGGCGAAGTGGTGACGCTGCGTGATTCGGCAGGGCAGTTGCAGGCGACATTCCGCATCGGGCAGGATCAGCCGCTCTTCCAGGAAGCGACTCCGACGCCGGGTTAATTCATGCGATGCCACACACAACACGCTCACTGCGTAGACCAGATGCGTCACGCAGTGAGGGTGTTTGAGAGTCGTAATTGAGGGATGGCGTCTCAGGACTGCAATACGTCGCCGGTCAGCTATGCGACTCGTCGCCGGTTTCGTCTTCGCCCTTGAGTCCCTTACGAAATTCGCGGATAGCGGAACCCATCTCGCCGCCAATGCGCGAGACACGCCCCACACCGAAGAGCAAAACCACGACCGCCAGGATCAAGATCAATTCAGGTGTTCCCAGGCTTCCCATACAGATATCTCCTTAAGTGTCGGGCGCATGCTGCCATGCGTTGTCATCCGATTGAGCGTATAGTGCTATTATACCACTCCTGGTGCCACAGGGGTTAAGATTTGCGAACCGCCCTTGCGGCTTGCTACACTAAGCGTATTCATACCAAGTAGGGAGGCAGACTGTGCCCGCTCAGGCGCTGTATTTGAAGTGGCGGCCTCAAACCTTTGAGGACG